>CAYNNX010000085.1:0-1724 GCA_964398515.1 uncultured Streptantibioticus sp. | reverse complement strand
GTAACGGCGGGGTGTGAAGCTGAGCTTGACTCTATCGGGGATCTTGGAGCTTCCCGGTGCGGCAGCGTGATCAACAGGCATGCTCGGGGCTGTTTCGAAGGCCATGCAACTATCGAGGTGCCCGTTGTCCCTCCGTCCCCGTTCCGGTGAGCAAGTCCCTTCTCTGACCGCGCAGATCGCGCGGGCGAGCAACCCGGGCGGCACGACGGCGATATGGGTCAGGGACCGGCTGGACGGGCTGTGGTGCGACGAGGACTTCGCCGACTGGTACCCGCGCGACGGGCGCCCGGGCCTCTCACCCGCCCAGTTGGCCCCCACCGTCTGTGTCCTGCAGTTCCTGCTCGACCTGTCGGACCGGCAGGCCGCCGAGGCGGTCCGCTGCCGCATCGACTTCAAATACGCCCCTGGCCATGGAGCTGGACGATCCCGGCTTCCATCACAGTGTGCTGGCCGACTTCCATGAGCGCCTCACCCGGGGCGATCGCGCCGCCCGCCTGCTCGATCTCGCGCTGCCCCGCCTCAAGGTCGCCGGGCTGGTACGTGAACCCACCACGCAGCGCATCGATTCCACCCATGTGCTGGCCGCGGTGCACGACTTGACCCGGCTGGAGCTGATCACCGAGGCGGCCCGGGCTGCTCTGGAAGAACTCGCCGGCACTGTCCCGCACCTGCTGGACGACCTGGTGGGCGAGGAGTGGGGACGCCGCTACGGCCGCCCGGTGCGCCTGGGCAAGAACCCCACCCGGCCCAAGACCAGGATCAACACCACCGGCGCCGACGCCTTCCGACTGCTGGAACATCTACACCGCACGGGGCAGAGCGTGCATTCGGTCCCCAGGCCGAGGCCCTGCGGCAGATCGTCGTGCGGAACTACTACCGCGATCCGGCAGGCCGCCTGCGCTGGCGCACCGACCAGGACGGCGAGCTGCCGCACTCGTCGGCCGCGATCGCCTCCCCCTACGACCTCACCGCCCGCTACGCCCGCCGCGGACAGATCACCCGCTGGAAGGGGTTCGTCGCGCATCTCACCGAGACGTGCTCCCACGACGGCGCCAATGTGATCACGGATGTTGCCACCACCGCGGCCACCACCAACGATGCCCAGGTTCCGCCTGACATCCACACCCGGCTGGGGCGCCGCGGCCTGCTGCCCGCCGAGCATCTGGTCGACGGCGGCTACACCTCCCTGGTCCACCTGCCGTCTGCGGACGCGAGGGCCTTGTGACGCGGGCGGCACGGGGGGCCGCCCGCGTCAGGCGCGGAGCGAGAGGCTGGCACGGGGGAACCAGCACTCGTCCGCAGGCCTCTTCGAGCACGCCGTTCAGATTCTCCCTTCCCGCAGGCCCCTGGGGCAGGCGCCGCCAGGTACAGGCAGGTGCGAGGCGAGAGGGGAAGCTGGCAATGGCGCAGGATGAGGACATCGAGGCGGGCACGGCGGAGGTGATCGAGCAGGCCACCGAGCTGGTCGAGCGGGTCGCCGCGATCGATGTCGCCAAGGCTTCGGAGATGGTGTGCGTGCGCACGCCATCGAAGTCGTCGCTCACCTGCGCGCATCACCGTAGGAAGACAAGCGACCGCCCGTCACTTCCCCACGGCCAGGTCGCGATCCACGATCACCGCCACCTTGCCTAGTGTGCCTCGGCCCGCCTTAAGCGACTGCAGCCCCGCGTTGATCGCCTCAACGGTGCTGTCGATGGTCTGGCTGACGTGCGGGACCACAAGTC
>CAYNNX010000084.1:0-21427 GCA_964398515.1 uncultured Streptantibioticus sp. | reverse complement strand
GCGGTCAGCCTGCCCGGTGACAGGTGCTGCAGGGCACCCTAATCTCCTCGGCTTTGCCGCTGTCGCCGTGGATCCGGGTGGTGATGGTGATCCAGCCGCCGCGGCACCCCTTGGTACGGCACCGTCGGCCACGCGGCTTGGGGGCCGGGCCGGCGCCGCCGGTCTGCCAGTCCCACGCCGCGGACAGTGCAGCCGACTTGGCGCCGCCGGCCATCTGGTCGACCTGCTCGCGGGCCTTCCGCTCGACGCCGAGCAGCCGACCGGCCGCCTTGCGCCGAGCGCCCCGCCACCGTCTGCGGGCCTGTCTGCGGCCGACCTTCGGCCACTCCTGGGCGGCGTCGATCAGATCGGCCGGGGTCCACTCCGGGGCCCGCTCGCCCTCGATCGTGTGGTCGCGCCACTCGGCGGTGAACAGCTCCCGCTCCTTCGCGTTGCGGCGGTTGGGGCAGGCGGCGATCGCCGGCTCAACCAGCCCGTTCGTGATCACTGGGTGGTCGTCGCCGTGCCCGCAGCCCTCACACGACAACCAGGCCGGCCAGGTCTCGCGCGGGCCGCGCTTGTCGAGGGTCAGCGAGAACCCGGATCCGCAGCCCGAGCAGACGACGGGCTCGCCGTCGACCAGGAGCATGCCGCGCAGCTTCAAGTCGGTGGAGTACATCAGCGCCCCCGGTTGATGATGCGGCCGACCTTCACGCGCTTGGCGTTGATGACCGTCTGGCTGCTCCCGCCGGTCAGCGCGCGCAGCAGCTGCAGCGCGACCGGTGCGCCGCACACGATGGCGGCGAGGATGACGAGCGCATAGACCAGGTGCGCCAGGGCCTCGATGAACTGGTCGAGCAGGTACAGGCCGAGGCTGGTGAGGGCGAACGCACCAGAGCCGAGCACTGCGTTGATGAGCAACGGCGAGACGGCCGCGGTGCGTGGGCCGGGCTGGTCGGCGGGTGGTGCGGGCGCGGGGACGGGGACGTAGGCGGCGACCATCCGGCCGTCCGTGCCGGGGAGGTAGGCCACGGTCATCGGGTGCTGCGGCAGGACGACCGGCACGACCGGCGCGGCGTGGACGGGTGCGGGGGCGAGGTGCTGCGGGGTGTGGATGGTCGGCTCGACGGTCATGGCGTCGTACTCCTCAGCGAGGGCGGAATGAGTGGAATAGGAAAATTGGAACCCGGACACAACCCCGGACAGTGCCGCGTTCCCGCAGGTCACGGCCCGGACAGGACCCGGACAACCTCGGTCAGCGGAGGCGGTCCGCGTCCGGGGTCGTCCAGGGTCCGTCCAAGGTCGGCAGCGCTGTGACCTGCGCTTGTCCGGGGCTGTCCGGGGTCCGTCAGGGCGTCAAAACCGGGCGTTCCGGGTGGCTTCGGCGGCCTGCTGCAGCGCCGCGATGCCGTAGCCGTTGGTCCGCGTACCGTCCGCGACGGTCACCTTCGTCGGCTCCAGATCGACGCCCATCGCGCCGAGCTGCGGCTCGCCGCTCAGCACGAGGAAATCGTCCACCTCCGGGCCACAGCCGCCGGCACGGCATGCGTGACACGACTTCCCTCGGCCCGCCCCGCCGCGATCGGCTCCTGCAGCTGACCGGTATGGCGAGAGGAGCCGGAGTGATCTGAATCACGATGTCCGTAGCTCAATGCAACACCCAGGCAATCTGCCTCGCGAATCCAGCACTCACTCCGGCTCTGCTCAATCGTATTGAGACATCAACCCCGTTGCGCGAAGCGGCATTTCATGACCTGTTCCAGAGGCCGGTACGGTCGGATTCATGGAGTGGAATTTTCAGACGGCCGAAAAACTGGCGGCTGCCTTGCGTGCCGGTGAAGTGACCTCGGCGGAACTGACCGACGAGGCGATCGCCCGTATCGAGCGGGACGACAAGGCGATCAACGCCATCTGTGTGCCGGACTTCGACCGTGCACGGGCCGCCGCGCGCGGCGCCGACCAGGCGCGCGCCCGCGGCGAGGACCAGCCGCTGCTCGGCATTCCGGTGACGGTCAAAGAGTCCTACAACATCGCCGGGCTACCCACGACCTGGGGCATGCCGCAACACCGGGACTATGTGCCGGCCGAGGACGCGGTACAGGTGTCGCGGCTCAAGGCCGCCGGCGCGGTGGTGCTCGGCAAGACCAATGTGCCCTTGGGGCTGCAAGATATCCAGAGCTTCAACGAAATCTACGGCACCACCAACAACCCGTGGGGCCACGGCCGCACGCCGGGCGGATCCTCCGGCGGATCAGCGGCGGCCCTGGCGTGCGGATTCGGCGCGCTGTCCATCGGCTCCGACCTCGCCGGTTCGTTGCGCACCCCGGCGCATTTCTGCGGTGTCTACGCACACAAGCCGACACTCGGGCTGGCGGCCAACCGCGGTATGGTCCCGCCGTCCACACCGGCCTTGCCGGTCGACCTCGACCTCGCCGTCGTCGGTCCGATGGCGCGCACCGCCCGCGACCTCACGCTCCTGCTCGACGTCATGGCCGGACCGGATCCGTTGACGCTCGGCGTGGCGCACCACTTGAGGTTGCCGCCCGCGCGCCACGAACGGCTCCGCGACTTCCGGGTCTTGGTCCTCGACGAACATCCGCTCATTCCAACCGGGTCGGCGGTGCGGGCGGGCGTGAACCGAGTCGCCGACGCGCTTGTCGACGGCGGCGCCCACGTCGAACGGCACAGTCCGCTGCTACCCGATCTGACCGAGGCCGGGACGCTCTACAGCCAGTTGCTGGTTTCGGGCTCCGTCGCACGTTTTCCCGTCGAACCGTACGATCGGCTGCGGACCCGCGCCGCCGGACTGAGCGCGGACGACCGGAGTCTCGACGCGGCACGGCTGCGCGCCATGGTGTTCAGCCACCGCGACTGGCTCCAGGCGAACAACCGCCGCGAACTGCACCGCCACGGCTGGCGGCAACTGTTCGCCGAGTTCGACGCCGTGGTGTGCCCGATCACGCCCACTCCCGCGTTCCCGCACGACCACAACCCCAATCCGCTGGAACGCCGGATCGACATCGACGGCGTCGAGTACCCGTACTTCGACCAGCTCGTCTGGGCCGGTCTGGCCACCATGCCCGGCCTGCCCGCCACCGCCATACCAACGGGCCGGTCCCCCGAGGGTCTGCCGGTGGGAGTGCAGCTCATCGGTCCGATGTTCGAGGACCGCACCCCCCTGCGGCTGGCCGAACTACTCGAGCGGAAGATCGGCGGCTTCCAGGCACCGAAGTAGGGCGTACTACCGGGTGTCCGTCGAGGACGAGGTGCGGATCACGACGAGACCTTATCGCCGCACAAGCAGCAACCGGGATCACGAACGCCGCACCCGGAGTCGACCACGTCAAACGCAACATCAACCCAACCGCACACGGCCTCGGCGGACACACGGCACTCCGGCCTGACCCATCTCGGTCAGGCCGGAGCGAGCCTGCTGACGCTCATGTCCAGGTCGAGGCATCGCAATCCGGAAAACGTGAAGCGGTACTTCAAGCCGTCGCCAGAGGTCATGGCGGAGGTCACCAGCCTGCCGGCACCCGGGGGCGCGCCGCGCTGAGCGGTCGTGTTCGCCATAGACGGCCGGGACGCCTCCCGCGCATGCGAGGCGACCCGACGGGCCGGACTGCTGATGGTGGCGCTAGCTCTGCGGGACGTCCCTGACGAACACGATCCCGCCTCCCGTGCCAGCAGGCGGGGTTCACGCCGGGTGAAGCAGCCCGCCACCGCGGCCATCGCCGCCCCCACCGCGTCCGCCCACTCACGCTCGGCTATCGCGGCCTTCGCGGCCACCCCGACGAGGCCGACGAGGCGCTGCGGTCCGCGGCCGCCTTCACCCGGGCCCACTGGTGGGAGAACCTGACCGAGGCGCCGGCTATCGGCACGGGCAGCGCATACAGCAGCATGTACTGATACGCCATCACGGCATCATTCGGCTTGAGTACATTCGGGCAGTCTGTGTTCCTTCCAGGCTGCCCTCTTCGCCCTTCTTCCCAGCCAGTCGGCCCAGCAGCATGGGAACTCGATCTGTGCGTACCCACACGAGAGGAAGCGGCCATTCACGCTGACAGGCAGCAACGCCTTGCGGAGTCAAACCACAACCGGGGGCTTCCCCGGCGTGCCGACCAGGCCTCAGCCACCTTCAGCGCCGAGCCGGCCGCCGCCGGGCTCATCGGACGGATGTCCCCCGCAGCCGCGCTCTCTCTCCAGCGGACGATCGGTAACGCCGCTGTCGCCCGGCTGGTGGAGCAGGAGCGCCGTCAGCACAGTGCGGACTGTGACCATGGCGCAGCCGCGCAGCGATTCGCCGACGACCAGGCCGTGCAGCGTGACGCCATGGCCCAGGTGGATGCGGTGGCGCGGGCCTCGGGCAGCCCGATGCAGGCGGACGTCCAGCGCGAGATGGAGAGCGATTTCGGTGGCGAGGACTTCAGTGATGTCCGCGTCCACGTCGACCGCAGCTCGGCCGAGGCCGTCGGCGCCAAGGCCTACACCACGAAGACCAACCACATCGTCTTCCGCAGTGCGGCCGATATGGACGACCACACCATGCGCCACGAACTGCAACACGTCCGCCAGCAGCGAGCGGGGCGCGTTCCCTCGGGCGTCAGCGACCCCGCCGACGCTTTGGAGCGCGACGCCGAGAGCACGGCGACCAAGCTGGGGCAGGGATCAACGGGCGTCCAGCGTTCCACGGCCCGGGAGCAGAGCCACACACCGGTATCGGCCCCGGCCCAGGACGGCTCCGTCCAGCGGATGGTGTTGAAGACCTCGCGTGACTTCTTCAAGAAGTGGGCCGAACCAGGCGCGCCCCTGACCGCCGAGCAGCAGAAATGGGTGTGGAACAAGCTCGTCGAGATCGTGGGCAACGAGGTGCTGGTGAAGAAGCTGAAGGCTGACGATGCCTTGAAATTGCTGGCCGACAAAAATGTGACCAGGGACGCCATGGAGGCGGAGATGGGGCACAGCTCATCGGCTGCGCCCCCCGAGCCGAAGGAGTCAATGGAACAGTACGAAGAGCAGGCTAAGGCCACTGTCCTCGAAGCTGATCGTATCTGGCGACAGCGGGAGCCTCAGATGCCCAAGCTCGAGACGGCAACCTTCGAAATCGAGGGTCTCGGCAAGGGGACCGTCGCGATACTCAAGAGCTCCTCCGGCCCCAAACACTCCGACATGCTGTCGTGGTTCTCACACGGCTACGAGGACAAGCACCGCATCGCCATCGATACCAAGAGGCAATACGGCTTCGCTGTTCAGGAAGAGCAGAGTCTGAACCGGATCGGGGCCACCGCCGAGGCCTTCGCATCCCTGCCCGATGCCTTCGCCAACTCCGGGGTGGAGGCCACCAATGACGCACCTGGCATGTACGTCCAACCCCACCACGCCACCGAACTCTCCCTGGAGATCGACCGCGTGATCGGGCTGGTGAACTACTGCGACGTGGCGGTCCTGATGGACTTCCAGTGGGCGGATAAGGGTAAGGTCGACGCTCAGTACACCGACGCGAGGGATGCCGAGACTCCACCACTGCCTGTCATCATCGATAAGGCACAGGCGTTCAAGAAATACGGTGCGTTGCTGATCTACGCCTGCCGGACACCGTGGTCCGTGAACGCGGCGGTCGAGGGCAGCAGCAAGCTGAAGGCAAGCCTGCAGAAAGAGCTCATGGACCAGGGGCTCTCCGCCGACGAAGCAAAGAAGAGAGCGCAAGAGAGGTACGAAGCTTCTCCGCAGATGGGCACGGTCTACCAGTAAGAACCAGTTGTTCCATCCTTACTGGTGTACCGGTGAGCTCGCCTATTCAACTGTCGTCGGTTCTTCCTGGCGTCCAGCCTGATGGTGACCGTAGGTGGTTCCCGGCGGCGTACCGGCTCCAGGCGGCTCCGGCTTGGGCAGCCACCTGGCGGTGGTGACTTGGTGGTAGCCGAGGGCGTCGGCAACGACAGGGGCGGGCGTCTCCAGGACGTGCTCGCGGATCGCAGAGACCCGGCTGGCGATGGCGGGGAGCCGAGGTCGTTGACCTGTCGTTCGTCGGTGGGCGTGAGCCCGGCTGCGGTGGCGATGGCGGCGGATGCCTGGTGTCCGGGGTGGATGTGGGCGATGACGGTCGTCACCGGCTGCTGGCTGAGCCAGCCGACGAGTCCTTGGGCTGCTTCGGTGGCGATGCCTCTTCCCTGCCATGGAGTCCCCACTACCCAGGCGATCTCAGCGACGGGGCCGTGCCCGGAGGGGTTGATCGTCGCCTGGACTGTGCCCGTCAGGCAGGACTCATCACGGAGCCGGATCACCCAGTTCAGCCAGAGGACGGCCGGGTCGGGAGAGCCTGCGGTCATGCGCTGGTAGCGCGAGCGCAGGGCTTGCAGGGTGTCCGGGGTGCCGCCGGTGAAGGTGTGCAGAGCCGGATCGGACAGCACCGAGGCCATCTCCTCGGCGTGCCCGACGAGAAGCGGCAGCAGGTCCAGCCGCCTGGTGCTGATGGCTTCGGCCCCGATGGTGCTCACGCCGCGACCGCCTGGGGGCGTTCGACAAGGTGGCCGCGTTCGAAGCGGGCTCCAGCGCGGACCAGGGCGACGAGGTGGGTGCGTTCACGGCCCGCCACTGCTGCTGGGCGGACTCCACCAGCTTGAAGACCATGGCCAGGGCTGCGGTGCGGGATCGGGCACGGCGGGTGACCTTGGTCCGCAGCCGGACGGTGGAGAACGTGGACTCGATCGGATTCGTGGTGCCAACCAAACGAAGTGCAGAAAGAAGAGCGCAATGGAACCCTACGATGCCTTCGATGCCATCGATCCGCTCGCTCTCGCAGTCAGCGCCCTTCGACCGCCTGCAAGGCGACTTGGCCGACCCCGCCACCGGAACCCTGGCGCATCATGCAGTCGAGGAGCTGATCGAGGACCAGGCAGTGCTCGGGCACCGCCTTCGAGGCGATCTCGCTCCGCCCGCCGGAGATGTGACCGCGGCGGTCGAGGTACGGGCACCGGGCCACTACAAGGGTTGCAGGATCCTGGCAAGTGCATCCCCCGGTTCCGGGGTGGGAGCCCCTAACCTGGTGGGCGAGTTGATGCCCCATCAGTGAGGAGTGACTCGTCATGCACCGCCGCTCCCTGCTTCTCGCGGGGCTGGGCGCCACCACGGCTGCCACCACCGCCCTCACCGGGGCCGCGCCCGGGCCGACCACCGACCGGACAGAGCAGAGCCGCAACCGCAACCGCGGCCTTCCCGCCGCGCAACAGCGCCAACTGACCCTGTTGGTACAGCAGTACCTCGCCGACCGGGCGGCCCGGGTGACCGCCGCCCGGCCGGCCCCGAACCGGGCCGCGGCCCTCTCCCTCACCTCCGATCTGCTCCGCGACTACCGCGGTGATGCCGACCGCCTCGACGGCGTCCGCGACCAGGCCGCCGCGCTGCACAGCGGGTACACCCGCGCCCGCACCACTGCCGAGCTCACCGATGTCGCCGTGCACGGCAGCACCGCCACCGCTCGAGCGGTGGAGCACACCGCGCTGTACTTCGCCCGTAACGCGCCCGGCTCCCCGGCGAGCACCCGCTACCGCAGCGCGCACCAGGTGATCTTCAACCAGGTCAACGGCGCGTGGGCGCTGGCGGGTTGCCGATACCTGCCGACCAACGCGTACTCCCGCCCCCTGACTCAGTTCCCCGAGTCGATACCGGAGTCGATGCGCCCCCGGGTGGTGCCGAACGCTGTCCCGCAGGCCGGTCGGCGCCCGGCCAAGGCCGATCCGTCCGGCCGACAGCCCGCTGCCAAGACCGCGGACGGCGGCTACGACTACAACGCCATGATCTCCTATGCCGAGAAGTGGTGGAACGACCGCAACCTCCTGGCGTACCCGGTCTACGACGACGACTGCACCAATTTCATCTCGCAGTGCCTCGTCACCGGCGGCTGGCTGACCGAGGGCTCGTGGCCCGACGATCCGCGCGACGACAACTCCTACTGGTACTGCTACGGGTTCTTCTACAACACCTCCTACACCTGGGCCGGCGCCGAGAACTTCTTCGTCTACGCCACCCAGGACTCCAAGCGCACCACCGTGCTCGACAACGCCTATGACCTGACCCCGTCCGACATCCTGCAGTACAACTTCTCCCACGCCCCCAACGACATCCAGCACACCCAGATCTGCACCGGCTGGAACGAATCACCACTGATGACGCAGCACACCGACGACTACGCCGACCGCCCGCTCTCCGAAATCCTGGCCGATCCCGCCAACGGCAGCGCCTGGCTCTACCCCCAGCAGACCTGAGGGCCGTCACACGGTCGCACCGTAACCACCCCGGGCTGTCCATGTCCTGGACACCGGCCACGACTCGACCTCACTGCTTGATCAGGAACTTCCCTGAAGAAGAGCTACACCCATCGACGACCGGCGCGTCGAGCGCGTCGTGAAGGCCGAGGCGAAAACCCTGCACGCCGGCGTCGGCAACTACTGCTGGTTCTCCGACCCCGCCAAGGCGTTGTGCCTGAAACTCGCCGGCACCCCGGACGCCGACGAGCCCCTGATGGGCATCTGCGACTCGGCCCGCTGCCCGCAGGCCGTGAGTACCAAAGATCCGACGATCGCGGCCATCGAACGCTTCTTCACCGCCTACGCGGCCAACGACGTGGACGGCATCGCACAGGTGTTGTCCGAGGACATCGAGCGGGCGATTCCGGGGCATCACCCGCTTGCCGGCACCAAGCACGGCATCGCGGAGGTGCACTCGTTCTTCGATCAACTCGGCAAGACCGGCTTCCGGGCGAAACCGCTCCTCCTCGAGGCCAATGAGGAGTACGTCGTCGATGTGCACCGTGGCTGGTCGACAGAGGGGGTGGGCAAGGTCGACACCATTTGGGCGCTGGTGCGCACTTCGGTGCCGACGGCAAGGTCGACCACGTGGTGAACCTCAGCGCCGACCAGCACCAGATGGACAGCTTCATCTGGACCAATTTCCGCCTCGCGGCGCTGCCCGACCGGCTGGCCTGATAGCAGTCGAAGGAAGTCCTCTCGGAAACATGATGGTTGCGGTGCGTGACGGTCTGCGGCGCCTCGGCGCGGCTCGGTGACCCGGCGTCAGGTTTTGTGATGGCCCTGGTAGGAATGGTCTGCGGAGATCAAGTTCCGTATTGAGAACGAAGATCAGGAAAGACCGGACACGGTCCAGTAGGGCTTCGCGGTCTCTCAGAGCCACTCATTTCTGAAGGTGCGCATCGGGCGATGTTGTTGTCCCGGCAATGATGTTGGTCAGCTCGGGCGAGGCGGGTGCCAGATTCCTCATGAGCCGTTCGTCGTTCCGCGTTCGAGCGGAAGCAGGGCACCGGCTCGCTTCACCGTGCGGATGACAGGGGCTGTCTCGATTGTGTGGATCGCGTCCAATGACGCGATTCTCTTGGTCAGGTACCGCGCGAGGTCGAGGGAGTCCCGGCAGTTGACGGCCGCGAGCAGATTGGTCGGCCCGGTGGTCTGTGCCACGAGTGAGACTTCGGGATGGCCGGCCATCGCAGAGGCCACGGCGGTGAGCTGGGAGGGGCGCACGGACATCCACAGGCGGGCTTCGGCGCGGAAGCCGAGGGCGGCCGGCGGGATGTCGACGAGGAAGGTGAGCACACCGGCTTGGCGCAGGACGGCGAGCCGTCGGCGCACGGTGGATTCGGACCAGCCGGACGCGGCGGCGAGTTCAGTATGGCTCGCCCGTCCGTCCCGTGACAGGAGGTCGAAGAGAGAACGGTCCGCGGGTCCGAGAGAGACGTCGGCGTCTTCGGCGGGCGGCGGGGTGAGTAGCGCGACCTGTTCGGGGGTGAGACGGGCAGACCCGGCCCAGTTGTTGGGGAGCGCGTGGTGGCCGAGCAGCAGATGGGCGGAGACGGAGGTGACGCGGCTGGTTCTGGGGAGCTTGTGCAGGAGCAGCGCTTCGCTCTCCTCGGCGGTGGACGTCTGGGCACTGCACGAGATCTCCGTGCCGCCGGAGAGCAAATAGACGTAGGAGGTGTCGGGGCGGGCGGCGAGGGCCTTGGCGATGGCGGTGGCGGCATCCGGTGTGCACTGCAGCCGGATGGTCCAGGCGTGATATCCGAGGCGGGCTCCGTTGAGGGTGCCGACCACGCGGAGGATGCCGGCGGTGCGCAGGCGACGGTAGCGGCGGGCGACGGTGTTCTCGGAGACGCTGAGGGCCTCTCCGATGAGGCGGAGCGGGGCTCGGCCGTCGATCTGCAGGGCGTGTACCAGCCCGTGATCGATGTCGTCCAGGGTGACAGTATCCGCCTTCATAGGGCATGAGTGTGCCAGCATCCGCCGTGAATGAGGCTCTGGGCGGCGGCGGTGGGTCGTTGATCCGGATCGTGGGAGGCGTCCGACAAGCTCTGGGGAGGAAGCCTCATGCGCAAGTGGTGGCCACTGGTGGCCGTCTGTCTCGGCACTTTCATGTTCCTGCTCGACACCACCGTGCTGTCCGTCGCCCTGCCCGACATCGGGGAGGGGCTGTCCGCCTCGCTGTCCGCGCTGCAGTGGGTGGCCAACGTCTACACGCTGGTCCTGGCCGTGCTGATGCTCACCATGGGGGCGCTGGTGGACCGGCTCGGTGCGCGCACGGTGTACGTCGCCGGACTGGCGATCTTCGGCGTCGCCTCGCTGCTCTGTGGCCTGTCCCCGAACGCGGGTGTACTGATTGCGGCCCGCGGGGTGCAGGGCATCGGCGGCGCAGCGATGGCCGTGACCACGTTCGCCCTGATCGGCTCCGTCTACAGGGGGCCTGACATGGGGCGGGCCATGGGCGTTTTCGGCGCGGTGACGGGCCTGGCCGCCGCAGCGGGGCCGATACTCGGCGGCATCCTCACCCAGTACTTCAGCTGGCGTGCCGTCTTCTTCCTCAACCTCCCACTTGTCACCGTGGCCGTTGCGCTGTCTCTGCGGGTCCTGGCCGCAGGACGGCAGGGCACCGGGATGCGCATCGACCTGCCGGGCGCGATCGCCTTCGCCGGGTGCGCGAGCTCGCTCACCTACGCCCTGACACTGGCCGGCGAAGAGAGCTGGACGTCCTTCAGGGTGCTCGGGCTGCTGGCGCTCGCCGTCTTCGCGCTCATCGTCTTTGTCTGCGTCGAACTGCGCAGTTGTGAGCCGCTGCTGGAGGTACGGCTGTTCTCCCGGGCGTCCTTCTCGGCCGTGATGATGTGCGTGGTCGCCTCCACGGCCGCTTTCGCGGCGCTCGTCTATACCTCGGTGTGGCTGCAGTCGGGGCTCGGCCTGGGCCCGGTGCGCGCTGGGCTCGCGCTCATGCCGCTCGCTCTGGCCTCCTTTGCCACCTCACTGATCAGCGGGCACAGGCTCCACGGAAGGTCCCCCCGCGCGATCCTCGCCACTGGCCTGTTGCTGAGTGGGATGGGCTGCGTGCTGCAGACGGGGCTGGATGGGGACTCGTCCGCCGGCTCTCTTGCGGTGGGGCTGGCCGTTACTGGCATCGGCGTGGGGTTGATGGGCCCGGCCATGGGGGCCGCGGTCTTCGCGGCGCTGCCGCCGGAGCGGGGAGGCATGGCTGCCGGGGCCATGACCACCTTCCGGCAGTTGGGGCAGACACTCGGAGTCGCGGTCTTCGGCGTACTGTTCCAGCACGGTGGTGCCGCGCTGCCCGAGGGCCTGAACCGGGTCATGATCGGCGCCGCTGCAGCCGGGATCACCGGCTCTGTACTCGCCTATGTCTTCGTGCCGAAACGGGTAGCGGAGAAAGCATCAGCGCCCGTCCGCCGGCGCCTCACCGGCTCCCGGTGAACCTCCTGCCTGCGAGCCGTATCGTCAGGCGGCTCGCAGGCAGTCGTCACCGCGTGGTGCGAAGGTGGTGATGACGTAGCGGCCGAACGGTTCCTGGAGCTTCGGCTCGTTGCCGGAGGCCAGGCCGAAGCGGCGCCACCATTCCACCCAGTACACGCTCCGGGACAGGTTCCCGATCAGCGTGCGCTCCCGCATCCTTGCGTGATCTCCTGCTCCAGCCGCTTCGCCGCGGTCGTGAGCCCCTCCGAGCGGTGCGGCTTCAGCGACGGGATGCCTGTCTCCGGGTCGATGACCAGACCCACGTTGTCGGGATGCCCGGCGTCCGCCGCGGCGGCGCTGCGGAGCTCGGGGTACGGGCCGAACCCGCCGATCGGCAGGTAGGATTCGAGGCTTCCGGCGCGTCCTACGAGAAGTCGTACGCGGCGAATTCGGTGACCGGGAGGTACCCGATTCGCTGATAGAGAGCGTTGCTGGTGGGGTTGGCCACGTCCGCGAACAGCACGACCTCCGTGGCGCCCGCGGCCAGCGCGGCCCGGCTCACCTCGACGGTCACGGCGCCCGCGTAGCCGCGACCGCGTAGGTGGGCCGGGGTGTAGACGGGGTCCACCCGGATCTGGCCGGCGACCATCGGGGTCACGCCCGCCATGGAGACGGGAGTGCCGTCGGGGGTTTCCCAGAACGTATAGCGCTTGTCGGCGAAGCGTGTGGCGGCCCAGGAGCCAGCGTCTATGGAGACGACTTCCCCGACGGCCGCGGCGAACTCGCGGCACCAGAGCATGAGTTGTTCACGGTCTTGCTCGCCCGCGACTCGACCCCGGCCCTCTGGAGACGGCTTCGGCGGGGTCAGCGTGCCGAGGCGGTACAGCCGGACCCGGTGCTCGCGGAGCGTCGGTGTTGCCCCCGTGTACTGCTGCCAGGCCTCGGCGAAGGCTGTGGCGGTGTTGTGCTCCGCGCTGACGCCGGGGAGGTCGTGGCCGAGGTCGGCAAGACGGGCAGCAAGGGTGTCGGCATGCTCGGGGGTGAGGGGGGTGAGGCTCAGGAGGCCGGACGGTATGCGGTAGAAGGTGGCACGGACCTCGCCCGCTCGCTCCAGGTGGCCGAAGACGGGGGCTTCGGCGCCGAACGCGTCCGCCCCACGTGTGCGCAGTGATTCGGCCACCGTCAGCGGCATGGTGTGCAGGGCCGGGCGCGAGCGCAGGAAGTCTCCGGCCCGGGCGAGAAAGTCGTCGACGTCTTCGGTGAGGTGCCAGTCATTCGGGCGCATGCTTCATGATTCCGCATGCACTCGGCTCCGAGGAATCAGTTCCCGGAGATGAGTCGCCGCCGTTACTGATGCAGGCCGGTCAGCCACGTGAGGCAACTGCTTGCGATCACGCAGGAGTTTTCCTCGTCCGCTGACTGGTTTGCGGGCTCTTTGCCGGCAACAGGTCGGCCAGGCCATCGTCGAGGTGCAGGCCGACTGCGGCTGCCGGTTGCTCGATCGCCGCGCGCAGCTCATCGAGGTCCATGGGACCGGCAAGCACCTGATGGTCCCGCAAGGCCGCGGCGAGTTCGGGAACGGCCTGGGCTTGGCCGTAGAAGTCGGCGCGCAGTGCCATCACCACCAGGGCGCCTGGGCCGTGGTGGGACGCCGCGAGGCCGGTCAGCCCACGGAGGAACGCGGTGCGCTCCCCTTCGCTGTGGCAGGCGGTGAACAGTTCTTCCAGCCGGTCCACCACCAGGACCTCCCGACCGCCGGGTCGGTCGCGCAGCAGGTCTTCAGCCGCCGCCCGCGCGTCGGATAACGCATCATCTGGCGATGGCACGGCGACCGGGCCGTGCGGGTGCAGCGCGGCGACCAGGGCGCGCACCGGGCGCGCACCGGTGCTCACCTGGGGTGAGCGCCACCCACGGCCAGCCGATGGATCCGGGCAACTGCGGGGCTCCGGCGCGTAATCCGGCGAGCAGGCCGGCGTACCGCAAAGACGTCTTGCCGGCTCCGGACGGTCCGACGACGACCAGCGGGCGGCCGCTTCGCACCACCCGGGCCGAGTCCTCCAGCGTCTCGCGGACCAGCCGCTCCCGCCCATGAAACAGCGCCGCGTCGTCCACGGTGAACGACTCCAGGCCCAGGTACGGGCACGGTCCAGGAGCCGGCTCCTCGGGATCCTGCTGCCGCTCACCGGCGGGCGGGGTCCCGTTGACAGCCAGGACCAGGTCCCCGGAGCGGTCGCCGGCCTGGCGCCGGGGCAGCGGACCGCCTTTGGCGCGCATGTCGGCTCGCACCCTGCCCGAGGCGACCTTCGCCCGCACCGTCCTGGGGTCCGGCCCCGGCCCGCTCCTGGCCCATGGCGCCGGCGGCAGCGTGGCCAACACCTACGGGCCGATCCTGGCGGGCCCGGCCGCCCGCCACACGGTCGCCGGCAGCGGCGACACCCCGCTCCACCACACCGCTGTCGGTGGACGACCTGGCCGACCAGCTGGTCGCTGCCGCCGACGCCGAGGGCACTGGACGCCTTCGCGCTGTCCGGCTTCTCCCTCGGCGGCCCGGTCGCGATCCGCGCCGCAGCCCGCCACCCCGAGCGCCTCACCGCCCTGGTCCTGACCGCCACCTCCCCCGCCGCGACAACCGCCTCGCCCTGGCCTCCTCCATCTGACGCAAGCCGGCCACATCCGGCGATCGCGCGGCGCCGGCGGAGTACCCGCCCATGATGCCGCTGGGCGCCGACACGCCCTTATGGCCTGTTTGGCGACGCACGTCGAAGGTTATGCGCATCGGGGGTATGGCAGGCGCCGACGCAGCGCCGCGAATGCGTCGGGCGGTTCAACGGGCGAAGCAGAAGCTGTGCCGCGGGCCCGTCGCCCGGGCAACGGTGTGGGAATGGCGTCCCGGGCGTCGGCGGTGGGTCGGAACGACGAGGGGCGACGAAGATGGCGGAGAACACCACCACCTATGCGCGGGCGGACTGCTTTCCGCCCCAACCACTGCGCCAGTATGCGCTCCTGGCCGACGGCGAACGCGGCGTTCTTGTCGGACCGCGCGGCGATTTCGCATGGATGTGCGCGCCACGGTGGGACTGCGACGCTGTCTTCTCCACCCTCATCGGCGGCCGGGGCGTCTACGCGGTTACCCCGGTCGGCCGCTACGTGTGGGGTGGTTATTACGAGGAGGGCTCGCTGATCTGGCGCAGCCGCTGGGTAACCGACGTTGGGCTGGTGGAGTGCCGTGAAGCGTTGGCCTTCCCGGGGGACCCACACCGCGCGGTCGTCCTGCGGCGCGTCATGGCCCTGGAGAATCACGCCCGACTGACCGTTGTTCTGCAGCCCGGCGCCGGCTTCGGGCGCCACCCGCTCAGCGGACTGGCACGCCATGACGACGGGATCTGGACGGGCCGGACCGGTGATCTGCGGGTGCGCTGGTCGGGCGGCGCGCAGGCCAGGCCGGTGGCCGCAGGCGGGCAACGGCTGGTCATGGACCTGACGGTCGAGGCCGGCACCCACCATGATCTGGTGCTGGAGATCAGCGACCAGGCCCTGGATGGGGACCCTCCCGACGGCTCCGCATACTGGAGCGCCACACACCGCGCATGGCGGCAGCAGGTCCCCGGGCTGGAGCACACGGTCGGCCGAGCGGATGCACGCAGGGCCTACACAGTCCTGCGCGGGCTGACCGGATCGACCGGGGGCATGGTAGCGGCGGCTACGACCAGCCTGCCGGAGCGGGCCGAGGAAGGCCGCAACTACGACTACCGTTACGTGTGGATCCGTGACCAGTGCTACGCGGGCCAAGCCGTCGCGGCCGCCGGGGACGACCGCTTGCTCGACGACGCGGCGCGGTTCGTCACCGCCCGCCTGCACGACGACGGGCCGGCGCTGGCTCCGGCCTACACCGTCGACGGTCGCACCGTGCCTGACCAGCGCCGCCTCGACCTGCCCGGCTACCCCGGCGGATTCGACCTGGTGGGCAACCGGGTCAACAAACAGTTCCAACTCGATGCCTTCGGCGAAGCGCTCCTGCTGCTCGCTGCCGCCGCTCGCCGCGACCGGCTGGACACCGACGGCTGGCAGGCCGCCGAGATCGCCGCCGCAGCGATCGCCCGGCGCTGGCACCAACCGGACGCCGGGGTATGGGAACTGTCCCCGCGGCTATGGGCGCACAGCCGCCTGACCTGCGCCGCCGGTCTTCGAGCCATGGCCGAGGCCGGCGCGCCCCCGGCCAGAGCAGGGCACTGGAGCCTGCTGGCCGACCGCCTGGTCGCGGACACCGCCGCCAGGAGCCTGCACCCCTCGGGACGCTGGCAGCGCTCCCCTGAGGACCCGGGCTCGGACGGCGCGTTGCTGCTTCCACCCATCCGCGGTGCATTGCCGGCGGACGACCCGCGGACCGTCGCCACGTTGCGCGCCTACACCGCGGAGCTGACCGAGGACCACTTCGCCTACCGGTTCCGGCACGACGAGCGCCCGCTGGAGCAGGCCGAGGGCGCCTTCCTGCTGTGCGGGTTCATCACGGCACTCGCCGAACACCAGCAGGGACGCGAAGTGGACGCGTACCGCTGGTTCGAGCGCAACCGGGCGGCCTGTGGACCGGCCGCACTGTACTCCGAAGAGTACGACGTCTCGCAGCGGCAGATGCGCGGCAACCTGCCGCAGGCGTTCGTTCACGCCCTGATGCTCGAATGCGCGGCCCGTCTCGGCGAGCCGTGGTCACGCACGTGACTCCCAACGCGCCGACACATGTCCCCGACTGGAGCCACTCGGGCTGGAACGGGTGGCCGGCGCCGCCCGCGAGTCCGGCCACCAGATGCGCGTCATCGATCTCCGGGTCGAGTCGCACTCCACCTGGCACGGGACCTGGTGTCGTTCCGCCCGGAGGCGAGCGGTGTCTCGCTGAACTACCTCGCCAGCATCCCCGAGGCCATCGGGATCGCCCAGCAGGCCAAGCAACTGCTGTGCGCGGGGGGGTACCTTCCAGGCCGCGGCACAGCGATTCGCGCCGCCACCACGTCCCGAGGCACGACCGATCGAGCCGCGTGCGCCACGCCGTGGTTCGCTCCGTCTCGACGGGAACGCGGCGCAACGAGCCGGGTCGGGCCTCGGCATGAGGTCAGTGCCGGATGAAGCGCCTGCCGAGCAGGGCTGTGCCCGCACCAAGGAGACACACCACCCCGACGCGCAGCGCCCTGTCTCCGCCGATCATGCCGTCCTCGGCGCCGTTGCCGCAGCGGCCACGCCGACCGGGGATTACGCCGTCCATCTTTCAGATCCCACCAGTGATTAGACATTGAAGTGGCCGGAGGGCGGGTGCGCGAGGGGTCCGGCCTCGCCGTCGGCGATGATCTGCTCGATGACCGCGTGGTGGCGGTGCTGCCGCTCGGCCTGGAAGGTCTCGAAGGGACTGTCCGTGAAGATGGGGTGGTAGCGCCAGACGGGGAACAACTCGCCCTGCTCGCCGATGGCAGCGGGTTTGGCCCGGTCGACCACCCGCCGCACGATCTCAGACGGGCGGTGACCTGCTCGTCCTTGGGCCGTCCGGTGAAGGCGGTGTAGGCGGGTATCCCGGCGACCTCGGCCTCAGAGATCAGCTCGCCGGGGCCGGGGTCGACCACAGCACGCCCGGCCTCGCTACCGCTCGGCCGGGTGCTGCCGTCTGCCCAGGAAGGCACCGATTTTCGGATCGGTCTGTCCGGGGGCCTGACGGATCAGTCCCCGGCTGCCGGGACCGCGGTGCCGGCACGGCGGAAGGGCCACGCGAGGGTGACGTGGAAGCCCCGCGGGTCGGGGTACGACGCCGGGTCGTCCAGCCCGAGCCGGTCCGGTACCCGGCGGGGCTGGTGGACGAAGGTACCGAAGAGCATGTCCCATAGCGGCAGCACCGATCCGTAGTTGACCCGCTCCCCCGCGCCGTGGTGCCAGCGGTGGGTCTCCGGGCCGATCAGGAGGTAGTTGAGCGGTCCGGTGCGGATGTCCGAGTTGATGTGACTGATGGTCTGTTGAAGGTTCAGCACCACCAGCACCAGGAACACCGCATCCGGTGTCGCGCCGCTGAACCGGAAGACCACCAGGGAGATCAGGAAGCGGGAGACCAGCAGGTCGAGCGGGTGGAAGACCGGATGCATCAACACGTACACCTGGGACGGCGCATGGTGCACCCCGTGCGCCCTCCACAAGCGCGGCAGGGTGTGAGCGGCCCTGTGGTAGACGTACCACAACAGGTCGACGGCGAGCAGGACGACTACGGTCTGCACCGGGAGCGGGATGCGGGTCAGCGGGCCGAAACCGCCCGACGGGACGAGAAGGGCTGCGACGGCTGAGACGCCCATCGTGGCGATCTGCTCGACCATGAAGGCCAGCCCGATGAACGGCAGGTCCCGGCCGACGAAGCTGTCCCGGGTCATCCGCCAGCGGTCCAGTAGTGGGTTGGTCCGCTCGACGGCGAAGGCGACCGCGATTGTGGCGAGGGTCAGCAGGGCGAGGACAGCGTTCTGCGGGAGCGCCAGGCGGTGGGTGGCGGCGGCCCAGCCGACCACGCCGGTGGTCGCCGCAAGCAAGGGGTAGGTACCGTAGGTCAAAACCGGTCGTGCCGGGGATTCGAGGTCCATGCCGACACATTCGCAACCGACCCTGGGGGCGTGCTTTCCCGTAGGCGTACCAGTCTTGCCTTTCGGCGCATCCGGCGGCGTGCCTTCCCACACGTCCGACAGCGAAGGCACCGACCCTGTGGAGGCACAGTTGCGGGCGTTCGCCCGCAGCCGGGGCGTCCGCCTGCCCGAAGCCGGAGCGTCCACGTCCGGCGGCGGGGATGCGGACGGTGCGCCGACCGACCGGCTCGCACCGGTGTGGGACGCGCTGCGACTGGCCGGCGTCGCCGAACCCGGGCTGGCGTTCGCCGCCTGGACCGACACTGCCATGCTCGGGGGACTGGTGCCGCCGATCCTCGCCAACAGCCCGGATATCCGCACCATGCTGGACAGGTTGCGGCACTTCCACCCCCTGGTCGGCCGCCACATGCTGGTGGTAGGAGATCGCGGCGGCAGAACCGGCCCGGTCCACGTGAGCCTGCGGGCGGCCGATGGCGGGCCCGCCGACCCGGACCCGGTAGCCGCCTGCTTTGCGTTGCTGTGCCGCACCGTCCTCCGCCTGGCCGGGGAGACCGCGGGCCCCGACCGGGTTCTGCTGCGGCGCCCCGAGCCTGCACAACCGGCCGCGTACCGCGACATGCTCGGTCCGGCGGTGGCCTTCGGTCAGCCGGACGACGTCCTGGTCTTCGGACGTACCGCTCTGCGCTCACCCGTACCGCAGGCCGACCCCGTGGTGCTGTCCATGCTCGCCCCGTACGCGCAACGGCGGTTGACCCGAGACCGCACGCCCTGGTCCGCCGCGGTGCGGACGGCCCTGCGGACCACTCCCGCCGGTCCGACCGGGCGGCCCCGGCTGGCGGATGTGGCACGCGCCATGGCCGTCGGTAGCCGCACCCTCCAGTTGCGGCTCCGCCAGGAGGACACGACCTTCTCGGGCCTGCTGGACGAGTTGCAACGGGAACGCGTCCTGGCGCTCTTGGCCGAGCCGGAGCCGACCGGGCTGCCGGTGACCGTAATCGCCGCCCGGACGGGCTTCGCCACCCCGGCGGCCCTCACCCGAGCGGTGCGCCGGTGGGCCGGCATGACACCCACCGAGTACCGCCGGGGCCACGCGCCGACCGGCCGCGCGGCCGAGTGAGCCCCGCGGATGCCGTTGTCGGTGTCCGCTGCGAAGGCGCACCGTGATCACGATGTTCCTCGCCGACATCGAGCGCGCCGTCCGCCGTGATCGGGGCACTGACACGTGCCCGCCCAAGTCTGGTCGCGCCGGCGTCCGGCCGGCCGGGCCCGGGGGCAGTGTGGCGTCAGGGCCATGGTGCTCAACGACCTCGGCGGCGAAGCTTCTACGCGAGGCCGACTCAACCGGCCGTCTGGCCCGACGCAGCGAAACGGCCACGGCAGTGCCGGATCGGCTTGGGGAGCGATGTGCGCCGACGAAGCCGCAAGCCGCCCTCCCGAACCGCTGCGAACAGCCTTGCTTCGTAACCCACCTCGTCCACCACGATCAGCGGATAGCGGCCGAGCCGGGTCAGTTCGGCCGACAGGCGTCCGGCAGCGTGGGCGGCGGCCGGTCCCCCATTCGGCGGCGGAGGAGGCGAGGCGGTGTCCGGCCGCGCAGGACCCGCACCGCCAGGCCGATGGCCAGGTGTGTCGTATCCACGGGTTCGCGGGTCCCATAGGAGGCAGAGGACGCCTGCCGCGTTGCCGGGTGATGGGCGGCGTGACGGCTCGCGCAGGAATGACTCGCCGCATTGGATTAGGCGAGCCCAGCGCCGTGAACCGCCGGCCGGTGCCGCTGCCGATGTGAAAGGCACGGCCGGCGGGCCGAGTACAGCCCGTCCGCCGTGCCTGTTGTGGTGTTAGGGGAGGTGGCGTTATGGGAGGGGGATGGAGGCAACCACCTGCTGCTGCCGGTTGGCCGGGTTGGTGCCGTCGTTGTAGGTGGTCACGGAGGTGGTGTAAGCCACCTGTCCGCTACCGGCGGACGCCACGGTGTTGCCGAAGTAGTCACCGATGAACGTGGGGTTTCCGGTCCCCGACTCACTGGGCGAGTTCAGTTGGGGATCGAAGGCATGCTGGGAGAGCCGGATGTTGTGACCGATCGGGCCGAGCGTCGGCTGGTAGAACTGGATCGCTGTGTCGACGCAGTAGTTGGCGGCGCCATAGGGGGGCAGGGCACCGGAGTAGTTGGGGTTGGACCGGTCGAGGGCGAGCCCGGCCGCGGTCGCCTCCGCGGTTCCGGCCGCAGGGCAGGACAGCCGCCGGTCGTAGAAGGCGATGCTCACGGTGCCGTCCGGCGCCGCCGCCAGGTTGGGCTGGAACTCATCCACGGGCGAGGTGTTGTCGTTCACCTGGATCGGCGAACCCCAGGTCGCGCCGCCGTCGTAGGAGGCGGTGAGCAGGATGTTCCCTACTCCCGCGCTGTAGTCCTCGTACGCCACATAGAGCGGGTAGTGGCCGCCCACCGCCTTGGGGCCGACGGTGAAGGTGTTCTCGATCCCGTCGCGGAAGGTGGTGTTGGCGAAGGTGCCCGGCGGCGTGGTGATCGAGCTGAACGCGGCACCCGCCGTCGCCCAGGTGGCGCCGCCGTCGCCGGAGGTGTCCACGAACGCCGAGGTGCCCGCGTACTGGTGGGCCGGATCGGAGTTGGTCACCGTCGTGTAGACCGAGCCATCGGGGGCCACGTGCGGCAGCAGATAGGTGGCGCCGGTCGGGGTGTTCGGCGGTTCGGGCAGTGCCTGCGGGGCGGACCAGTCGGTGTGGGTGCCGTCAGGGTGTGCGTCGGCGTAGGAGACATACGGCACCGGGACGTTGCGGTGGAAGTCCACCCACATCGCGTAGATCCGGTTGTAGTGCGGGCTTGCCGGGTTGGTGTCGATGGCGATCCACTGCTTGTCCGGGCTGTTGCCGACGCTGTCGTAGCCGGCCACGTAGTCCGGGTGGCCAGAGCGGGTGGTCAGCCACTGGGTTGCGCTGGTCGCACCGTGCGGGCGCACGGCGACGGTGATCGCCTCGGACGGCAGCGCGGGGTTGGGTTCCTGGGAGCTGCCGACGGTGTAGTTGTGGCTGCCGTCGGAGTTGTAGAAGAACTGGTAGGGCAGGATCAGCTCGTAGTAGTTGCCGTAGCCGTCG
>CAYNNX010000083.1:0-21487 GCA_964398515.1 uncultured Streptantibioticus sp. | reverse complement strand
CCGTCGTCGTCCGCGGGCGCCCAGGTGACCGCGACCGCGTCGAGCTGCGCGGTGGCGAGGACGCGGTAGCCGGTGGCGGTGCGCCTGCCCTCGGGGTCCCGGGCGGACGGGGGACATCCGGCGGCCTCCAGGGCCAGCGCGGCCGCGGCGACCAGGTGGGCCCGCTCCCAGGGGCACGGCAGGGCGGGGTCGCCCGCGGTCATCCGGCGCAGCTCACACAGCCCCTCCCACGCGCTGCCGACGTCGGCGGCGCGGTCCGCGGGCCGTCCGGCGGGCGCCTCCTCGTCACCGGTGCGGGCGGCGAAGACCCCCGGCCGCGGAGCCTCAGGCCGCGGGCCGGGCGCTTCGGCGGGCTCAGGAGGAGGCGCGAGCAGGGTGGCACGTGCCTCCCGGCCCGCCGCGGTCAGGTAGTGGCGGTGCGGCGGACGCGGGTGGCGCAACGCGAGACCCCGCTCGGTCAGCGCCTGCCGCACCCGCTCCGAGCCGGTCAGCAGCCCGGTGGCCGGGTCGGCGGCGAGCAGCGCGTCGCGCTGGGCCCGGGTGAGATCCGTGTGCCGCACCTGCTGCCCTTCCGTGCTCCGGCGGCCGGCGGCGGCCGCGCGAGCGGCGCCCCGGCGCGCTCCACCCTACGCGGCCCGCGCGAGCGGTCGGCAGGGCATGCTGAAAGGGGAGAGGGGTGTCCGCGTCAGGACGGGAGGACATCCATGCAGCCCACGCTCGCGCAGCGCATTCCGCCGCCGCTGCGGCTGTCACCACGGGCGCGCGCTCTGGTCGCCGCCGCCTACGCGCTCATCGCCGCGGCCGTGGTGGTGGACCTGGCGACCGGGCCGCGCTCGACGCTCTCGCCGCTGCTGGCGGCAGTGCCGGTCCTGGCGAGCACCGGCACCCGCAAGCCCCAGGTGCCGCTGCTGGCCGGGGTGTTCAGCGCCGCCGCCGTGCTGGGGCTCGCCAAAGCCAACCCCGGGGTCGGGGCCGTGGTCCACGCCACCGCCCTCGCCACCGTGCTCGCCGTGACGTGCACCAGCACCGCCACCGTGGCCCTGGTCGCCGCGCGCGAGCGCGAGCTCCTCCAGGTGCGAACGGTGGCCGAGGCCGCCCAGCAGGCGCTGCTGCGCCCGGTCCCGCCCCGCATCGGCCGGGTGCGCCTGGCCGTGCGCTACCTGGCCGCGGCCGCGGAGGCCCGCATCGGCGGGGACCTGTACGAGGCGATCCCGACGCCGTACGGCGTGCGGCTGCTCCTCGGGGACGTGCGCGGCAAGGGGCTGCCCGCCGTGGAGACCGCCGCGGACGTACTCGGCGTCTACCGGGACGCGGCACGCGCCGAGCCGGACCTGGCGGTCGTGGCCGACCGCATCGACGCGGCGCTCGCCCGCCGCCCGGAGAGCGAGGAGTTCGTCACCGCCGTCCTGGTCGGCATCCCCTACGACGACCGCCCGGCGGACGTCGTCAACTGCGGCCATCCGCCGCCCCTGCTGTGCGGCGCCGGCGGGGTGATCGAGGTGGCGCCGCCGGTCCACGCGCCGCCCTTGGCACTCCTGGCCATGACCGGCGGCGGCTACCGCGCCCGCACCCTGCCGCTGTCCGACGGC
Source organism: uncultured Streptantibioticus sp. (assembly GCA_964398515.1). Lineage (GTDB taxonomy): Bacteria > Actinomycetota > Actinomycetes > Streptomycetales > Streptomycetaceae > CAYNNX01. The sequence goes on along the minus strand of CAYNNX010000083.1, from coordinate 19,898 downwards.
GAGCTGCTGCTGCTCTACACCGACGGGGTGTCGGAGGCGCGCGACTCCTCGGGAGCGTTCTACCCGCTGGCGAGCCGCGTCGCCCGGTGGCCCACCGACGACCCCGGTGCCCTGCTCGACCGGCTGCTGGCCGACGTCCAGCGTTACGCGGGCGGGGCCATGGGCGACGACGTGGCCGTCCTCGCGGTGTGCCGCCAGGGCTGACCGATCCGGCGGCAGGGCCTAACCTGATCACGCACGGCGTGGTGAACTCCCCTCGCCGTGCCCAGGGTTGGGCGGAGGAAAGGTTTCGGTCATGGCAACGAGCACCACGCGCCGGCGGTATGAGGTAACGCCGGAGTCGATGTGGGAGCGCATCGGCGACTTCTACGCCCTGCACACCTGGGTCCCCGCGGTGGCCGCCCTGACCCCGCTGCGGGACCGCGGCGCGAGGCGGCTCACGCTCGCGGACGGCGCCGAGATCGTCGAGTCCCTGGTCGATGCCGGAACGTGGTTCTACCGCTACCGCATGGACGAGCCCGGCCCGATCCCCGTGGCCGACTACCGCTCGGATCTGCGCGTCGAGGCGGACGGCCCCGGCGCCTGCGTGGTGGAGTGGAACGCGCGGTTCGCCGCCCGCGGCACCACCGAGGCCGCGGCCACGGAGGTGATCGCCGGCTTCCAGCACAGCGCTCTGGACGCCCTGGCCGAGGGGTGACGCGCGACCGGAGCGCGGCGCGGGCCCGCGGGTCCCGCCGCCACCGGCCGGCCCGACTCCCGGTCGAACGCGGCGGGTCGGGCGGCGCCGGAAGGGCGGCACCCCGCCCGGGCACACCCGGCTGCTGCGCGCACCCGGGTCGTTGACCCGCTGCACGCCCGTGGTTACCGTGCCACCACTGCGCCTCGACCCCGCACCCGGCCGGGAGGCCGCCATGACACGGCTCAGCCGACGCGGTCTGATCGCCGCGCCCGCGCTCGCGGCACCCGCTCTCCTCGGGGCACCCGCGAGCGCCACGCCCCCCGGCCGGCCGGGACGTGTCGTCCCGGGCGCCGACGTGCTGGCGCGGGACGGCTGGGCGGCTCTCGCCGGGCGCAGGGTCGGCGTGGTCACCAACCCCACGGGCGTGCTGCGCGATCTGACGCACATCGTGGACGCGATGACGGCCGCGGGGGTCCGGCCGGTCGCCGCGTTCGGCCCGGAACACGGCTTCCGGGGCACCGCGCAGGCCGGCGGCTCCGAGGGCGCCGGAACCGACCCGCGCACCGGCATCCCGGTGTACGACGCATACGGCGCGAGCGCGGACCGGCTGGCCGCCATGTACCGCACCGCGGGCGTGGACACCGTCGTCTTCGACATCGCCTCGGTGGGCGCCCGTTTCTACACCTACACCTGGACCATGTACACGGCGATGTGCGCCGCCGCCACGACGGGTGCCGCCTTCGTGGTACTCGACCGGCCGAACCCGAACGGCGGGCAGGCGTACGGGCCCTCGCTGGACCCCGCGTTCGCGACCGGCGTCGGACTCAAGCCCGTCGTCCAGCAGCCCGGGATGACCCCCGGCGAGCTGGCCCGGATGTTCGACGCGCTCTTCCTGCCCGGGGACACCGGCGGGCGCCGGGTGAGCCGTCTGGAGGTCGTGCCGGTCCGCGGATACCGGCGGGAGATGCTCCACGCCGACACCGGCCTGCCCTGGGTCCCGCCCAGCCCCAACATGCCCACCGCCGACACCGCCCTGCTCTACCCGGGCACCTGCATGTTCGAAGGCACACTGCTGTCCGAGGGGCGGGGTACCACCCGCCCGTTCGAGATGATCGGCGCTCCCGGCATCGACTGGCGGTGGGCCGAGGACCTGAACGCGCTGGGGCTGTCCGGGGTGCGCTTCAGGGAGAACTACACGGTCCCCACGTTCGGCAAGTTCACCGGCCTTACCTGCGGTGGGGTCCAGGTCCATCTCACCGACCGGCGCCGGGTCGACGCCATCGGGACGGCCGTCGCGATGCTCGTGACGGCCCGGCGGCGCTACCCGTCCGCCTTCGGCTGGCGCCCCGATCACTGGATCGACGACCTCACCGGTTCGGCCCGGCTGCGCACGATGGTCGACGCGGGCGCGGACCCGCAGGAGGTGACGGGGGCCTGGCAGGGCGAGCTGGAGCGGTTCCGCAGGCAGCGCGAGCCATTCCTGCTGTACGGCTGACGACAGGGCTCAGGGCGGCCCGCGGCGAGGCGCCGGGGCCGCCCTGAGGAGAGCGCGACGTCGGGGTGCGGGATCAGAGAATGCCGAGCAGGCCGTAGAGGAGGCCGCCGCCGTACCAGCCGCGGCGGTAGAAGTCCTCGTCTTCCTCCCGCTCACGGCGCTCGCAGCAGCAGTGGTGGTGGTGACGGCGGCCCTCGAAGCCCTCGAACCGGCCGTGGTGGTGGCGGCCGAAGTGGCCCTCGAAGCCCTCCTCGCCGAACTCCTCTTCGTCGCCGAAGCCTTCTTCGCCTTCCTCGCGGCCCCGGCAGCGGTGACCGTGGCCACCCTCCTCGAACGGCGCAGCCGCCATGGTCGCGCGGGCGGGGAAGACGGAAGCGGCGTGCGCGGCCGGGGCCATCGGTGCGAGGGCGGCGGCCGACAGGAAGGCGAGTGCGGCCCCCCTGGCAAGAGTCTTCTTCACGTCAAACTCCTTGGCATGCAGTGGAGCGGGTGGATCGGACATCAACGACGCTAAGTGGCAACTCGCAACCTGTCGCGACGAACCATATGAAAATGCTCCATCCAGGCAGCAGCACGCTCTCCCGGATCCACATACGCGCAGGTCGTGGGCTTTGCGCCGCGCAATCCGAACGGCCGTAGGGGGCTTGCCCACGGCGTGACTCGGCCGTCCGGGGGCCCGGGGCGCGGCCCTCCGAAAGCGCGTCCGACGCCGTGCGCGGTCTGCGTCGTGGACCGCGCCGTGGCCGTGCGCGACCGTCCGGTATCGAGCGGGACTGCGGCATTCGATCCCATGAATTCTCTATTTCTTAAGGAAGTTGGCTATTCACATCATCAAGAAATGGCCTTCAAGGCTGAGTCGGGCGTATCCCGCTAATCGCTGCCTCGTTGGTCGAGGCATGACGACACAAAGCCCGCAGGGCACCTCGTTGGGCCACCACCCAGCCGGTGCGCAGGCGTCCGACGGCGGTGAGGGAAGGATCTTGCCGCGTTCTCCGGAGTCGGTTCACTGTTCGGATCTGCTGGAGGAATTCCTCGGCGCGATGGACCGGATCGAGTCCGAGATCCGGGACGGCTTCATGCGGCGCTGCGGCCTCGCCACCTCGCCGACGGTGTGGCCGTGAAGGGGTACTGGCCCGGGCACGGTGACGCCTTCGACGCCCAGCGCGGTGTGTACGGACCCGACGGCACGTCGTACGGCACGCTGTACGGCACCGGGCACGCCATCGTCCCCGGGCCGCAACACGGAAACCCGGCGGTGCAGGGGGAATTCGGGGAATTCGCGGAGGCGCGCGGATTCGAGGGGGAGGACGGCTCCTGGGAATTCGATGAGGATCTCGCCCAACTCCTGCAGTCGGCGGCCCCGGAGAGCGACGCGGTCCGCGAACCGGTCGTCGTCCGGCCGCGTGTGTCCCGGCGCCGCCGCCGGCGCTGGTGGGCGGAGGCACTGGCCGCCGCGGAACGCCTCTCGCGCGTCCCGTGGTTGAAGCTGCTCAGCCTGCTGATCGCCGCCGCCACGGCCGTCATCGTGGCGATGGTGAGTGTGCTGGGCGGAGTGATCGCCTACGACCCGCTGCGCCGGCTGGCGGCGCCGGCCCATCCGGGTGAACTGGCCGGCTGGTGGCCGCTGCTGGTCTACGGGCCGTGGCTGGTGGCCTCGTTGTCCATCGTGCGGGCCGCGGTCCACCGCCGGACGGCCGCGCACTCCTGGTTGGTGGTGGTGCTCTTCTCCGCGATCGCCGTCTACCTGTGCGTGGCGCACACCGCGCGGACCGTCACCGGTATGGCCGTCGCCGGCCTGCCGCCCGTGACGGCCCTGGTCTCCTTCCATCAACTCGTTCGTCAGATCACCCTCAACAGCCCCACGCGGCAGCCCGCTTCACGCCCCCGCCACTCCGTGAACCGCGGCCACGGCTCGCCACGCCGCTGACGCACCGGTGTGTTCCAGGACGCTCACACACCGCGCCTGCGAGGCGGCGCGGTATGCGGGCGTCCTGGAACCCACCCAGCGGGGAGCCGGGTGAGCGTGCGTTCGGCCACCCCGGCCGCAGCGAGTCGCTGAACCGTTTCGTCGATCACGTCCCTTACCCCGGTGCACCGCGGCCGTCCGGATGAGCCCGGTGCCGGGCCGCACCCCTGCGGCGCGCCGGACTGAGCCGAATGGAGCACGGGGTGTTTGGACCGCAGCGGCCACGGCAACACAGAGGAGGCTCGCGGCAGACCTGGCCCTGCCGCGGGCCTACCGCCGGGCGTACGGAGGGGCGATGTCGGAGCTGGAGCAGGAGGGCCGGGCGGAGGCCGCGGAGGAAGCGCTCCCGACCGGGCCGAATCGGCGGATCAGCGTCGGACGCAGACTGCGGACGTATCTGACCACCACCGATCACAAGGTGATCGGGAACATGTATCTCGTCACCGCGTTCGGGTTCTTCCTCTTCGGCGGGGGGCTGGCGATGCTGATGCGGGCCGAGTTGGCCCGCCCCGGCCTGCAGATCTTCACCAACGAGCAGTACAACCAGCTGTTCACGATCCACGGCACGATCATGATGCTGCTCTTCGCTACGCCCATGTTCGCCGGATTCGCCAACGCCGTCATGCCGCTGCAGATCGGCGCACCCGACGTCGCCTTTCCGCGGCTGAACGCCATGACGTACTGGCTCTTCCTCTTCGGCGGGCTGATGGTCGTCTCCGGGTTCCTCACACCGGGCGGCGCAGCGCACTTCGGGTGGTTCGCCTACGCACCGCTCAACGGTGCGGTCCACTCGCCCGGCGCCGGAGCGGACCTGTGGGCGATGGGCCTGGTGGTGGCCGGGCTCAGCACGACCTTGGGGTCGGTGAACTTCATCGCCACCATCGTCTCCCTGCGCGCCCCCGGAATGACCATGTTCCGCATGCCGATGTTCACCTGGAACATCCTGTTCACCTCGATCCTCGCGCTGCTCGCCTTCCCCGTGCTGACGGCCGCGCTGCTGGCGCTGGAGGCGGACCGCAAGTTCGGCGCACACGTCTTCGACGCGGCCAACGGCGGCGCCATTCTCTGGCAGCACCTGTTCTGGTTCTTCGGCCATCCCGAGGTCTACATCGTCGCGTTGCCGTTCTTCGGCGTGATCACCGAGATCGTCCCGGTGTTCAGCCGCAAACCGGTCTTCGGGTACCTGGGAATGGTGGGGGCGACGATCGCCATCACCATGCTGTCGGCGACCGTGTGGGCCCACCACATGTTCGCCACCGGCATGGTGCTGCTGCCCTTCTTCTCCCTGATGTCCTTCTTCATCGCGGTGCCGACCGGCGTGAAGTTCTTCAACTGGATCGGCACCATGTGGAACGGGAGCGTCTCCTTCGAGACGCCGATGGTGTGGGCGGTCGGCTTCCTGGTGACGTTCCTGCTGGGCGGCCTCAGCGGCGTGATGATCGCCTCGCCGCCGCTGGACTTCCACGTCACCGACTCGTACTTCATCGTGGCGCACCTGCACTACGTGCTCTTCGGGACCGTGGTGTTCGCCATGTTCGGCGGCTTCTACTTCTGGTGGCCCAAGTGGACCGGGCGGATGCTCGACGAGCGGCTCGGAAAGATCCACTTCTGGACGCTGTTCGTCGGCTTCCAGACCACCTTCCTGGTCCAGCACTGGCTGGGCGAGAAGGGGATGCCCCGGCGCTACGCCGACTATCTGGCCGCGGACGGCTTCACCACGCTGAACACCATCTCCTCGATCGGATCCTTCCTCCTGGGCCTTTCCACCCTGCCGTTCCTCTACAACGTCTGGCTCACCGCCCGCCGCGCCCCCAAGGTCGAGACCGACGACCCGTGGGGGTACGGGCGGTCGCTGGAGTGGGCGACCTCCTGCCCGCCGCCGCGGCACAACTTCACCGCGCTGCCCCGGGTGCGCTCCGACTCGCCCGCCTTCGACCTGCACCACCCCGAGTTCCTGGAGATCCGGCCCGCCGAGACCGGGGAGACGAAGCCGACCCCCGACACGCTGGGAGAGCAGAGCGAATGAAGACCGAGGCCTATCTCTTCGGCGGTGTGGCGTTCTTCTTCTTCGCGACCGACGTCGTCTACGCCTGGTTCTCCTCCGAGCCCGCCGGTACGGCGGCGCTGACGGTGTCGTTCGTGATGTCCTCCCTCATCTGCTTCTTCTGCACCATGAACTACCGCAGAAAGGGCCTGCGGCCGGAGGACCGGAGGGACGCCGACATCATCGAACGCGCCGGCCCGCTGGACTTCTTCCCGCCGCACAGCGCCTACGCGCCGATGACCGCGCTCGGTGTCGCCCTCACCGCGACCGGTGTCGTCTTCGGGCTGTGGCTGTTCATCATCGGCTTCGGTGTTCTCGCCGGCGGCGTCTTCGGACTGGTCTTCCAGTTCGCCGGACGCGAGGAGTGACCTACTCCTCCGGTTCGGAGACGGGCTCGGGGGCCTGTGCGCCGGTCTGCTCCCGGGCGCCGGGGGGCTGCCGCCTGACCGGCTCGGCCGTGCGCTCGGTGATCTGCCTCCGCTGCTCCGCCGTGAGCGGCAGCTCCACGTGGTCCCGGTAGTACCACTCGCTCAGCGCCACCCGCAGCCGCTGCCTGCGCGGCACGGTTCCCTCGGCGGGCGGCGGGAGCGGCTTGGGAACGTCGCGTACCAGCAGCCGGTAGTGGTGCTCCGGCGAGAGCGGGCGGTGGGTCTCGGAGAGGGCGCCGTAGCCGCTCTGGACCACCTGGCCGGTCTCCTCACCCTCCACCAGCAGTTCGCGGTCGCGGTCCTGAAGGGCCAGGCACAGCCGCTTGGTGACGAAGAAGCCGACCACCGGACCGGCGATCACGGCAACCCGGAAGAACCACGTCAACGCCTCGACGGAGATGCGGAACGTGTAGGCGATGACGTCGTTGCCCCCGGCCGCCAGCAGGACGGCGTAGAACACGACGGCGGCCACGCCGAACGCGGTGCGGGTGGGCCGGTTGCGGGGCCGGTCACACAGGTGGTGCTCCATCTGATCACCCGTCACCCACTTCTCGAAGAACGGGTACAGGAAGAGCACCAGGAACAGCAGACCGGGCAGGGCGACCGCCGGCAGGAACACGTTCCACATGATCGTGTGGCCCAAGAGGTTCGTCTCCCACGGCGGCGTGATGCGCAGGGCGCCTTCGAGGAATCCCACGTACCAGTCGGGCTGGGCGTCGGTGATCACCTGGTCGGCGCGGTAGGGGCCGTAGATCCAGATGGGGTTGATCTGGGCGAGCCCGCCGAGGAAGGAGAGTGCCGCGAAGACCATCATGAACAGGCCGCTGGACTTGGCGGTGAACTGCGGGAACATCGGCTGCCCTACCACGTTGCGGTTGGTCCGGCCCCGGACGCCCCACTGCGTGTGCTTGAGGTAGACCACGAGCACCAGATGCGCGGCGATCAGCGCGACCAGCAGCCCGGGCACCAGCAGCACGTGCACCACGTAGAGCCGCGGGATGAGGGCGTGGCCGGGGAAGGAGCCGCGGAAGACGAAGAAGCTCAGATAGGTGCCGACCAGGGGGATCGAGCCCATGATGGTGTCCGCGGTGCGCAGTCCCGTCCCCGAGAGCAGGTCGTCGGGGAGCGAGTAGCCGGCGAACCCCTCCAGCAGGGCGAGCAGGAACAGCGTCACCCCGACGATCCAGTTGATCTCCCGCGGCCTGCGGAAGGCCCCGGTGAAGAAGATCCGCAGCATGTGCACCCCGATGGCGGCGACGAACAGCAGGGCCGCCCAGTGGTGGATCTGCCGGATGAGCAGCCCGCCGCGCACGTCGAAGCTGATGTCGATCGTGGACGAGTACGCCTGCGTCATGTTCAGGCCCCGCAACGGCAGGTAGGGGCCGTGGTAGACGCTCTCGGTCATGCTCGGGTCGAAGAACAGCGTCAGATAGGTGCCGGTGAGCAGCAGCACCACGAAGCTGTAGAGGGCGAGCTCCCCCAGAAGGAAGGACCAGTGGTCGGGGAAGGCCTTGCGTAGCAGCTCACGGGCCATCCCAGCGAGCGGGAGCCGGCGGTCCAAAGCGGTGAACCCCCGCTCGGCCGCCTGCCTGACCGTGGCCTCCATCCGGGCCTTCCGTTTCCGGAACAGCATGCACACGCTCCTCACGGCCTGATACCACCGCAACTGCTCCGCCAGTCGCGGCCTATGGGTAACCGTTCCGGCCCACCGTCAATCGCGCGAACGAGCCCGATGGCCCGGATCGACGAGGGGGATTCGCCGGAACAGCGGCGGATGCGGGTCGGGCGGACGCGCCGAGACAGGCAAGCGGATAGACATGTAATGAGATTGCCGGTGGACGTGTGGAGGAGGCGCCGTGATCGTGCGGGTGTGGGAGGCATGGGTGGCCCCCGGCCGGGCCGAGGACTTCTGCGCGGTCCTCGCCTCCGACGTGATGCCGCAACTGGACGACGTCGACGGCTGCCTCGGCGCCGAGCTGCTGCGCTCCCTCAGCGCCGAGCCCGCGGCCGACGTACGGGTCCTGATGATCTCGCGCTGGCGTGACGAGGCGGCGGTGCGAGGCTACGCCGGGCGGATGTGGCGCGTGCGGCCGGTTCTGGCCGAGGCGGAGCTGCCGTATCTGCTGCGCGCTCCGCAGGTCTCGCACTTCGAGCCGCCCGCGGCCGAGTGACGTTCGCCGGGGGTGTCACCCCAGGGCGTCGGAGAGCCGCACGAAGCGGTGCCCGGCCTGGAGGAGCCGGGGGAGCGCGGTGCTCATGCCGCGGGCCGTACCGCCGCGGGGATGGTTCATGTGGCCGATGACGATCGATCCCGCCTGGGCGGCGACCACCGTGCGGTGGACCTGCTGCGGGGTGAAGGTCGCTCCGCCGTCGCCGTTGACGCTGAAGTTGACGAAGCGCTCGCCCAGATCGCGGACTATGCGGGAGGCCACGTCGTCGCAGAAGGCGGTACCGGAACGGAAGAACCGCGGCGCCCGGCCCAGCAGTCCGGTGAGCTTGACGTGGTTGCCCGACACCTCGTCGTACACCTCGCCCGCGTTGCGGGTGCCGGGTATGCCGTACGCCGAGCGGCCGGAGACCGACAGCGGGCGGTGCAGCGTGCCGTGGTTGGCTATCTCGAACAGCGGGTCAGCGGCCAGGGTGCGGAAGACGGCCGGATTCTCGTCCACCCAGCGGGAGTTGATGAACAGCGTCGCCGGTATTCGGTGGCCGCGCAGCACCTCGATGAGTCCGGCGTCGTAGCCGCTGCCGCCCGGGCCGCCGCACGCGTCGAAGGTGAGCGCGATCTCGCCCTGCTCCGCCGACGGCAGCCTGTGCACCACTCCAGGGGCGTCGAACCCCCAGCTGGTCGGCCGCATGCGCCCGTACCGCGCGACGACCTCCGCGCGCGTCACCGCGAGCCCGCCGCCGCGCGTGGGGGCGGCGGTGCCGGACGCGGTGGCGGGCGCCGCGCCGGTCGTGGCCGCCGGGGCGGGCGTGCTGTGGCGGCTCGCGCCGCACCCCGTGAGGACACCCCCCGCCAGCGCTGCCAGCACCGCTCGGCGACTCGCCGCCATGTAGCCCTCCGCCCGTGTTCCGCCGGCGTGGCCGTCCCGGGGCACGCCGCTGTGGATCACCCTATACGCGTGGGTGCAAGGGTCCCGCAAAGCCCGTTGGCGTCCGCACTTGCGCAACCGGTGCCCGCGGAGTTATGGGGGAAGTGATCCGGCTTGTGGTTCCTCTCATCCGTAGCCGGAGGTGACTCTACGTGCTCTTCAACGATCGGGCGGACGCCGGGCGGCGCCTCGCCGAGCGGCTGCGGCCGCTGCGTGACCAGAACCCCGTCGTGCTGGGGCTCCCCCGTGGCGGGATTCCCGTCGCCTACGAGGTCGCCCGGGAACTCGGTGCTCCCCTCGACGTCGTCATCGTCCGCAAACTCGGTGTCCCCTACCAGCCGGAACTCGCCTTCGGCGCCATCGGCGAAGGCGGCGCCAAGGTGATCCACGACGATATCGTGCGCCACAGCGGCCTGCAGCGGCAGGACATCGAGCGCGTCCAGAAGGCCGAGCAGGCCGAACTCGAACGCCGGGCCCAGCGCTACCGGGCCGGGCGCCCACGCGTGCCGCTGACCGGCCGCACGGCCGTCGTGGTCGACGACGGGATCGCCACCGGTGCCACGGCCGCGGCGGCCTGCCAGGTCGCCCGCGCCCAGGGCGCCGCACGGGTGGTGCTGGCGGTCCCGGTGGCCGCCCCCAGCGCCGCCGACGCCCTGCGGGCCCAGGTCGACGAACTCGTCTGCCTTTTCACGCCCCCGGTCTTCTACGCGGTGGGGGAGTGGTACGCGAACTTCTCCCAGACCACCGACGAGGAGGTCGCGGCCCTGCTGCGGCAGGCCCCGCACCCGGCACCCCGCGCCTCCGGCCCGCTGACCTCCGGTGAGGTGGAGCTCGCGGTGGACGGCGTGCGCCTCGCCGGTGACCTTCGGCTGCCCGACGGCGCGCGCAACGTGGTGATGTTCGCCCACGGCGCGGGGAGCAGCCGCCACAGCCCGCGCAACCGCTACGTCGCCGCCGTACTCAACCAGGCACGGCTGGGCACCCTCCTGTTCGACCTGCTCACGCCGCGGGAGGAGCTCGACCGGGCGAACGTGTTCGACATCGGGCTGCTGGCCCGCAGGCTGACCGCGGCCACCGAATGGCTGCGCAGCCGTCCCGGTGCCGAATCGTTCACGGTGAGCTACTTCGGTGCCAGCACCGGTGCCGCCGCCGCGCTGTGGGCCGCCGCCGAACCCGGCGCCGACATCACCGCCACCGTCTCCCGCGGCGGGCGTCCGGACCTCGCCGGCGATCGGCTGGCCGCCGTACGGGCTCCGACCCTGCTCATCGTGGGCGGGGCGGACACCATGGTCCTCGAACTCAACCGGCGCGCGCAGGCCCAGCTGACCTGCGAGAACCGGCTGGAGGTCGTCCCGGCCGCCACCCACCTGTTCGAGGAGCCCGGCGCGCTGGACACGGTCGCCGCACTCGCCCGCGACTGGTTCACCGCCCACCTCGTCACGACCGCGTAGCGGGGTGCCATGAGCCGATACCCGTACGTCGTGTACGCCTGGGACGGCCACAGCCCGTACCGGCTGGTGATGTTCCCCGACGAGAGCTACCGGCAGGTCCGCAGCCGCCCGGAGCTGGACCGGCTGGCCGACGAGTGGGGAGTGGATCTCGACGACCCCGACCAGGTGGTCTGGGAGGGCGGCGACCGCTGGCCGCCGCGGCCGGACGCGGCCAGGTGAGGCCGGTGCCGGAAGCCCGGCACCGGCCCTCGACCCCCGGCCGGCTCACCGCCTCACATGCGCGGGTGCGCCGGTATGTGCGTCACCTTCTCGATGTCGTCGGCCGCCTTGGCCAGCAGTTGCCGTGCGAGCTCGTTGAGGGCCCGGGCGGCGGCCAGCTCCTCGCCCACCTGGGTCTGCACCGGGTCACCCGGATGCCTTCTCGCATGCCCCTCGGCGTGCATCTCGGTATTGTCGGGCAGCCGCAGCGAGCACTCGGTGCGGGTGTCCCGGTCGCCGATCTCCTGGAAGTCCAGATCGATGTGCCATTCCACCTGCGTCTCCATGGCCATCCCCTTCCTTCATGTCCTTCCAGGGTGCGCCCGGGGGGATTCAACCGGCAAAGTGGTCGCTACGTATCTACTCCGGCGAACCGGGTAGACGGTTGCCATCCACCGGGTACTCGACCGGTCACAGATCCCCGACTCTGGGGGAGACCATGGAACTCGCTTTCCTCAAACCACTCGAACGCCCAGGGCCATGGGCGTCGGTATACGTGGACACCTCGCGCACCACCGAGGACGGGGCCAAGCAGTACGAGATGCGCCGCCGTTACGTGGGAGCGCGCCTGACGGACCAGGGCGTGGACGCCCGCACCCGCAACGCCGTGCTCGACCGGCTGGCCGCCGAACCCGTCTCGGGAGCGCCTCCGGGCCGGGCGCTGTTCGCCGCCGACGGCGAGGTCGTGCTCGACGTTCCGCTGACGAACGCGCCCATGGGCACGATAGAGACGTTCTGGGGGCTGCTGCCGCGCGTCACCCCGCTGCTGACCCTGCGCGGCGACGAACCGCCGTGCCTGGTGGCCTACATCGACCACACCGGAGCCGACCTGGAGCGCCGGGACGGCTACGGCGCCGAGCCCACCGGCCAGGCCCAGGGCGAGCGGTCGTCACGCGGCCACCGCAGCATGCCCGGGGACCGCCACGAATGGCACTACCGCAACAAGCAGCACAACCAGTGCGCCAAGACCGCCGAGATCATCGCAAGCGAGATCGCCGGGCGCTTCCCGCTCAGCGACACCCGGCTGCTGGTGCTCTCCGGCGAACCGGGCGAACGGGCCGCGGTGCGCGACCGATTGCCCGAGCCGCTGCGGGACGTCACCGTCGAGATCGAGAACGGCAGCAGGTCCGCCAAGGGCGCCGGGAGACTGCTGGAGGAGATCGAGCACGTCCGCCACGCCTACGCCCGCCGCCATCTGGGCGAGGTGCTCGACCTCTTCCACGCCGGACGCGGACGCCCCGGTGAGCACGGCGAATTCGGGCCGGGCAGCAGCCGCGGTGTCGCGGCCGACGGCGTCCCTGCGGTGGTGGAGGCCGCCCGCAGCCACCAGGTGGCCACCTTGCTGATGCGCGAGACCGGCCCCGACCTCCAGCGCCAGGTGTGGATCGGCCCCGAGCCCGAGCAGGTCGGCGTCCAGCGCAACGAGGTACGGGCGATGGGGGTGCGCGAACCGCAGACCGCCCGCGCGGACGACGCGCTGATGCGGGCCGCCATCGCGGCCGACGCAGAGGCGCTGCTGGTCCCCGACGGCCTGCCGGGTCCGGCCGGGGGCATCGGCGCCGTGCTGCGCTGGAGGGTCATGCGTGCCGCGTGAGCGGCCTGCGCCCGGCACGGTCCCAGCGGACGGACGCCGTCCGCTGGGGCTGTGGCTTCCAGGCTGCGGCTTCTAGGCGGCCCGGCCGACCGCGCGGCCCTTGCGCAGGAAGCTCTTGAGCCTGCGCAACGGCCAGGTGTTGATCACCTCTTCCGCGGTGAGCCAGCCGCGTTGCGCCGTTCCCACGCCGTAGCGCACGTACGGCAGATGGACCGGGGTGTGGGCGTCGCTGTCGATCGCGAACTTCACGCCGTGCTCCCTGGCGAGCAGGATGTCCTCGTCTCTGAGGTCCAGCCGCTCCGGCTGGCCGTTGATCTCCAGCGCCGTGCCGGTACGGGCGCACGCCGCGAACACCGCGTCGAGGTCGGCGTCGATGCCGGGCCGCTTGCCCAGCCGGCGTGTCGTGGGGTGCCCGATGATGTTGACGTACGGGTTCTCGGCGGCCCGGATCAGCCGGCGGGTCTGCGCCGCGCGGTCGAGCTGGAAGTAGGAGTGCACCGAGGCGACGCACAGGTCGAAGCCGTCCAGGAAGTCCCCGGGCCAGTCCACCTCGCCGGTGGGTCCGATGTTGAGCTCGGTGCCGTGCAGCACGTGCATCCGGTGGTGCCTGCCGTCCGCTCGGCGCACCTGCTCGCGCTGCGCCAGCGCCTTGTCCGCCGTCATCTGCTGCATGTACAGGTCGGGGGCGTGATCGGTGACCGCGTAGTAGGCGTAGCCGCGCTCCGCCGCGGCCTCCACCATGTCCGCCAGCGGCGCCAGGCCGTCGGTCAGATCCGTGTGGGTGTGCAGATCCCCGCGCAGGTCCCCCTCGGTCACCAGCTCGGGCAACTCGCCCGCCAGCGCCGCGGCGACCTCCCCGCGGTCCTCCCTCAGCGGCGGCGGGATCCACGGCAGGCCGAGACGGGCGTAGACCTCCTCCTCGGTCTCGGAGACGATCAGTTCGCCGCTGTCGGCGTCGAAGAGCCCGTACTCGGAGAGTTTGAGCCCCTTGCGCACCGCGATCGTGCGCAGGCGGATGTTGTGCGCCTTCGACCCGGTGAAGTACTGCATCCCGGCGCCCCACGCCTGCGGCGGCAGCACCCGGAGATCGACCTGGAGCCCCTCCGAGGTGCGGACCGAGCTCTTGGTCGGGCCGTGCGCGATCACCTCGTCGGTGAACGGCAGCGCGGTGAAGGCGTCCATGAACGGCCGGGAGCTCTCCGCGGCGACCAGGATGTCGACGTCCCCGATGGTCTCGCGCATCCGGCGCAGGGAGCCCGCGTAGCCGCACCGCACGCAGCCGGTGACCGCGCGCAGCCCGGCGAGGACGTCCTCGGCGGTCTGCATGGCGGTGTTGAGCAGCATCCGCCCGCCCGACTGGCGCAGCAGGCCGATGCCGTGCAGCAGGTTCTCCTCCGTCTTGGGGCCGAACCCCTTCAGCCCGCGCAGCTTCTCGGAGCGGATCGCGTCGGCCAGTTCGTCGACGGAGGCGATGCCGAGGTCCTCGTAGAGCGCCATCGCCTTCTTCGGGCCGAGAGTGGGGATGGCGATCAACTCCCGCACGCCTGCCGGGATCCGGGAGCGCCGCTCCTCCAACGCCGGGAAAGTGCCCGTGCGGAAGTACTCCACCACCTTGTCGGCGATCGAGGAGCCGACATTGGGTATCTGCTTCAACTGCTTGATGTCGAGCCGGGAGACGTCCGTGTGATGGCCGCCCAGGGCGCGCGCCGCCTTCTCGTAGGCACGCGCCTTGAAGGCGTCGCCCCCGGTGACGGCGAGGAGGTCGGCGTACTCCTGGAGCAGCGCGGCAACCTCCTCGTTGGCCCGCGTCATACCCTCCCTCTCCCTTTCCCCTCCGGGTGCGGCCGCTGCCGCGAGCACCGCGCCGCGAGCGCCCGCGGCCGGCCGGCGCGTCGGGTGCGCGTCAGGTGGTGGCGTAGATCTGGTCGACGAACGAGGCCAGTTCCTGGTCGCTCAGGCGCTTGCGGGCGTGTGCGACAGCGAGGTCGTGTTCGCTGATCATGCCGACGAGCCTGCCGTTGTCGATCACGGGGAGCCGGCGGATCTTGTGAGCCTGCATCTTCTCCAGGACCGTGCTGATGTCGTCGTCTGCGGCCACGGCGTGGATGTGGCCGGCGAACTGCCTGGCGGTCACCTGGGACGGGTCGCCGCCCTCGGCCAGACAGCCCACGACGATGTCGCGGTCGGTGATGACGCCCTTGAGCCGGTCGTCCTCGCCGCAGATGGGCAGGGAGCCGACGTTCTGGTCGCGCATCATCCGGGCCGCGTCCAGCAGGGTCTGGCTCTCCCCGACGCACTGAGCCCCGGAGTGCATGATGTCGCGCGCGGTGGTCATGGCGTCTCCTCCGATCGGTACTCGTCGGGTGCCGGTCCGGCACTGCCGCGGACGACGGACGGGCCGGCCCCGGGCGACATGTGCTTCCACGTCCACCGTAGGCACCGCCCGGGCGAATCGCTAACGCTGCGCCCGGCGCCGCGGCGGCCGCCCGGACTCGGCCGGGCGGCGTAACGCTCCAGGGCTGTCCGACGTATTCGCCGGCCCGGGACATGCGTGCCGTGCGGCGGGAGGCGAGAAGATGATTAGCGTTTCGCGCCATGGACAAGCGCACCTGTACCGGCCCGCGGGAGGGGCGAGGGCTGCGCGGCTCCGTGACGGCCGTCCTGCGTGCGTGCGCCCTGGTCGTCACCGTTCTGCTCGCCTACACGGCGGTGACCGCCGTCCTCCACCCCAGATCGCGCGGCACCGGCCTGCCGCGCGGCCGACCCGGCGCGGAGGGCTCCGTGCCCACGGGCGGGGCGCGCGGCAACGGCCCGCCCGGGTCGGCGGGGGCGGACCGAGCGGGGAATCCGGACGAGAGGAGGGCAGAGGAGAAGGCAGAGAAGGCCGAGGAGGACTCGGAGGAGAGCGCGGAGGGGAGGAAACGTATCGTCAAAGCGATGCGGCAACTGCGCGACTCCCGGATCGACCTCGTCGGCGCCCTCGCCCATGTGCACACCCACGGCGCGCGGTTCGCCGTCGCCGTCTACGACACCACCACGGGCAACAGCGGAGCCTACGGCGACGGTGCCTTCGACACGGCCAGCATCGTCAAGATCGACATCCTGGCCGCTCTGCTGCTGCACGCCCAGCACGCCCACCGCGGCCTCACCGAAGCAGAACGCGCCGCCGCCGCCGTCATGGTCCGCCAGAGCGACAACGCGGCGGCGACCGCCCTGTGGCGGCGCATCGGCGGCGCCGACGGACTCGACGAGGCCAACGAACGCCTCGGCCTGACCGGCACCCGCGGTGACCAGGACGACGCCTGGGGCCTCACCCAGACCACCGCGACCGGCCAACTCGCCCTGCTCCAGGCCGTCTTCGGCGACGACTCGCCGCTCGACGCCTCCTCCCGGCGCTACCTGCAGGACCTTATGGGAAAGGTCGACCCCGACCAGAGGTGGGGCGTGTCGGCCGCCGCCGACCAGAGTTCGGCCAGCGCCCTGAAGAACGGCTGGCTGCAGCGGAGCACCACCGGTCTGTGGGACATCAACAGCATCGGCCGGGTCGGCTACGGCGGACACAGCCTGCTGGTGGCCGTGCTCTCCAGCGGCAACGCGACCCAGACGGGCGGAGTCTGCCTGGTCGAGGCGGCCGCCCGCACCGCGGTGCGCACCGTCGTCCAGGCCTCCCGGCGAGCGCGCACCGCCGCACCCTGACCCGGGGCCGTCCGCCACCGTCCGGCGAAGGGCTCACCACGAGGTCGTGCGGGCGACCGCCGCGGCCACGACGTCGGTGAGGGAGCCGCGCTCGGCGTAGGCGGTGAGCTGGACCCGGGCACCGCTGCCCCGGCAGAGCAGCCTGCGCAGCAGATCCTCGGCGAGCGCCAGGTCACCGTCGTCGGACAGGGCCGGCGCGACATGGCGCAGCAGCTCGCGCACGACATCGCCCGCCGGAGCCGGCACGTGGGTGACGGGGTGCACCAGCCGCCCGCTCAGCCCCGAACGGCTCGCCCTCCAGGAGGCCAGACGCAGCACCGGCACGGGAGCGGGGTCCGGTGGCCGGCCCGCCCGCCACTCCCGCGCCGCGGTCTCCACCAGCCCCCTGACCAGCGCCGCCAGCAGCACGGTGTCGTCCGCCTCCAGGCAGACGTCGGCAACGCGCACCTCGACCGTGGGGTACCGGTGGGACAGCCGGGCATCGAAGTAGACCATGCCCTCGTCGAGGATCGTGCCCGTGGCGAGCAGCGAGCGCACCAGGCGGTGGTACGCCTCGTCCGACCCGAACGGCGCGGTGGGGCCGGCCGTCGGCCAGCGGCCCCACGCCTGGGAGCGGTAGCTGGCGTAGCCGCTGTCGCGCCCGTGCCAGAAGGGGGAGTTGCCGCTCAGCGCGATCAGCGGCGCCAGCCAGGGGCGGATGCGGTCGATCACCGCCACCCCTTCCTCGTCCGAGGCGACCTCGACGTGCACGTGGCAACCGCAGGTGAGCTGCTCGTGCGCGGTCAGCCCGAACGCCTCGGACATCCGCCGGTACCGCGGATCGAGGGTGAGCGTGGGATCGGCGGGCAGCGGCGAGGTGGCCAGCGCGGCGGCCTCGGCGCCCACCTGTCTGGCCCGTTCGGCCACGGCGGACCGCCCCTGGCGGATCTGCTCGGCCAGCTCCTGCATCTCCTTGCACGGGCGCGTGGCGAACTCCAGCTGCTCCCGCTGGAGCTCGGCCTCCAGGGCGACTCCCGTCGCGCCCAGCGCCAGCACCTGCCCCGCGACCGCCTTGGTCAGCCCGGTGACGGGGTCGATCAGGAGGAGCTCCTCCTCCACACCCACACAGCGCACGGACACCGCCTCACCGCTCGTCCAGCCCGGTGCCGGCAGACCGCGGCGACCGGGCAGGTGGGAATGCCGGGTTGCGGGTACCCGTCTCGGCAGCACCGGCACACGAAAGGGATGAACAGATGCGGATCGGAATCATCGGCGCCGGCCACATCGGCTCCACGCTGGCCAGGCTCTTCGCCGGGATCGGCTACGACGTCGTGATCAGCAACTCGCGCGGCCCGCAGACGCTGACCGGCCTCGTCGAGGAGATCGGCGGGACGGTGCGTGCGGCCACCGCCGAGGAGGCCGCACGGTACGGCGAGGCCGTCGTGGTGGCGATCCCCTACGGCCGCTACCGGGAACTGCCGACCGAGCCGCTGCGCGACAAGGTCGTCATCGACACCTGCAACTACTACCCGGAACGCGACGGACGCGACCCCGACCTGGACGCCGACACCACCACCTCCAGCGAGAAGATACGGGCGCACACCGGTGCCAACCTGGTCAAGGCCTTCAACTCCATCCCCTGGGACAAACTGCGCGACGGCGCCCGTCCCAAGGGCGATCCGCAGCGCCTGGCCATCCCCGTCTCCGGCAGCGACGAGGAGGCCAAGGCGGTGGTGGCCGGTCTCATCCGGGACATCGGCTTCGACGCTCTCGACGCCGGCACCCTCAGCCAGGGTGGGCGCAAGCACCAGCCCGGCACCAAGATCTACGGCGGCGAATGGAACGCCCGGGAACTGGACGCGCTGCTGCCCGTCGAATGAGCGTCCCATGACCCCGTTACGGGGGTCATCCGGTGACCGGTGTGAGCATTGTGGCTCCTGTGGTGGGTGTGGCCGGTGTGGCAGTCCATCGGGTGATCGGCCGGGCGGCCGGGCGGGCGGCGGGAGCGGGCCGGTGCGCGGCCGGTGCGAGGCGGTGCCGGGCGCCGTGGACCGCCTGCCGGACCGTACCGCTCGCGGACCCGGCGGCCGTGCCGTGCGCGGACCCCGCGGCCGAGCCCGCTCCGGGCGGGACGACCGTGCTGACCACGGCCACGCAGGCCTGGGCCAGCCTGCCGCCGCTGAGGACGATGCCGGGGGCGAATCCGGCCGGGCACGCCAGTGCCGGGGGCGGCACCGACGCCTGGGCGGCACCAGGCGCGGCGAGGCCGCCTGCGACTGCGGTGAGCAGCGCGATCGCTCCCACTGCCTTACGGGACATCGCATGGTCCTTTCGTCGGACGGGTGCCGACGGCACGGCACCCGGTCGCCAGAGGTGATACGCCCGGAAGCCGCCCGTCACACCTGTCCGGCGCTCGGCTCACCCGTGCGGGCCAGCCCCGCGCCCTGGTCAGGGCCGGGCGGCGCGTCCTCGTCGGGCACTGGGTCGGGAGAACGCGCCGCCCGGGGTGCGGACGACCCCGGCCGGCGGCCGCGGCTGATTCGAGTCGTCCGCAGGGTCTCCGCTTCGACGGGAGGTGCCGCAGCGGAGAGTCCAGCCGCCCCTCAGCGGGGGCGGGTCATCGCCAGCACCACGGCCCCGAAGCCCGTGGCGCCGGCCAGGAAGAGGCCCAGTATCCGGATGCGTAGCCGCTGGTAGCGCTCGCTGTACTCCCGCTGCAGTTCGCGGGCCCGGTCGGCGATGCGCTGGATGACCGCGCGCGACGTCTCCAGCCGGTCTTCGGTGTAGACCCGCACGACCTCCTCGCGCTGCGCGCCGGTCAGCCACGGCAGCCGCTTCGCGAACGCCTCCGCCCTGGTCGCGGCCTCCGACTCCTCCGCCTGCCACAGCAGGTAGCCCGCCATCTCGTTGAGGCCCCGGTCGCACTCCTTGCGGCTGACCGTCTTGCGCGGTACGGCTCTGCGCGCCCCGGGGCCGTCCGCGCCGGTGGGCCGGGGCAACAATGGCGGGTTCACCGGCCGGACCCTTCGGTGCCGCCTTCGCCGCCGGGTGCCGGGCGGGACCGGTCGAGCTCCTCCTCGCGCGGGGTGCCCAGCCTCTGCAGCGTCGACACGTCCGGGTGGTGCAGGTCGAACGCGGGGCATTCGGAGCGGATACGCGGCTGCGTGAGGAAGTTGTGCCGCGGCGGCGGGCAGGTGGTGGCCCACTCCAGCG
>CAYNNX010000082.1:5736-21490 GCA_964398515.1 uncultured Streptantibioticus sp. | reverse complement strand
GAGTTGGTCGATGTGCTTTGCCGGGCGCCGGTCGCCCGCTATCTTGGAACAGCCGTTTCGAGATGGTGGGTGACAGATGCCGGACATCAAACACTTCGATCCGGACGCGGCCCTCGAGACCGTCGTGCGGCTCTTCTGGCGGCAGGGCCTGGCCTCGACCGGGATCCAGGACGTGGTCACCGTGACCGGCCTGAACCGCTCCAGCCTGTACGCCACGTTCGGCGGCAAGCGCGAGCTCTACCTCGCGGCGCTGCGCCGCTACGTCGAGAGCCGTTCCCAGCCGGCGTTCCGCCGACTGGCGGAGGACGGCCGCGGCATGCCCGCCGTCGCGGAGTTCTTCGCCGGACTGATCGAGGCCCGCTGCTCCGGCACGTACGCACGGTGGGGGTGCATGGTCGTCAACGCCCACGCCGGGGCCGAGAACAGCGATCCCGAGGTCCGCGCCCTCCTCGACGAACACCACCGGCGCCTGCGCGACGCCATGTACACGGCGCTCGCCACCGCCCGGGACCGCGGACAGCTCGGCCCCGGAACCGACCCCGGTGCCGCCGCGGACCTGCTGGTCCTGCTCGCCTACGGGGTGAACCTGCGCTCGCGCGCCGGAGCCGACGTCCGGTCGCTGGAGGCGACGGTGGGCACGGCCCTGGCCTCGATCGGCGGCAAGGCGACGGCGTGAGGGGGCCCAGGGCGAGCCCGACCGCCGCACGCCGCGCCTCCCCCTCGTTGTCCGCAGCAGATCCGGCGGTGGCCGCGCGGCCAGGCGCCGAGCCGAAGGGACGGTCATGGAAGCACCGACGCAACCCTGCTACCTCGACGAACGGTCCGGCAGGCGCTACCGGATCGACGACCGGCGCTGGCGCGGAGACGACGGAGCGCCGCTGAGCGTGAGCCCCCTGCCCGGCATCACCCGGCAGGACGTCGACTCTCGCGACCGCTCGCTGTGGCGCTACCGCGCCGCGCTTCCGGTGGACATCCCCCGCCCCGTGACCCTCGGCGAGGGATGCACTCCGCTGGTCGAGAGGGAATGGGAGGGCGAGCCCATCTCCTTCAAGCTGGAGTGGTTCAGCCCGACCGGCAGTTTCAAGGACCGTGGCACCAGCGTGATGATCTCGCTCCTCGCGCAGCACGGTGTCAAGGAGGTCATCGAAGACAGCTCCGGCAACGGCGGTGCCTCGGTGTCGGCGTACTGCGCCGCGGCCGGTATCCGGGCCAGGATCCTCGCCCCGGAGTCCACATCACCGGCGAAGATCCTGCAGACCAGGGCCTACGGAGCCGAGGTGCAGCTGGTGCCGGGCGACCGGGAGGCCACCGCGGCGGAGGCGCTGCGCCAGTCGGCGCACACCTGCTACGCCTCCCACAACTGGCATCCGTTCTTCCTGCAGGGTGTCAAGACCCTCGCCTACGAGCTGTGGGAGGACCTGGGGTTCACCGCGCCGGACGCCGTCGTGACGGTGGCCGGGGCGGGCAGCATCGTCCTCGGCCTGGACACCGGCTTCTCCGAGCTGCTCGCCTCGGGCCAGATCACCCGGCGGCCGAGGCTGCTGGTCGCCCAGCCGGCCAACTGCGCGCCGATCGCGGCGAGTTTCCACGCCGGAGCCGACACCCTCGTCCCCGTCGACCACGCCCCCACCATCGCCGAGGGCACCGCGATCCAGCGGCCCGTCAGGCTGCCCGAAGTGCTCCGGGCCGTCCGGCGTTCCGGCGGAGACGTGGCGGCGATCCCCGAGGCCGACATCGAGGACGCGGCCCGCCGACTCGCCTCGACGGGGCTGTACGCGGAGCCCACCAGCGCGACAGCGGCCGCCGCGATCGAGGTGTTCAGGGCCCGCGGCGCGATCCGGACGGGCGGGACCACGGTCGTCGTCCTCACCGGGTCGGGCCTGAAGGCCACCACCGCGATGGCCCGTCTCTTCACACCGGACCAGGGCCGCGGCACCCCGGGGTGACGGCGGGGAACGTCTGCTCCGGTGTGCGGCCCGCCCGGTCGGCCGATGGCCGGCGCGGCCCGGCCCGGGCCGCAACCGCGAGGCGGAACAACTCCGTTGCGGGTGTCGTGGTGCCGTCCGTATGGTCTGTCGGCCGACTGCCGTGCGATTCGGAGACGCCGTGGCGATACGCATCACCCCACTGACCGACCCGGCCTCCGGACCGACCCGCCGCAGACTGGTGTGGCTGGCGTCCGACGCCGCCGGGACCCCGGTGGGGTCGGCCTTCCTCGGCCTTGCCACCCAGACCGGGCAGGACCACCGGGCCGAGCTCGGCCTCCGGGTCCACCCGGCCGAGCGGTGCGGCGGCGTCGGATCCCGGCTGCTCGAAGCGGCCGTGACCGCCGCCCGGCAGGACGGACGGCGGTGCGTCACAGCCCAGGCCGCACCGGGTTCGCCCGGCGAGGGGTTCCTGCGGGCCCGCGGCTTCCGCCGGGTCCTGGCGCTGATGTTCGCCCGGCTCCCGCTGACCGGCGCAGACGTCGGCGCCCTCACCGGGATCGTCGAGCAGCCGCACTCCGGCTACCGGCTCGCCGACTTCTCCGGCGCCGTGCCCGACGACCTCGCCGAGACGTTCGCCGCCTCCCGCCGGGCCATGGACGACATGGACGGGGGCACGGTGGTGTGGGACGTCGACAGGGTGCGCGCCGTGGCGGAGGCCGTGCGCAGGCGCGGCGACCTGCTCCACACCGTGGTGGCCGTCCACGAAGGCGACGGCTCCGTCGACCGAACTCGTCGTCCCCGGCGACGGCGAGGGGGACGGCGTCCACTACGGCACCGCGGTCCTGCCCGGACACCGCGGACACGGCCTCGGCCGCTGGATGAAGGCCGCGTCGATCCGGCACGCCGTCGAACGCCATCCCGGCCTCGGCGGTCTGGTGACCGACACCGCGGCCAGCAACCCGTACATGCGCGCCGTCAACGACTCCCTCGGCTACGTGCCGACGCACACCGCCTGCGAGTACCAGCTCGACCTGTGAACCCCGCCGATGCGGCGGCACGCCGGATCACACCGAACGCGGACGGCGGTCCCGGGTGCGCACCTTGAAGGCGAGCGCCGCCAGCACCAGCGCGCCGGCGAACCACAGGGGTTGCAGCAGCAGATAGCGCACGGGAGCGTCGTCGAGGAATCCGGCGCCCACCGCGGTCTGCATCGCGCCGTAGGAGGGCAGATAGTGCAGGACCGGATTACCGGTCGAGGGATTGGCGACCGGGTTCTGCAGGCTGCTGTCCAGCGAGGTCAGCAGGATGATCAGGAACATCCCCTGCAACTCCTCGCGGACCAGGGCGCCGAGCAGGACGCCGATCGCGCCGTACGGGAGCGCGGCGCTCAGCAGGCTGACGGCGAGCAGTACCGGCCGGTGCGGGTGCCACAGCACGGAGATCACCGCGACCGCGTAGGCGCAGATCAGCGTCGCCGCAACGGCCAGGGCCGCGGCCTTGCCCAGCACCAGGTGGACCCGCGGATATCCGGCCAGCACCAGCCGCTGGTCGAAGGCGCCGCCCCGGAAGGTGACGGTGAACATCATGAACCCCACGATCAGGGCGACGACGTTCATGCCTCCGGAGATCACGGAGATGTCGTTTCCGGCCGCGGCGATCACCCGCCCGGTGGAGTGCAGAGGGAAGCGGACCACGTCATGGGTGACCACCAGGTGCACCGTGGTGATCCAGAACGGGACGAGGACCAGGATGAGCAGCAACGCGAAGCGGTTGCGGGCGTGTTCGACGATCGCCATGGCCGCCGCGATGCGCAGCGAGGTCCAGCCGCCCCGAATCCTCACCCCGCCCTCCCGTCCGCGTGCAGCACGCCGTCCTCCAGCCGCCACACCCGGTCCAGACGGCCGGTGTCATACGCGATGTGGGTCACGATCAGGACGGAGCTGCCGCGGTCGCGAAGGTCGGCGGCGAGTTCCCAGAACCGCTGGTAGGTCTCCCAGTCGAACCCCTGGTAGGGCTCGTCCAGCAGCAGCAGCGGCGGGTCGTGCATGAGCGCGAGCGTCAGATTGAGCTTCTGCCGGGTGCCGCCGCTGAGGGCGCCGATGAGATCGCCGCGGTAGGAGGCGAAGTTGAGGACGTCCATCAGCTCGCCCGCACGGGCGAGGTCCCCCAGGCCGTAGGCGATCTGGAAGAGCCGCAGGTGCTGGCCGACGGTGTAGGCCGGGTTGAGCACGCAGTCCTGCGGGCAGTAGCCGATCGGGCCGAGGCGGGTGACCGTACCGCTGTCCGGTGCGAGCAGCCCCGCCATGACCCGCAGCAGTGTCGTCTTGCCCGAGCCGTTCTCGCCCACCACCCCCGCCAGACATCCGGCCGGCAGGTCCAACGACGCACCGCTCAGCACCCGGCGCCGGCCGTAGCTCTTGTGCACGGCGTGCGCCCGCAGCGGCAGCACCGGTGACGGCACGGGACTGACCTTTCGCCAGCGGAACACCTGGGCCAGGCGGAAGGTGTCACCGCCTGGAACAGCCTTCGGCTCGACCATACCGGCGTGCCCGCGGCGCACGGCGCTGCGGTGCCCGGCTCGGCCGGACACCGGCGCCGCAGTGCTCAGCGCTGCCTCGACGGTCGCGCTCCCCTCCTCGCCTGCTCCGCGGGCGGCTTGCTTCGCTGAGTCCCCCACTGCGCAGGCTCTTCGGCTCGCTGCTACAACCCGCGGGCGACCGCTCCCAGGTGCTGCTCGAAGCTGTCGAGGATCTGCGTGGTGCCGGCGACGGCCTGATCGCCGGTGCAGGGGCCGACGACGTTCTGCTCGTAGACGACGACCGTCCCGCCGTCGCGCTCCGAGAACGTCGCGCTCATCACGACCGGTTCGCCCGGCGTGTCCAGCGTCCACACCAGCTTCTGCCCGGCGACCACCTCGCGGTAGACGCCGGACATCGCCATCTCGCCCTCGGGGGTCCGCAGAGTCGCCTTCCACAGCGCGCCGGTCCGCACGTCGAGCTCGACCGAGCCGGGCTCGGCGTGGAACCACTGCTGGAAGTGGTCCGGGCGGGTCCAGGTCTCCCACACCGTGGCGAGGGGCGCCTGGAAGGTACGGGTGATCGCGAACCCGGTGTCGCCGGTGGTGACGGTCTGCTCTGCCATGTCCCTGCTCCTGCTCTCGGTCTCGTTACCGTTCTCGGTCTTGTTCCTGGTCCGGCCTGTTCGTCCGGGCCGGTGCCGTCCTGTCACAGGGGTAGACGACTCCTGGGCGCCGGACTCATCGGCGGCGCCGTGTGTGGACCTCGAACGCCGGGGCAGACGGAGGAAGAGCACGGGACGGAGGTGGCTCTCGTGTCGGACGAGCTGATGGGTGACGAGGTCTATCAGCCTCAGCCTCAGGACTCCGGCGAGGTCCAGGACGACGTGGCGGTCCTGGATCCACAGGACACCCTTGACAACCGCGGCGTCGACCCGGCGATCGACGAGGGGTACTCGCCCCCGGAGAGGCCGATCGAGGTGCGCACGGGCATCACGGCCACGGAGCAGCGCCGCGGCGAGAGCCTGGACCAGCGGCTGAGCGAGGAGGAGCCGGAGATCACGCTCCCCGACTGGGACGGCATCGGCGACCTGGCCGGCGGGGACGGCGAGCCGCTGGACTCCGAGGTCGGTGACGCCCGGGCGGGCCGCCTGATCAGCTACGACGAGGGCGTCCCCCGCGACCCCGACGACGTGGACGACCGCCTGGCCTTCGACGCCGGCATCGCGGGCGGGGCCGCATCCGCCGAGGAGGCCGCCGTCCACGTGATCGAGGCCCCCGGGATCGAGCGCCTCTAGCGTCGCGGGCGCGCGCCCGGTCGCCCCGCGCCCTGCGCACCGGAGCCCGGCGGAGCCCTCCGCCGCACCCGCACCCGTCCCCGCCCGCGGGCGCGGCGGACGTGTGCCGCCCCCGCGGTACCCGGACGGCGCAGGGTTCCCCGTGTCCGCGTACGCCAGCCCGTCACCGCTGTGACCAGGGGCGACGCGATGCGCGTTGTGCCGTGCGGGCGACGCGCGGCGGTGGCGCGACGGCCGTGTTCGAGCTGCGTGGCGGGGTGCCTGCTTGTTAGGTCGTGCCAGGGCACGGACCTTCCACGTCTCCGGCAGGTGCCCGCCTGCGTCCGCGGCCCGAGGAGGTAACTGTCATGCGAATGCGTACCTATGCCGCCGCGCCGCTGGCCGCGGTGGCCATCGCGCTCGGCACCCCGTTGGCGGCGTACGCCGCCGGGGCCGTCACCACCCCGCACTCCCACGGCCCGACCCAGACCGTCCGGCAGCATCCCGCCGCGCCCGCTCAGGCGGCCTGCGGCACCCGCACGGTCGAGATCGGATCCCAGATGACGGCGACACTGAGCTCTCCGCGTGGGGGTTCGCGCGCGGTCATCAAGGACGTCGCAGGCCGCACCCTCGGCACCCTGACGCGGCAGCACCCGTCAAGGAACGACAACGGGGTCGTGGTCCGGCTCGACAACGCCGCGAGCAGCCGCCCCGGCCTGCGGGTGTGGACCGGGCACAAGAGCGGCAAGCTCTACCGGTTCCCCAGCCGCTGCACCCGCGTCCAGACCCGCCTGGCGAGGAGCCACCGCGCCCACGGGCACAGGTCGGCCGGGAGCGCGCTGATGGCCGCGGCCGTCGGCTGGGTGGCCTGGAAGAGCCTCTCCCGCCGCGAGGGCTGACCCGCGGCCCCGTCGCGGCAGCCCGGCCCTGCCGAGCGGGTGCCGGACCCGAACGGAATCGGCTGACGGACCCCATCAGGTGTTCCGGCGACCACGCCGGCTGGAGGACGAGGGGATACGCCGTGAGGACAGCGACCAGCCGTCGCGCCGTCGCCTGTGACGCCGCCCAGTCGGCGTCACGCCTGCGGCGGGCCTCGGAACGCCTCGTCGCCGCGGTCGCCGCGGTGGCCATCGGCGCGACCGCGTCCGCCTGTTCGGCCGGTCCGCCGACCAGGTCGGCCCCCGGTTCGGCGGCCGCCTCCGCCAACCCCGGGGCGGTGCCGCGGGTAGGCGTCGAGGGCCACACCTACCGGGTGCCGCGGCCGCTGCCCCACGCGGCCCCCGGCACACTGATCGCCGCCACCGACAAGGGGCCCGACGGACGCTTCGCCGGTGCGCGGCGCTGGACCGTGCTCTACCACTCGGTCGACGCCCACGGCGCCGACATCCCGGTGAGCGGGACGGTTCTCGTACCGCCCGGCGCACCGCCGCCGGGCGGCAGGCCGGTGGTGTCCTGGGCGCACGGGACCACCGGTGTCGCGGACAGCTGCGCACCGTCGCAGTCGCCGGACCTCGGAAACCGGGCCTTCGCGCAGCAGGTGCGCACCTTCCTCCAGAACGGCTACGCCGTGACGGCCACGGACTACCCGGGCCTCGGCACACCGGGTATGCACACCTACCTGGTCGGCGCCGACGAGGGCAACGCCGTCACCGACATCGTCGCCGCCGCACACCACCTGCTGCCGGACCTCGCCGCCACCTGGTTCGCGGTCGGCCACTCCCAGGGCGGGCAGGCCGCCCTGTTCGCCGCCCGCACCGCGCGCCGGAGCGGGGGCCTGCGCCTCGGCGGCACGGTCGCCATCGCGCCGGCCAGCCATCTCGAGACGATGCTCCCCGGTGTCATCGCCTCCCACCAGAGCTCCGAACTTTCCTTCGTCTTGTACTCACTTGCCGGGCTGAGCGCCACGGACCCCTCCGTCGACCTGCACTCGCTGATCGGCCCGACGGCGGCCGGGACCGCGTCACGGGTGCTGGAGGTGTGCCTGAAGTCCACGTATCCGCTGCTCGGTCACACCAGCACCGAGCAGGCGCTGCCGCTCAGCAGCGACCGGCTCGACCGGCTGGGCCGCGAGATGGCCGGTTACGGCGACCCGGACCGTGCCGCGATCGCCGGGCCGGTGCTCGTCGTCCAGGGCGGGGCCGACGAGGACGTTCCGCCGCAGTGGACCGACGAGGTGGTCGGCCACCTGCGGGCGCTGGGATCGCCGCAGGTCACCGAGGGGAGGTATCCAGGTCTCGGCCACGAGGGCGTGCTCGGCCCCTCCTCGTGCGACCTGCTGGCCTTCCTCGGCGCGCACGGAGGACGTCCCGCGTCCCACTGCGTTCCCCACCCCACCGAATTCGGCTGAGTCCGGCGGGCCGGCTGTGCGGGCGTCAGGGCTTGCGGCCGACCGCGCCGAACTGCGCCACCTGCGCCTGCTCACCCTCGGTGCCGAGGTCGGGACGCCACCGCGAACACGACACGAGGCCGGGTTCCACCAGCTCCAGGCGTTCGAGGAAGCGTGCCACCTCCTGCCCGGTGCGGGCGGTGATCGCAGGGGTCGCGTTCTCGTTCCAGAACCGCATGGCCTCCGCGTTCCCCTCACCGCCGAGTTCGAGTGTGGGGTGGGTGAGCGCCAGGTAGCTGCCGGAGGGGACGGCGTCGACCAGCCGGTCCACGATGGACACGGCCTCGCCGGTGTCGAGGACGAAGTTGAGGATGCCCAGGAGCATCACGGCCACGGGACGGTCGAAGTCCAGGGTCCGGGCGGCCCCACGCAAGATGGTCTGCGGATCGTGGACGTCGGCGTCAACGTAGTCCGCGACCCCCTCCGGGGAGCTGGTGAGCAGCGCGCGGGCGTGGGTCAGCACGATGGGGTCGTTGTCGACGTAGACGATCCGGGACCCCGGCGCGATCCGCTGTGCGACGTCGTGGGTGTTGTCCGCGGTCGGCAGCCCGGTGCCGATGTCCAGGAACTGCCGTATCCCCGCCTCCTGGGCGAGGAAGCGGACCGCTCGGCCCAGGAACGCCCGGTCGGCCCGGGCCACCTCGCCGATGGCGGGGTACATCTGCGTCACGCGGTCGCCCACCTGGCGGTCCACGGGGTAGTTGTCCTTGCCGCCCAGCCAGTAGTTCCAGACGCGGGCGTTGTGCGCGACACCCGTGTTGATGCCCGCCGTCTGCGCATGTCCGCTGCTGTCGGTCACGTCGTCCCCTCGTCGTCGCCCGCGAACGGCCGCGGTGGCTCGCCTTGGCCCCTCGGCGCCATCATGCCCGACGCGTCAACCTCCTTGTTGTGCGGGGCGGTTGGGGGCAGCGGGCGTCCTCGCCGTCCGGCGCGAGCCGCCGGATCCGGCCCGGCCGCGCGGCGCTCGATGAGTCCGCGGCGCCGCGGCGGTCTTCCCTGTGTGGAGACAAGCGTCACCGTCGTGGTCGGCGCGAGGCCCGGCCCGGCGGAGTGGGCCGTGCTGCGCGCGTCGCTGCGGGAGCGTTGCGGGAGCGGCGGGCAACCGGTGGTGTGCGATGTTAGCGCCCTGGGCCCACCGGATCTGGCGGCCCTGGGCGGGGTCGCACGCCTTCAGCTGACCGCCCGCAGGCTCGGCCGGGAGATCCGCCTGAGGGGAGCGGGCCGGCAGCTGGCCATCCCGTGACGCGGCGGCGATCGGGCCAACAAGCGCGGTCAGGTGTCAATAAGCCGTCAACGCTGCACACCTGTGCGTCAAGGACGCGTCAATGTCGCACGGCGGTTCGCCCCCGGGTCCGCAGGATGATCACGGGTTCGGCCGCGGCGGCCGGACCCGGGGCCCAGGGGAGAGGCAGCAGGACATGACGGGGACCGTCACCGCGAGCGGCGAACGAGCCTCAAGCCGGGCTGCCGGCGCGGGGCGAGAGCGGGCGGCGCTCCCCGGCAGCGCGGCCGAGGGGAGGCCCACCGGCCCTCAACCACCGCGGTGGACACGCCGCTTGGAGTCCTGGCGGGCCCGTTGGCGCGTGCCGGGCATCCTGCGTGCCGCACTCGTCGGCTGCCTGGCCCTGACTCTGGCGCTCGGCGCGCTGTGCGCCGCGATCCCCCTGCACACCGGCTCGGCCTGGCAGGCCATCCAGGGGCGGACGGCGCCGCAGGTGCGCCACTCCTCCGGACTGTATCTCGCGCTCACCGACATGGACGCGCAGACCGCCAACCTGCTGGTCTTCGGCGACGACGCCGCGCTGGCGGCGCACCGCAGCCAGGCCGTCAGGCTCTACGGGCAGGACCGCGACACCGTGAGCCGCGAGTTGCAGGGCGCCACGAAGGCCGCCGGTGACGACCCGGCGGCGCAGGCCGCCCTCGTGCAGATCCTGGACGGACTCGGCCGGTACGAGGAGGCGGCCTCGCGTGCCACCTCGCTCAACGACGCGGCGCACGCACCCGCCGGCCACCCGGCGCCGGCCGCGCTGACGGCCTACCGGCAGGCCACCGACCTGATGCGCACCGCCTTGCTGCCCGCCGCCGACCGGCTGATCACCACCAACAACGCCGCCTTCACCGCCGCTTACGACGGTGAACGCTCCTTCCTGGCCGCCATGAGGCTGGCGGCGCTCGGGCTGGGCCTGCTCACCCTCGCCGCGCTCGCCGCCCTCCAGCTCTTCCTGGTGCGCAGGTTCCACCGGGTGTTCAGCCCGGGCCTGGTGGCCGCTGCGGTGCTGAGCGCGACCGTGCTCGCCACGGCCTTCACCGTGACCGGGGACGAGCGCGAGACGCTGCGCTACGCACGGCACGACGCCTTCGACTCCGTGGTGGCGCTGTCCGCGGCGCGTGCGGTGGCCTACGACGCCAACGCCGACGAGAGCCGCAACCTGCTCGACCCCCAGCGCTCCGGCCAGTACTCCGGCGCCTTCCTCGACAAGTCCCAGCAGATCGCCCGCATCCCGGGCGCCGACCTGCCCGGCTACGCGTCCGAGATCGAGGCCGCCTGGGAGCACTACCGGCGTGACCACCGCGACGTGCGCTTCAGCGGCTACCTCGGCACCGAGTTCCGCAACCTCACCTTCCCCGGGGAGCGTGCCGCAGCCGAGCAGGCGCTGGCCGGGTGGGTGGCGTACCAGCACGACGACCAGGTCACCCGCGGCTACCTCGCCACCGGGCAGCTCGCCCAGGCCATACGGTTCAACACCAGCTGGGACAAGGGCGGTTCCGACTACCACTTCGGGCGCTTCGACGACGCCATGAAGGCCGATGTGGCGATCAACGCCACCGCGTTCGACCACGCCGTCTCGGACGGCCGCGCCGAACTGGACACGGCACTCGCCGTGATCGGCTGCTGCGCGGCCCTCGCCGTCGCCCTGGCCGCCGCCGGAGTACGTCCGCGGCTGGCCGAATTCCGCTGAGGGACCGGTGTGTTCACACCGGCGGCCGCAGCATGCACGGCAGATCGAACAACACGAAGGGAATGCGGTGTCCACTGACGTGGAGGCGGCCGGGCACGGAGCCGGCCGGCAGCCGGGCTCGCCCGAGCGGGATCGGCTGACCGTGCCGCAGGGGCTGGCGGCGCTGTCGCTGGACGCGCTGGCCTCGGTGGCGTACGGGCCCGAGGCCATCGTGGTGGTGCTGGCGGTCGCCGGCGGTCGCGGGTTGGGGTTCACCCTGCCGGTCACGGTGGCGATCGTGGTGCTGCTGGCGGCGCTGACGTTCTCCTACCGCCAGGTCATCGCCGCGTTCCCCGACGGCGGGGGTGCCTACGCGGTCGCCGAACGCCACCTGGGGCGGCGTGTCAGCCTGATCGCCGCCGCCTCGCTGATCACCGACTACGTGCTCAACGTGGCGGTGTCGGTCTCGGCCGGCGTCGCCGCGCTCACCTCGGCCTTCCCGGCCCTGTACGGCGACCGGGTCTGGCTGTGCGTGCTGGTGCTCGCGCTGATCACGGCCGTCAACCTGTACGGGGTCGCGGAGTCGGCGAAGGTGATGATCGTCCCGACGGTCGTGTTCGTCGTGGCGATCGCCGTCGTCATCGTGGCCGGGCTGTTGCGCGCGCACCCCGCGGCCGAACCGACGCATCCGGCCGCCTCCGCCGTGGGCGGTGTGGGAGTGCTTCTGCTGCTCAAGGCGTTCGCGTCCGGGTGTTCTGCGCTGACCGGTGTGGAGGCGATCGCCAACGCGGTGCCCACCTTCCGCACCCCGCGGGTCAAGCGGGCCCAGCGGACCGAGTTGGCGCTCGGCGCGCTGCTCGGTGTGATGCTGCTGGGGCTGTCGCTGCTCATCGGCAGGTTCCACGTCGCGCCGAACAGCACGACGACGGTCATCGCCCAGCTCACCGAGGCCTCGCTCGGGCACAACGCGGCTTTCTACGTCGTGCAGTTCGCCACGATGGCGCTGCTCGCGCTCGCGGCGAACACGTCGTTCGGCGGGATGCCGGTGCTCACCTCGCTGCTGGCCCGCGACAACAACCTCCCGCACGTGTTCGCCCTGCGCGCGGACCGGCAGGTCTACCGGCACGGTGTGCTCGTGCTCGCCGGGGCCTCGCTCGTACTGCTGGTCGGCGCCCAGGGCGACACGCAGGCGCTCGTCCCGTTCTTCGCCATCGGCGTGTTCATCGGCTTCACCGTTTCCCAACTGGGCATGGTGCGCCACTGGTACCGCGAGCGCGGCGCGGGCTGGCAGGGGCGCGCGGCGCTCAACGGGCTGGGCGCGGTGCTCACGACGGTGGCCACGGTCATCGAGCTGGTGGCCAAGTTCGGCGACGGCGCGTGGCTGGTGTTCCTCGCGGTCGCCGTCCTGGTCGCGCTGTTCGAGGCCGTCCATCGCACCTACCACCGGATCGGCGTCGGGCTGCACCTCGGCGAGGTGCCCGGACCGCCGCTGGAGCGCCGCTCGCTGGTCATCGTGCCCGTCGGGGCGGTCAACCTGCTTACCCGGGAGGCGATCGGCGCCGCGCTCTCGCTCGGCGACGAGGTGCGCGCGGTCACCGTCGTCCACCCGGACGACCAGGACGCCGACTCCGCCGCCCGGATGCGCGACGCGTGGAACGCCTGGCACCCGCACGTCCCGCTCACCGTGCTCACCAGCCGGACGCGCTCCCTGACCCGGCCGATCGTGGACCACCTGCGGGCGGTCGCCGTGGAGGGGGAGCACGACCGGCTCGTTGTCCTCATCCCCGAGATGCACCTGCCCAGGCCCTGGCAGCGCCTGCTGCAGAACCAGCGCGGGGCGGTTCTGGACCGGGCGATCCGCCGCTGCACGGACGCCGTCATCTGCCGCCTGCGGTTCCGCATCGACATTCCGCGGTGAGTCGGTGGGCAACGCCGAAGAGCCCCAGCCGTCAGAGTCGCGTCAAGAATGGGCCGCAGAGAGCCCCGGGCAGGGACGCGAAGCGCCGGTCCCGCCTAGCGTCGGCGGTATGGGACGGCGACCCGCCCGCTCCCTTTCCGCACGGGAGGGGCGGCACCATACGCCAGGGACCGGCGCAGTCGTCCGGGACCGCCGCCGGTTCGCGGACGTGCGTTTCGCGGTGGGCTGGGCGGCGGCCTTCGCGGCCTGCGCGTTCCTGCTGGACTGGTCTTCGGGCGGCCTGACACCGGCGCGCGCCGGCATCTGGTCCGTGTTCGCCGCCGTGGCATTCGCCCTGCTCCTGCCGCCGCGCGTGACCGCGGGCGAGGACTGGCTCGCGGTACGGGGACTGATACGCAAGCGCCGGGTGCGCACCGACGCCCTGGTCGCCGTGGGCATCTCGGGCGCCGTCGCGGTCCGGCTGATCCTGCGGGACGCCTACGGCGGGCGGGTCGAGCTCGACCCGCGGACCCTCGTGGCGAGTCCGCTGCTGTGGCACGCGCTGGACACCGGCGCCCGCCGCTCCCGGGAACGCGGCATCCTCCGGCACGGCTGCGAGGCGCTCGGCGAGGTCGCCGAACTGGTCGACGGCGAGGCGGCCCTGGCGGTCTTCAGAGCCTCGGGGCTGCGGTGACGCCGGGGCGAGCGGCATTGCGCGGTCGGTTGGATATGGCAACCTGGTGAGGGTGAAGAGCGAATCCACCGTCCGGCTCCCGGTGCCGGGGCCCGCCGCCGGAGCGCCCGGCCGTCCGTGCTCCATCGCCGCCGCACTGCGCGTCGTCGGCGAGAAGTGGGCCCTGCTCGCCGTCCGGGAGATCGCCCTCGGCAACCGCCGCTTCGACATGATCGCCCGAAACACCGGTGCCTCCCGCGACATCCTCACCACCCGGCTGCGCGGACTGGAGGAGTCCGGGGTCGTCTTCCGCCGCCGCTACCAGGACCACCCGCCCCGCTTCGAGTACCACCTCACCGAGGCGGGCCGGGACCTGCTCCCGGTGCTGCACGCGCTGCGCCGGTGGGGCGACCGCTGGCTGGTGGACGAGCCGCCGATGGTGGTGGAGCACGTGTGCGGCCGTGAACTCGACGACATCTCCCACTGCCGGCACTGCGGCGCCGAGACCACGCCGGAGAACCTGCGGCTGGACTTCCGTGCGCCCGGCTGGGACCGCGGCGGACCGCGTGAGAAGGCGTGAGCTTCGCGAGAGCGGCCCGTAGGCGCGTTTCCGGGACCGGGGCGGAGGCCGGAGCGGGCGCGCACGACCCCGGGATCGCGGGGTAGGCCCAAGCGGGCGGCTCTCCGGCCCGGCGATCAGGCGCACGGCCCGGGCCCGGGCACAAGCCCCGGCCCGGGCCGTGCGCCGTGGCCGCCAGGGCATCGGGGCCCGGCGGGCCCGCGCTCAGATCCGTTCGATCACCGTGGCGTTGGCCAGGCCGCCGGCCTCGCACATGGTCTGCAGGCCGAGCCGTCCGCCGCGGTCCTCCAGCGCGTGCAGGAGGGTCGTCATCAGGCGTGCCCCGCTCGCACCGAGGGGGTGCCCGATGGCGATCGCACCGCCGCGCACGTTGACCCGGGCCGGATCGGCGCCGGTCTCGCGCTGCCAGGCCAGCACGACGGAGGCGAACGCCTCGTTCACCTCGAACAGGTCGATGTCCGCGAGGGAGAGGCCGCCGCGGGCCAGGACCTTGCGGGTGGCGGGGACGATGGCGGTGAGCATGAGGAGCGGGTCGTCCCCGGCCACGGCGAACGAGTGGAAGCGGGCGCGCGGGCGCAGCCCCAGCCGGGCCGCCACGTCGGCGCCCATGATGAGCAGCGCGGCGGCCCCGTCGTTGATCGGTGAGGCGTTGCCGGCGGTGATCCGCCAGCCGATCTCGGGGAACCGCTCTGCGGCCGCCGGGTCGTAGTAGGCGGGCTTCAGGCCCGCGAGGACCTCGGGCGAGCTCCCCGGCCGCACCGTTTCGTCGCGCTGCCCGGTCCAGGCGACCTCGCGGTTGAACTCGCCGTTCTTCCATGCCTCGGCGGCGCGCCGGTGCGACTCGCAGGCGTAGGCGTCCAGTTCCTCCCGGGTGAGTTGCCAGCGGGCCGCGATCAGTTCGGCGCTGATCCCCTGGCCGACGAGTCCGCCCGGGTAGCGCTCGGCCAGCTTCGGGCCGAACGGATCGCTGCCCGGCAGCACGGCCGAGCCCATCGGGACGCGTGACATCGACTCCACCCCGCAGGCGACGGCGATGTCGTAGGCGCCGCTCTGCACGCCCTGGGCGGCGATGTGCACGGCCTGCTGGGACGAGCCGCACTGGCGGTCGACGGTCATGGCGGGCACGCTCTCGGGGAACCCGGCGGCGAGCACGGCCGTGCGGGTGATGTTGAGCGCCTGGTCGCCTGCCTGCGTCACCACGCCGCCGACGACGTCGTCGATCAGCTCCGGATCGACGCCGGCCCGCTCGACGAGGGTCCGCAGCGTCTGGGCCAGGAGATCCGCCGGATGCTCCGCATGCAGCGCCCCGCCCGGCTTGCCCTTGCCGACCGGAGTGCGAACCGCCTCCACGATGACCGCTTCCCTCATGGCCCACCTCCGTTTGACTTTCCAACTTACTCACGAGTATCCCCATGCGGGTTGGAAAAGGCAACTCGCTGGTGCCGCCGACTCCCGAATGGCGCACCCATCGTGAGACGAGCCGTCAGAAAGCTCTTCGAAGACGCCGACGGCCGGGTCCCCGGCAACGGCAACGACTACCGGGTGCTTCAGCCGCGGCT
>CAYNNX010000082.1:4452-5636 GCA_964398515.1 uncultured Streptantibioticus sp. | reverse complement strand
CGGAACGCCGGGCACGGGAAGGGTGTACGAAGGAGAGGTGGGCTTTCGGCAGCGCGCGGTGGCCATCCGCCGGTCGTGGCGACCCGGCCACGCGCTTCTCGCGATCCCGCTCACGCTGATCAGTGCGATCGTGGTGGCGGACGTCCTGTCTCCTGCGGACGTCCATCTGGGGCCGCTGCTGATCGTGGCCCCCGCCCTGACCGCCTCGTTCGCCGGGCCCGTCCTCACCGGCACCGTCGGCCTTCTCACGATCGCCGCGCTGGTCGGCATCGGCCTGCTGCGCGGAGTGCTCGGCACGCAGAACCTCGAATCCCAGATCATCGCCGTGATCGTGATCTCGGGGCTGGTCACCGTCTTCCGCTTTCTGCAGGAGCGCCGGTTGCGCGAGCTGGCCCAGGTGCGGACGGTCTCCACGGCCGCCCAGCAGGCCGTGCTGCGTCCGCTTCCCCGAAGGATCGGGCCGCTGCGCGTCGCCTCCCTGTACCTGGCCGCCGAGGACCAGGCCCAGATCGGCGGCGATCTGTACGCGGCCGTACGTACCGACACCGGCACCCGGCTGATCATCGGTGACGTGATGGGCAAGGGAGCGACCGCGATCGGCGACGCCGCGCTGCTGATGGGGGCCTTCCGGGAGGCCGCCCACCGGCAGGGGTCCCTCCCCGAGCTGCTGGAATACCTGGAGTCGAGCGTCTGCTGGAACCTGTCCGAGCCCACCGAGGCCACCCAGGCGGGGGAGTTCTTCATCACCGCGCTGGTCCTGGACGTCCCCGACGCGACGGTCACGGCTCAGCTGATCGACTGCGGGCATCCGCCACCGCTGCTGCTCCACGACGGGCGCGTCGAGCAGCTCGACGCCAAGGCGTCCTCACCGCTGGGGCTGAGCGCGCTCGCCGAGCCCCGTTTCGAGGCGGCCGCCTTCCCCTTCGAAGTCGGCGACGTCCTGCTCCTGTACACCGACGGCGTCACCGAAGCGCGCAACGCGGTCGGCGAGTTCTACCCGCTGGCCGAGCGCGTCGCCCGCTGGACGCAGCACGGGCCCCAGGCCCTCCTCCACCATCTCCGCGACGACCTGCTCGCCTTCGCGGGCGGCCGCCTCGGCGACGACGCCGCCGCCATCGCCGTCGAGCGCACCTGAACGGGGCCGGTGTGCGCGGCCGGTGCGCCCGCCCGGGAGCTGCGCCGCG
>CAYNNX010000082.1:0-4352 GCA_964398515.1 uncultured Streptantibioticus sp. | reverse complement strand
GCTGCGCCGCGGTGAGCTCCTGGCCCGGCGCGAGCCAGCCGTGTGCCGTGGCGACCAGCGGGGTCAGCAGGCCGAGGAAGGCGACGCCGGTGGGGGTCAGAGCGCGGATCCCCAGAACCACAGGGCGTAGGCGACGCCGGAGCCGATCACCGCGAGGTAGCCGTAGCCGGCGAGGTTGGCGGCCGTCAGATGTGCCGGCGGCGCTCCCTCGACCAGGAGCGCGGCCGGCAGGAGCAGCAGGCCGCCGGCGCTGAGCTGCCAGCCGGTCGTGGCGAGCAGCGGCGCGGGCGGTGTCCAGCGTTTGCCGAGCACGACACCGGTGGCCATGACCACGGCAGCGCCGGCGGCCGCCGCGACGCCGAGGCCGTCCGGTCGCGCGCCGGCCCGCAGGACGAGGAGGCCGACCCCGGCCACGCCCGCCACGCCGGTGATCGCGGTACGCGCGGACGGGCGCTCACCGAGCAGGGCGGCGGCGAGGACTGCGGTCCCGGCCGGTGCCCCCGAGCTGCCCCCACCGAGTCCTGGCCGCCGAACGCCGCCAAGGCCACCCGGCTGCTCCACCCGGACGAGCCGCCGCTGCCCTTCGCCGACGAGGCGTTCGACCTGGTGACCAGCCGCCACCCCGCGACCGTGTGGCGGGCCGAGATCGCCCGTGTGCTCCGGCCCGGCGGGACGTACTTCGCCCAGCACGTCGGCCCCGCCAGCGTCTGCGAACTCTCCGAGTACCTCCTCGGACCGCTGCCCGAGGAGGCCCGCCGCGCACGCCACCCCGACCGCGAGAGCGCCGAGGCCCGGGCCGCCGGCCTCGAGGTGGCCGACGTGCGCCTGGAGCGGCTGCGGACGGAGTTCTTCGACATCGGCGCGGTCGTCTACTTCCTGCGCAAGGTGATCTGGATCGTCCCCGGCTTCACCGTCGACCGCTACCGCGACCGGTTGCGCGGGCTCCACCAACTCATCGGCGCCGAGGGCGTGTTCCCGGCGCACTCCTCCCGCTTCCTCATCAAGGCCCGCAAACCGCGCACACCACGGCTGGCATACTGAAGCGCGTCGGTGATCCGGCGACGCACGCCGACACCTGCCGGCGTGCGGACGGACGAGGGGAATCCGGGGAGCATGGCCCAAGTGCACGAGGCCTACGAGAAGTTGATCGCCCTGCTCGACGAGCACAAGGCCGCCTACCGGGTCATCGACCACGAACCCGAGGGCGCCACGGAGGCGGTGAGCCGCCTGCGCGGCCACGAGCCGGGCCAGGCCGCCAAGTGCATCGTGGTCATGGTCAAGGTGGGCAAGAAGGTGAGGCGTTACGTGCTCGCCGTGGTCCCCGGCGACAGGCGGGTCGACATGGCGGCTCTCAAGGCCGTGCTCGGCGGCACCTACGCGGCCTTCGCGTCCCAGGACACCGCCGAGGAGCTCTCGGGCTGCGTCAGTGGCACCATCCTGCCGTTCTCCTTCGATCCCCGGCTGGAAGTCATCGTCGACCCGGCGCTGCTGGAACACCCGGAGTTCTTCTTCAACGCCGCCCGTCTCGACCGCTCCCTGGCTCTCGCCACCGACGACTACGTGCGGATCGCACAGCCGCGTACCGAGGCCGTCGCGCTGAGCTGACGCCGGGTCCCGGAGAACCCCGCCCGGCCGCCGGGCAGGGACCTTCGGCCCGCGGGGCGACCCCGGCCGTCCCTGCACCGTTCGGGCGGCGCCCGCCAGTGTGGGAGCGACGGGGCAGCGGCAGCGGAGCGGAGGAGTGACCGGCATGCTCCAGCACAGGACAGACGGCGACCTGATGACCGGCCTGTCGGTGTATGCGCCCCCGGAGCGGAGCGCGGTGGAGGCGGCCAGGACGACCGACGTCGACCTCCGCACCGCCGGTACCGCCGACACCACGGCGGGCACGGCCACCGGACGGCCCTGATGACCCGCGACGACGCCCGCCCGGACCGCCTGTCCAAGTCCGATTACAAGCGCGAACTCCGCCGTCTGCAAAGAGAGTTGGCCACACTGCAGGAGTGGGTGCGGGAGCGCGGCGCCCGGCTCGTCGTGGTCTTCGAAGGCCGTGACGCGGCCGGCAAGGGCGGCGTGATCAAACGGGTGACGGAGCGCCTCAACCCCCGGGTGGCCCGCGTCGTCGCCCTGCCCACGCCGACCGAACGCGAACGCACCCAGTGGTACTTCCAGCGGTACGCGGCGCAGCTGCCCGCCGCGGGTGAGATCGTGCTCTTCGACCGCAGCTGGTACAACCGAGCCGGCGTCGAGCGCGTCATGGGCTTTTGCACCGACGAGGAGTACCGGCGGTTCCTGCGCCAGTGCCCGGTCTTCGAGCGGATGCTGGTGGAGGACGGGATCATACTGCGCAAGTACTGGTTCTCGGTCGGGGACGCCGAGCAGGAACGGCGGTTCCGCAAGCGGCTGGCGGACCCCACACGCCGGTGGAAGCTGTCCGCGATGGACCTGGAGTCGATCACCCGCTGGGAAGCCTACTCGCGCGCCAAGGACGAGATGTTCGCCCACACCGACCTGCCCGACACGCCCTGGTACGTGGTGGAGAGCGACGACAAGCGTGCCGCGCGCATCAACATGATCGCCCACCTGCTGGCCGGCGTGCCCTACCGGCCGGTCGAGCGCCCCCCGCTGCGGCTGCCGCCGCGCCCGCCCTCCACCGGCTACCGGCGACCGCCTCCGGACCTGCAACGCCGCGTCCCCGACCACGCCGCCGCGCGGGCCGCCCGCCGCGCCCGGCACAGCTGACAGGTGCGGCGGAGCCGCTCGGGGCCCATTCGGCCCTATCGCGGTCCCGGGCGGGTGGGCGACGATCACAGTCATGACGGACGGACGGGAGTCCTGCGCGCAGCAGCCGATCCGGGTGTTCCTGGTCGACGACCACGAGGTCGTACGCCGCGGGGTGCGCGATCTGCTGGAGGCGGAGGCGGACATCAAGGTGGTCGGAGAGGCGGGCACCGTGGACCACGCCCTGGCCCGCGGACCGGCGCTGCGCCCCGACGTGGCCGTGCTCGACGTACGCCTCCC
This sequence comes from uncultured Streptantibioticus sp., assembly GCA_964398515.1. Classification (GTDB taxonomy): domain Bacteria; phylum Actinomycetota; class Actinomycetes; order Streptomycetales; family Streptomycetaceae; genus CAYNNX01. Next base: position 1,331 of record CAYNNX010000082.1, on the reverse strand, counting down.
CGACGGTGACGGGATCACGGTCTGCCGCGAACTGCGCAGCCGGATGCCCGAGTTGGCGTGCCTGATGCTCACCTCGTTCGACGACGACGACGCCCTGCTGGACGCCATCATGGCCGGTGCCGCCGGCTACGTGCTCAAGCAGATCGGCGGGTCCGACCTGGTCTCGGCGGTCCGCACAGTGGCGTCGGGCAAGTCGATGCTCGACCCGGCGACCACCAGCCGGCTGATGAGCAACCTGCGCGGCGATGACGCGCGGGACGACGCGGACCAGCCGCTGGCCGGCCTCTCACCGCGCGAACGGGAGATCCTGGCACTCATCGGCGAGGGCCTCACCAACCACCAGATCGGCAAGCGGCTGTTCCTGTCCGAGAAGACGGTGAAGAACCACATCTCGCGCCTGCTGGCGAAACTCGGCGTCGAACGCAGGGTCCAGGCCGCGGTACTGGCCACCCGGTCCGTCCCCCACGCCGAGGCGGGACACCACCGCCCCCGCCGTGACGACCGCCCCGCCCGGCCCGGACCTGCGCGCTGACACCGGCCCGCGGGCACTGCGGGACACCCGGCCCCGCGCCGAGGGACCACCGGCCCCTGCACCGCCGGGGGCCGGGCGTGCACGCTTGCACGAGGTCCAGGTCCCCGGCACGGAGGAGGCGTCATGGAGCCCACAGCACTCGACGCGGTGACCCTGGAGAAGCTGATCTCCGCGGCCGTGGCGGCCCCCTCGATCCACAACACCCAGCCCTGGCGGTTCCGTCTGGACACCGACACCGTGGCGCTGGAGGTGCGCGCCGCCGCCGAACGCACCCTGCGGCAGGCCGACCCCCTCGGCCGCGCCCTGCACGTCTCCGCCGGAGCCGCCCTGTTCAACCTGCGGATCGCCGTCGCCCACTTCGGGTGGGAGCCGGTCGTGCGGCTGCTGCCCGACCCGGCGGAGCCGAATCTGCTCGCCTCCGTACGGCTCGACCCGCCGTCCGAGGCCTCCACCGGCGACATCGTCCGGCTGTACGACGTGATCTGGCGGCGCCACACCAGCCGCCTGCCGTTCTCCGATCATCCCATCCCCGAGCAGCTGCGCGTGCGGATGGCGGAGGCCGCCCACACCGAAGGGGCGTGCCTGCGGATGCCCGAGCCCGAGGATGCCGAGCGCCTGCTGGACCTGACCGCCGAGGCGGAGCGGCGCAACGCCACCGACCCGTACCGGCGGACGGAGAGCCGCGACTGGGTGCGCGACGAGGAGCCGATCGGGGTGCCGCGGTCGGCCCTCGGGCCCCAGGATGCCGGCGGCAGCCTGCCGGTACGGGACTTCGGCGCCATTCTGCCGACCGACCACG
>CAYNNX010000081.1:21268-21527 GCA_964398515.1 uncultured Streptantibioticus sp. | reverse complement strand
TCGGCAGCGGCATGAGTTCGGCGGTGTCGTCGCAGGCGTAGCCGAACATCAGGCCCTGGTCGCCGGCGCCCTGCCGGTCCAGCGCGTCGTCGTCGCCCTCGACCCGGGTCTCGTACGCCGTGTCGACGCCTTGTGCGATGTCGGGGGACTGCGCGCCGATCGCGACCGCCACCCCGCACGAGGCGCCGTCGAACCCCTTGGCCGACGAGTCGTAGCCGATGTCGAGGATCCGGCGCCGGACGAGGGTGGGGATGTCCGC
>CAYNNX010000081.1:0-21258 GCA_964398515.1 uncultured Streptantibioticus sp. | reverse complement strand
GACGGCACCGGTGGTGATCAGCGTCTCCACCGCGACCCGGGAGTACGGGTCCTGGGCGAGCAACGCGTCGAGGATCGTGTCGCTGATCTGGTCCGCGATCTTGTCGGGGTGGCCCTCGGTCACGGACTCCGAGGTGAACAGGCGGTGGGACACGGCTCTCCCTGGAGGTCGCAGCGGATGGCGGGCGGAGGAGACGGCATGAGAAGGCCGGGAATGCGATGAGAAGGCATGAGAAGACGGTGAGAAAGCGGTGTGCGAGGCACGGCGGGCGGTGAACCTCTGGACACCGCGGGCCGTATTGAGGATGCTCGACGCCGCTGGACGCCTGGTGGACTCCGCCTGGAAGCGGGCGGGCGCGGGGGGTGCCGGCGGCTAGAATCGACCGCGCGAGTGTATGTCCGAACACCGCGATTCACGGGGGATCTGTGGTCAGAGTACTTCTCGCCGAGGACATGCTGATGCTCCGCAAGGCGCTGGTGTCGCTGCTGGAGCTGGAGCCCGACATCGAGGTCGTCGCCGAGCTGGAGACGGGAAGCGAGATCGTCGAGCGGGCCCTGGAGGTACGGCCGGACGTGGCCGTTCTCGACATCGATCTGCCGGGGATGGACGGCATAGCGGCCGCGGCCCGGCTGCACGAGCGGCTGCCCGGCTGCCGCACCCTGATCCTCACCAGTCTCGGCAGGCCGGGAAACCTGCGCCGCGCGCTCGACGCCCACGCGGCCGGGTTCCTGGTGAAGGACAGCGACCCGGAACGGCTCGCGGCGGCGATCCGCGCGGTGGCGGCGGGGGAGCGGGTGATCGACCCGCAGTTGGCGGTGGCGACGCTGGAGGCCGGAAGCAGCCCGCTGACCGTACGCGAGAGCGAGGTGCTGCGCCTGGCGGCCGAGGGGGAGGACGTGCCGCAGATCGCCGGGCGGCTCTTCCTGTCGGCGGGGACCGTGCGCAACTACCTGACGACCGCCGTCAGCAAGCTGGGCGCCCGCAACCGGATGGACGCCGTGCGCATCGCCCGTCAGTCCGGCTGGCTGTGACCCCCGCCCGAGGCGGCGGCCGACGCGGCGGCCGACTCGGCGCCGTCCAGGGGGACTTCGACGTGCAGGCGGAAGCGGTGGTCGGTCAGCGTGCCGGCGGTGAGCCGGCCGCCCAGGGCGCGTACGCGCTCGGTGAGGTTGCCGATGCCGCTGCCGCCGGAGCCCTGGGCGGCGCCCAGCGTGCCGATCGCGCCGCCGACTCCGTCGTTGACCAGGCTCATCCGTACCGTGCCGCGGTCGCGGCAGGCCTCGATGCGGCAGCGCTGGGCCTTGCTGTGCCGCAGCATGTTGGTGACCCCCTCGCGCAGCACCGTCGCGAGTACGGTGTCCACCGCCTCGGGCAGTGGGCCGCACTCCAGCACGTTGTCCACCTCGATGCCCACGGCCGCCAGCATCGACTCGGCCGCGGTGGCCTCCGAGCGCAGTGACATGCTGCGGTAGCCGGTGGCCACCGACCGCACGTCGGACAGGGCCTGGCGTGCCGTGTGCAGCACCTCGGTCAACTCCTGCTGGGCACGCTGGGGTTGGCGCGGCACGAGCCGGTAGGTCAGCTCGCACTTCAGGGTGATGGTGGAGAGGCTGTAGCCCAGCAGGTCGTGCAGGTCCCGGGCGAACCGCAGACGCTCCTGGGTCACCGCCAGCCGGGCGAGCTCCCCGCGGGCCGCCTGGACCTCGCGGATCAGGTCGGACAGGCGGCTGAGCCCGTAGACGACGAAGCCGGTGAGCACGGTGGACACCCCGTTGTAGACCAGGTCGCCGACGCCGAACCCGACCGCGAACTGCAGCACTTCGACGCTGGCCGCGATCGCGCCGAAGAGCGTCCAGGCGAGCGCCCCCGGCAGCACCAGCAGCGTGGAGGCGGCGAGGAAGCCGGGCATGCCCAGCCATGCCGCCTTGAACACGGTGAACGGCAGATAGGTCAGCACCGCCTGCGTGAGCAGCGTCCACTTCCGGTACCGGGCCAGGGGCCGGGCCAGCGTGGGAAAGGAGTGCGTGAGCTGCAGGGCCAGCAGCCCGGCCAGACCCGCCGCGCAGCCCACCAGGGTCCAGGCGCTGTGCTGCGCCCGGAGCACATAGGTGACCGCGACGAGGAAGAAGCCGCAGATCACGACCGTGGTGATGACCACCGCGACGCGAGGGGCGAGATCGGGGTGGTCGCTGCCGTGGAGAGGGCGTATGCCGTCGGCGGGGGCAGCGGGTTCGGGGGATCTGCTCACGGGATCTCCTCCGGGACTCGGCTGGCCGCCGAGCATAAAGCGGGAGAAGACGAATCGTCAGTAGACGACTGGTTGTTGCCCAGTCAACGTGTCGCCTGGGCAACGGCCCGGTAGACGTCCTCCGAACACCGGCGCTGCCAGCCGTGGCCGTTGACCGGGGTGCCGGACTCCTGCGGCCCGCCGCCGTCGGAGGGCAGCGAGCCCAGCACGAACTCGCCGATGCTCGACTCCACGCGCCAGTCGAGGCCGAGGGCGCGGGCCGACAGATCGCTGTCCCCGACGGCGAGCGCGCACGGCGCCATGCCCATCGCCGTGCACACCAGATACAGCGTCTGCTGTAGGACACCGACGTCCTTCAGCAGACCGCTGTACGCCATTCCGTCGTAGCGCCACGTCATACGGCGGAAGCGGGCGGTCATGGTGAGGAGTACGGGTGGGACGCACGCCAGGCCGGCGGACATCCGCGCCTCGTCGAGGAGTTCGTCGACGGTCTCCTTGGCGGCCCGGACCGCCCGAAGCGCGTGAGCAAGCGGATCGTAGTGGTAGACCCCGCGCTCCAGCCCCTCGCAGTGGCTCACCGTCACGTAAAGCTCCAGGGCGTAGGAGGCTCCTGTGCTCGGGTACGGGCGGTTGCTGGCCGGGAGGGACGTCGGGTCGCCCGGGACGGGCGCGATCAGCGAGCGCACCCGGGCGGAGCGGTAGAGGAGCTCGCCGATCTGACGCAACGTCAAAGGATGTTCCCCGTACCGCCGCACGGACCTGCGGGCCTCCAGGACGGCCGTCACCGGCGGATCCTCCCGCAGCAGGCGTGCCAGGTCCGGCCGCGGCAGCGCGATCCGGGTGCCCTGCCCGCGGGGCGCCAGCACCGGCTCGGGGTCGAGTCTGCCGAGGTGGCGGCAGGTGGCGCCGAACGGCTCGTCGTGGCGGCCGAGACGGCTGCGGGAGTGCAGCATCAGGTCGTGCGGCGACCAGCTGACCAGGGCCGGATCGTGGTCCTCGGCGAATCGCGCGGCCTGCCGTGCCGGGCGCGGTTCGCTGCCGACCACCATCCCGGCCGCGACGAGGTACCCGAGCGCCATCCGCACCGCCTCCGGCGCGAGCCGCAGCCGCCGGGCGGCCTGCTCCGCGGTCGAGGGCCGCCCGAAGCAGCTCACCAGCAACGACGCGTCGGTGCGGTGCAGTTCCACGCGGTGCGCGGCCAGCGGCGACTCGACGCGCAGGCCGTCCCCCTCGACGCGCAGCTGGGCGAAGCGCGACAGCCGGTGCACCGTCCCCGGGCGCGCGGCGACCGGCCGGAACCGGGCCCGGCGCGAGATCGGCACCGCCGACAGCAGCGGACGGCCGTCGGCGGTCGCCAGTGAACGCACCACCACGTGCTGCATGCCCTCCAGAGCGTCGTACAGCGCGAGAGCGTCCTCGGGCTCCTCGGCGCCGCAGCCGAATCCGGGGACCACGTTGCGCAGCGCCACGGGCCCGTAGGACATGCGTTCCAAGGCGGTGCGCAGCGCCGCCCTGGGACGCGAGAGCCGCAGCTCGCCCCAGCGGGTGGTGATCAGCGCCTCGCCCTCGTCGTCGTCCGGGAGCTCCACGAGGGTGTCCTCCCTCAGCGACCACAGCTCGACGAAGTCCGGTGCCGGCCGCGGGGCCTGGCGGTCGATGTCCACGGGGGCGGGCCTTTCACGGGTGGGGGCTCACACGAACAGGGGGATCGGATTGAGGTCCTCGTAACGGGTGGGCGCGGCGAGGCGGCCCAGCCGCACCGGCACGTCGTACAGGCGGCCCGGGGCGAACCGGGTCCAGAACGGGCGCAGCCCCGGCACGATCACCTTCACCACCGGCAGTTCGAGGTCGGGCCGGGTCTGGTCGAGGACCAGCAGCTCCATGCCGTGCCGCCGGACCCGCTCCACGATGTCGGCGACGTCGTCGCGCAGGTCGGGCCGGGGCCGGTGGGCCCGGTCCTCGCCGGGTACGGCCGGGCGTGCGGGATCGGGCAGCAGGTAGGGCTGGTCCGCCACGGTCGCGGTGCGCCACCACGCGAGCGCCGCCGGATCGTCGCAGCTGTAGCCGGTGCCGTCCGGGCCCACCGTGACGACGGGCGGCAGCATCTGGTTGAGCTCGCTGAGCGCCCGGCGCAGCGCGGTCCGCGGGTCGAAGTGGGCGCCGAACCCCAGCGTGATGTCCTCGACGGGCTTGTCGGTTCGCCGGGACAGGGCGGCGAACACGGGGATCCCCAGGTCGGTGGTGAGGTCCAGGGCCCACACCGTGCGGCCGAGTCCGGCGTGCACCTCGCGCAGTTCGGCGACCCAGGGGTCGGCGCAGCCGTCGAGGTCCACCGCGGGCTGCCGGGTGCGGTTGTACCACCACAGGGCGACCGCGTCGCGTTCGACGAGCTCCAGGAAGCCCTGCACGATGGCGTCCTCGACACTGCTGCCGGCCGCCGTGCCGTTGGAGTTGGCCGAGCAGAACCGGCGCCCCGCGCCCTGCGGGGTGTTGTAGTACAGCAGCGACGTGGGGACGAGCCGGTGCCGGCCGGCCGTCATCGACCACACCGGTGTCCAGTCGATCCCGAGGTCCTCCCGGAACGGCTCGCACACCTGGTGGAACGGTCCGTGCCCGGCGTTCCACCGCTCCCGGTCGGCGAACTGCCGCGGATGGAACAGCTGCACGGCGTCCGGATGGACCGCGTCCCCCTCGACGGCGCGGTAGGCGGCCCGCACGGTCGGCTCGTCGCCCTGGAAGAATCCGCTGTGCCGCTCGATCGCCTCGCACACCGCGCTCACCTGTGCGTGCAGCGGCGTGGTGCCCTTGCCGGAGCTGCGGCTGCGCAGCCCGGCGCGGACGGCGGCCAGGCCGGAGGCGGTGGCGGCCGGGTTGTGGCCCGCGTGGAAGCAGTTGAGGAACTCCGGGCCGCGCGGATCGCGCCGCACCTCCTTGACCACCCCGGTGAGCGGGTCGACGAGATGGCCGTGCCGGTCGAGCACCTGCCGCGGGGTCAACGCCCGGTCGCCCGTGCCGGTCCCCGCCGCCTTGGGGCGCGAGCGCACCGCGACGGGTGCCCGCACCCGGGCCGCCACCAGCCCGGCGTCCCCGCATCCGGGGCACTGCGGGCGGCGGCGCACGGGGTGGTGGCGGCCGGTCAGGGCGAGGCTGCCCAGCGACCAGATGGCGTCCTGGCCCTGATACCGGTATCCGGCCAGCCACTTGGCGGCCTCCAGGACGGCCAGCCGTACCCCGATCGCGTGGCCGCAGGCGAGCGACGAAGGGGGAGCGGGCACCGGGCGTTCACGGCCGGCCGCCTGCTGCACATAGGCCTCGGCCTGCCGGTTGTGCCGCAGCCGGTGGGCGAGGCAGCGCCAGCAGGCGCCCTCGCCGGGGCGGAAGACCGGGCCTATCCACGGATCGGCCCCGCCGGGCCGGGCCAGCAACCACGGGCGTCCGGCGGCGCGTTGGGCGGTGTCGACCTCGGCGAGCTCCGGGTCGAGGTAGTCGCGGCAGACCACGATGGTGAGCTCGGCGGGACCGGTGGTGGCGTCGTCGTGGAGCCGCAGGCCCGCCTCGCCCAGCGCGTCGCGCAGACCGGCGGTGTCCTGGCCGCCCGTCGCCCGGGTGGCGACGCGCCCGGCGGCGATGCTGCGCGCCACGAGGTCGCCGTCGAGGCCGGCCAGCTCCCAGTAGGCCCGTTCTGCCGCGGGTGCGGGTTCGTAGGCGGCGCGTCCGGTGAGGAAGCCCGCGTCGGTGAGCCGGGTGACGAGGCGGACGACCTGGTCGGCGCCGAGGCTCGCGGCGGCGTCGGCCGTCAGCCGCTGAAGGTCCCGCGTGCCGTCGAGCAGCGGCGCGAGCGCGGCCACGCCTGCTCCGCGCAGTGCGGTGACCCCCCGTTCGGACACCAGGTACACGCCCTCCCCGGGCACCGTCTCCGCCCGCAGGTGCGGCTTGAACCGCAGCCCGGTTCCCGGGGCTTGGGCGGTGCCGGGTCTCTTCGCGGGCAAGGTCGCCTCTGAACTGTTCACGTTTCCCCCTGAACGCTGTTGTGCCGGTGTGGTACTGGCTGGATCGGCGGCGCCCGCCTGATGCGGCGAGGTCGCGGGTGGTGCGGGTCAGGCGGTGAGCGCCGAGTCGTTCCAGCAGATGCAGGTGCCGGGCAGGAAGTCGTCGGCCGGCGGCTGCGTCAGCTCCTCGACGACCAGCTCGTCGGCGGCGGGCACTGCGCTGGCGTGGGCGTTCATCGTGGGCTCCCCCCTCGTCGTCGGTGTCGGGTACCGGGCCGGTACTGACGAGGAGTCTGCTGGGCCGGGCGGAGGGCGGGCCAGTGCCGGGCTCACCCGGTGGATGTGAATTCCTCATGGTCGCGACCGGTAGCGACTCACGCACGGTTCGGGAGCCCGGCACTGGTGGGTGGCGCGGGCCCGCGGCGAAGCTTGCGGCAACGGAGGAAGCAACACGTGAGGAGCACCCGATGGAGATCGGAGTTCTGGGGCCGCTGGTAGCCCGGGCGCAGGGCGTGTCCGTCGCCCCCAGCGCCGGGAAGCCGCGGCAGATCCTGGCCCTGCTCGCCCTGCGCCCGGGCCAGGTGGTGACCGTCTCCGCGCTCATGGAGGAGATCTGGGGCGAGGATCTGCCGCGCAGCGCCTCGGCCACTCTCCAGACGTACATCCGGCAGCTGCGGTGCTGCCTCGCGCGGGCTCTGGAGCACGGTGGGCGGCTGGGCGGGCGCGGGGCCGGGGACGTCAAGGACGTGCTGGTCACGCGGCACGGCGGCTACGCGCTCGACATCGACCCGGAGTGCGTGGACGTCGCCGCGTTCGAGCGGCTGGTCCAGGCCGGGCGTGCCGCGTGGGCCGCCGAGGACCGGGCCGGGGCCGCCGCCCGGTTCGCCGAGGCGCTGTCGGTCTGGCGCGGTCCGGCGCTGGTCGACGTGCGGGCGGGCAGGCTGCTGGAGGTGGAGCTGCTGCGGCTGGACGAGATGCGGCTGGGCGCGCTGGAGGCCCGCATCGCCGCCGATCTCGACCTCGGCAGACACGCCGAGCTGCTGGGGGAGCTGGCGGCCATGTCGGCGCTGCACCCGACGTACGAGAACATCCACGCGATGTACATGCTGGCCCTGCACCGTGCGGGGCGGACCGGGGACGCGCTGGAGGCGTTCCGCCGGCTGCGGACCATGCTGGTCGAGCAGTTGGGCGTGGAGCCCGCACCGCAGGTGCAGCGGCTGCTGCAGTCAATCCTGGCCGCCGATCCGCAGCTGCGTCGGCCCGGCGGCGTGAGCGACGCGATGTACGGGCGCCTGGTGGGCTGAGGAGCCGGCGCGCCGTCCGCGGGCGATCTCGCCGGTGGTGTTCTCCCGGTGCGTGCGGAAGAGCAGCGCGACCCAACTGCGGTACGGCGACCACGCCTTGGCGATGCGGTGCAGGGCCGCCGTGTCGTCGGGCTCCACCCCGTACGCCTCCGCCATGGAGGCGTGCAGCCGCCGTTCCTGCGCGGCGAAGTGGTCGGGCGCCCCGGCCCCGCGGACCAGGATCAGCTCGGCGGAGAACGGGCCGATCCCCGGGATGCGGCACAGGCGTTGCAGCGCCTGCCCGGGCTCCATCGAGCGCAGGTGCGCGGCGTCGAGGTCGCCGTCGAGCGCGGCACGGGCCACCGCGTGCAGCCGCTCGGTCTTGAACGCGGGCAGCCCGACGACGGTGTCGAGGCCCAGCAGCCGCTGCGGGGAGGGGAACGTCGGCACCGGGACACCGCCGACGTCGACGGTCACCCCGTGGGTGCGGGCGATCCGGGTGCGGATGGAGGCCGCCTGCACGATGCGGATCCGGTGGCCGACGACGGCCCAGGCGGCCGCCTCATAGGGGGAGTTGAAGCAGACCGGCCGCAGCCCCGGATAGGTGCGCTGGAGCCGGCCGACCACCGGATCGCGCTCGCCGACGGCGGAGAACGCGCGTCCGTCGACGTCCAGGGAGAGGATGCGGGCGATCTGGTCGGCGACGTCCTCGGGGGCGGCCTCGCCGTACGGTTCCACGACGACGCTGCCGTCGCCGGCGCCCGGCGCGGGCCGCACGACGGCTCCGGCGGGGGCCCAGTCGCGCTGCCCGGGGAAGGCGAAGCGCAGGGCGCCGCTCGCGTCGCCGACCCCGGTGGAGCAGGCCGGGGCGGCCGCGGGGGCGCCGCCGTTGTTGCGGTAGTCGGCCGGGGCGAAGCCCTGCTGGAAGCGGACGGCGGCGGCCAGGGAGAAGGGGCCCTCGGGGGTCAGTCGGATCGGGGTGGCCACGGCGCTCTCCTCGTGGGTAGCGGGTGGGTGCCGCGGCCGGCCCGGCGCAGGCCGGCCGCGGGCGGAGCGGTGCGGGGGCGGTCAGCCCTTGTCGTGGACGGTGATGGTGTAGCCGTCGGGGTCGACGAAGGAGAAGGTGCGGCCGAACGGGCCGTCGAAGGGCGGGGCGGCGATGGGCTGGCCCGCGGCGACGACCCGGCGGTGCACCGCGTCGGTGTCCTCGGCGCGCAGCCACAGGGCGACCCCCCAGCCGAGCCGGTCCACCGCGTCGAGGTCGACCAGCGGGGTGCGGACGGCGAACGGGATCGGCTCGGTGGCGAAGACCACCGCGTCGGGCGGTGAGACGGGGGCCCGGTTCAGGCCGATCACCTCGGTGTAGAACGCGGCTGACTTCTCGATGTCGCGTACCTGGAGGGCGGCGAAGTCGATGCCCTTGACGTCGGTCATGCGTCTCTCCTGTAGTTACGGGAACGTGCTTTTCGATGACGGGTCACTTGGCGGTGAGCCGGAGGGGCAGCCGCTCAAGTCCGTGCAGGGTGAGGTTGGTGCGCCACTGGGGGCGGTCGGTGGCGAGTTCGATCCCCGGGAAGGCGCGCAGCAGCTCGCGGAAGGCGACGCGCCCCTCCAGCCGCGCCAGCCCGGCGCCCAGGCAGTAGTGGATGCCGCCGCCGAACGACATGGGCTTGACCCGGCTGCGGGTGACGTCGAGCCGGTCGGGGTCGGGGAAGCGCTCCGGATCGCGGTTGGCGGCGCCGAGCAGCACCACGATGGACTCGCCGGCCGGAACGGTGGTGCCGCCGACGGTGAGGTCCTCGAAGGCGGTGCGCATGGTGAGCTGGACCGAGCAGTCGTAGCGCAGCAGCTCCTCTATGGCGCCGGGCAGCAGGCTCTCGTCGCCGCGCAGCGCCGCGAGCTGCTCGGGGGCGCGCAGCAGGGCCAGCATGCCGTTGCCGATGAGGTTGGTCGTGGTCTCGAAGCCGGCGCCGAAGAGGAACTGCACCATGCTGTTGAGCTCGGAGGGGGTGGGCCGGTCGCCGTCGTCGTCGGCCGCGGCCAGCGCCGAGATCAGGTCCTCGCGGGGGTGCGCCTGCCGTTCGGCGATCAACGCGTCGAAGTAGGAGTTGAGTTCGGTCGCGGCCTCGTCGGCCAGCGCCAGTTGCTCGGCCGAGGGGGAGGGCTCGACGCAGAGCACGACCTGCCGGATGAGCCGGTGGAACATCGGCCAGTCGGCCCGCGGCACGCCCAGCAGGGAGCCGATGACCGCGACCGGCAGCGGGAAGGCGAAGGTCTCCAGCAGGTCGACCTCGCCGCCGTCGCGCAGCGGGCCGAGCAGTTCGGCGACGCGCTCTTCGATGGCGGGCTCCCAGCCGGCCACGGCACGCGGGGTGAAGACCTTGCTGACCAGCGCGCGGTGGCGGGTGTGGACCGGGGGGTTGGCCCAGATCAGGTGGTCGAGCATGCGGGTGAAGCACGGGTGGCGCTCCCAGTCGGGCACGCCCTGGCCGCGGATGAACGCCGTGACGTCCTTGCCGACGCCCTGCGCCTGCATCACGCGTTCGGCGTCCGCGTACCGGCTGAGCACCCAGTGGCCGGTGAAGCTGCGGTGCACGGGGGCGGTCTCGCGCAGCTCGCGGTAGACGGCGTAGGGCTCACCGGCGACTGCCGGGTCGCGGAAGAGGGAGGCCACAAGGGCGTCGGCGTGGTTCAGCGGTGGTGCGACGGCGGTCATCGGAAACCTCCGGTCCGAGCGAGGGCCGAACTAATCAGCCTCACTGAGTATCAGTGTAGAGGATTGTTTGGTCTGCTGCCACCCCATGGCGAAGGCGGGAGGGTGCGGTGTGCGGCCCCTCCCGCCGGTGCCCGTGGTTCCCGGCGCCCTCAGCGGCCCGGCACCACGGCGGTGATCAGCGTCTGCGGGCCCGCCGGGCAGCGGCGCACCGCGGTGTCGCGGAACCCGGCCTCGCGCAGCCAGCCCAGGTACTCGTCGCGGGTGTAGCCGGAGCCTTCGCTCGTGAGCAGCATCTGGAGGCTGAAGAAGCCGGCGACCGGGTTGTCCATCGGCCGCTCGATGCTGGGCACGAGCTCGAAGACGGCGACCGCCCCGCCCGGGCGCAGCGCCTGACGGGTGCGCCGCAGCAGCGCCACCGCCTCCTCCTCGGGGTACCCGTGCAGCAGGTTGCTGAGCAGCACCAGGTCGTACGGTCCGCCCCAGTCCATCTCGCGCAGCTCGCCGCCGCGGAAGCGCACGCGGTCGGCGAGTCCGTTTTTCAGCGTCCTGTCCTCGGCGAACCGGGCCACGTCCGGCCGGTCCAGGCCCGTGACGCGGGCGGGCAGCAGCTTGGCCAGGGCCCGGCTGTAGCCGCCCGAGCCGCAGCCGGCGTCGAGCACCGCGGGCTCCGCGGGCAGGCCGGGCACCACGTCGCGCAGGGTGGTGGTGAGCCAGGGCGCGGCGGCCTTGCCCAACTGGTCGAGGTAGGGCGTCACCTGCTCCCACACCTTGCTGCCGTCGTCGCCGAACAGGTCGTCGAAGGGGTGGCCGCCGCGCACCGCCTCGGTGAGCCGCGGCCACAGCGGGAAGTTGATCACCCGGTGCATGTGCCGCAGGTCGCCCAGGTAGGTGGGGCTCCCCTTGACCAGGAACGCGGCGGAGTCGCCCGGCAGCCGGTAGCCGCCGTCGCGCTCCCGGACGAGCAGGCCCAGGCCGTTGAGGGCGCTGGCGAGCAGCCCGATCGCGCGCACGTCGGTGCCGGTGGCGGCGGCGAGGGCGGGGACCGTGCGGGTGCCCGAGGAGATCAGGGTGAACATGTCCAGTTCGAGGGCGGCGACCAGGGTGCCCGTGCGCGCGATGCCCCACGACAGGTCCAGGATGCGGGCCGGGTCCGGCGGCGCCGGGCGGTCCTCTGCGCTGCCGTAGCCGGTGGGGGCGAGGTCGTCCTGCGCTGTCCCGGGCGCGGCGGTGTGCAGGTCGGTCACGGGTCAGTCCTCCGTGGGGGCCGAGGTGGCGGGCTCGGGGGCCTGGCGTTCCATGACGGCCCGCTGGCCGCCCAGCCCGGAGATGAGTTTGATGAAGTCCTCGCGCTGTTCCAGCTCGCGGACCGGGTCGATGAGCTCCTGGGCCCGTGCCCAGTAGTCCGCACGCTTGCGGCGCGCGTCGTAGAAGTAGCGGACGAAGGAGACGACGGTCTCGAAGAACTCGCGGTAGCTCTCCTCGAACGCCTTCTGGTGCACCTGCTCGCGCTCCGGCTCGTCGAGGATCGCGTCGATGGTGTGGGCGGCGGACGAGGCGCTCTTCATGGCGAGCATCACGCCCGTGGAGAACAGCGGGTCGACGAAGGCCGCGGCGTCGCCGGCCATCAGGTAGCCGGGGCCGCCGAACCGCTCGCTGACGTAGGACCAGTCCTTGGTGGCGCGGTAGTCGGCGATCCGCACGGCCCCGGTGAGCTGGCGCTTGGCCTCCCGGCTGGTCTCCAGCTTGCTGTGGAAGTACTCGGGCAGGGTCATCCCCGAGCGGCCGAACGCGTCGTTGGGGCCGACGAAGCCGACGCTGCGGGTGCCGTCGCTGAACGGGATCACCCACACCCAGCCGTCGGGGTGGTACTCCGTCAGGATGTTGCCGCGGTCGTCGCCCGGGAAGAACTCGCCGCCCTGGAAGTAGGTCCACACCGCGATGTTGCGCAGGTCCTCGTGCCAGTGCAGGGCGTCCATGCGGCGGGCCATCAGCTTCGCCTGGCCGGAGGTGTCCAGGACGTAGGCGGCCCGGACCTCCTGGGGCTCGCCGCCCTCGCCGAGGGTGTAGCGCACGCCGGTGCAGCGCTCGGCGTCGAACAGTGCCTCGACGACCGTGGCCTCCTCGACGACGGTGGCGCCGAGCCGGCGGGCGTGCTGCAGCAGGACGTTGTCGAACTCGGCGCGCTTGACCTCGTAGGCGTACTTCCACGGGCCGCCGTCCCCGAAGTAGACGGTCCACAGGTCGCGTTCGGCGCCCCACAGCAGCGTGATGCCGTACTTGCGCTGGAAGCCGTCGGCCTCGATCTGCTCGCGCACGCCGAGTTCCTCCAGCACCGGGACGATGCCGGGGACCAGCGACTCTCCCACGTGGTAGCGCGGGAACTTCTCCTTCTCCAGCACGAGGACCCGGCGGCCCGCCTTGGCGAGCAGTCCGGCGGCGGTCGAGCCGGCGGGTCCACCGCCTATCACGATGACGTCGTACTCGGTGGTCATGAAGGTCTCCTCCAGCGTCAAGGACGTGCCGCGGACGGCTGCCGTGATGCCTCCCAGCATGGGATTCGATCTTGTTTCCGCTCAATCGGGTGTTTTCGCCACGCGGCCACCGATTGTCAGTAATACTGACGATCGGCTAAGGTGACTAATGCTGGGCGTCCGCTCGGGGCGGTCCGCCCGTGACGGAAGGAGAGCTCGCTATGACTGCCGACACCCCGGCCGCCTCCGGGGACCTGAAGGTCAGCGTGGTCGACATCGCCGTGGTGGGGGCCGGCCCTTCCGGGCTTTTCGCCGCCTACTACGCGGGGCTGCGTGGGATGCGGGTCGCACTCCTGGACTCGCTGCCCCACGCCGGCGGCCAGGTGGCGGCGCTGTACCCGGAGAAGCGCATCCACGACATCGCGGGGCTGCCCGCCGTGACCGGCCGCGACCTGATCGGGAACCTGCTGCTCCAGGTGGCGCCCTTCGCCCCCGACTGGCTGCTCGGCCACACCGCCGTCAGCCTCAACCGCGCGGCCAGGGGCGGCGGTTGGGTGATCGGCACCGACCGCGGGGGCGACGTGCGCTGCGGCGCCGTGGTGGTCACCGGCGGCGTGGGCAGCTTCACCCCGCGCCGGCTGCCGGCCGCCGACGCCTACGAGGGCCGGGGCGTGGCCTACCACGTGGCGCGCCTGGAAGACCACCGCGGCCAGGACGTCGTGGTCGTCGGCGGCGGTGACAGCGCCGTCGACTGGGCGCTCGCCCTGGAGCCGATCGCCCGCACGGTCACCCTGGTCCACCGCACCGACCGCTTCCGGGCCCAGGCGCACGGGGTCGACCAGCTGCGGCGCTCACGCGTGCGATTGCTGACGGGCGCACAGATCGCCGCCTGCCGCGGGGTCGAGCACCTGGCGGCGGTCGACGTGCGGGTCGAAGGCGAGGAGACCCCGCGCCGCCTTCCGGCGCAGGCGCTGGTGGCCGCACTCGGCTTCACCGCCCGCCTCGGGCCGCTCGCCCAGTGGGGGATGGCGCTGTCCGGCAACCGGATCCTGGTCGGCACCGACATGCAGACCGATGTGCCCGGGGTCTTCGCCGCCGGCGACATCGCCACCTATCCCGGTCGGGTTCCGCTGATCGCCGTGGGCTTCGGTGAGGCGGCCACCGCGGTCAACAACGCGGTCGCCGTGGTCCGGCCCGACCTCGGCGCGGTGCCCGGCCACTCGTCCGACGCCGTGCACCCCCCGGTCGCGGTCGCCGCCGTACCGCAGCTCGCGGCCGTGTCCTGAGCTCGCGCACACAGCTGACACTACGTCAAATCGACTGAGGAGAAGGCCATGAGCTATGTCATCGGCGAGCCGTGCATCGACGTGATGGACCGCTCGTGCATGGAGGAGTGCCCGGTGGACGCGATCTACCCGGGCGAGCGCATGCTGCACATCAACCCCACCGAGTGCATAGGGTGCGGCTCGTGCGCCCTGGCCTGCCCGACCCAGGCCATCAAACCCGTGCAGAAACTGCCCGACGCCTGGCGCCCCTACAAGGAGGCCGCCGCCGCGCTCTTCGCCGGTCTGGGCGAGACCCCCGGCGGCAGCGCCATGCCCGGGCCGGTCCCCGACCCGCCGATGGTGGCGGCGCGGGTGCGGGCCGGAAGCTGAGGGCGGACGCCATGACGCAACCGCCGCTCCCCTCGGGGACGTTCGCCGCGCCCGCCTCCGCGGAGGCCGCCGCGACGGGTGCGCTCGCCGCCCTCGCGGTCGTGATCCTGGCCGCGGCCCTCGGCGGCCGGATCGCCCGCAGGCTGCGGCAGCCCGTCGTGGTGGGCGAGATCGCCGCGGGCATCCTGCTCGGCCCCAGCGCCCTCGGACTGCTGCCCGGCCACCCCACGGCGGCGCTCTTCCCGCCGCCCGTCACCGCCATCCTCGGCGGCGTCTCCCAACTCGCCGTCGCCTGCTACATGTTCGGCGTCGGTTACGAGACCGACCTCGGGGAACTGCGCCGCCACCCCCGCGGTGTCGCGGCGGTCGCGGTGGCGGCCACGGCCGTGCCGCTGCTCGGCGGCCTCGGCCTCGGCCTGCTCCTGGCGCGGCTCCCCGGCAACCAGGGGCACAGCGCGGTGCTCCCGCTCTTCACCGGGGTCCTGCTCTCCATCACCGCGGTCCCCGTGCTCGCCCGCATCCTCGACGAGCGCGGCCTGCGCCGCACCCCGGCCGGGGTGGTCGGCCTCGGCGCCGCCACCGTCTGCGACGGCGCCGCCTGGCTGCTGCTCGCCGTGGCGGTCTCGTTCGGCGGCCCGAGGCACAGCGGCCGCAGTCCGCTCACCGTCTTCTGGCTGGCGGCCGCGTTCGCCGGTGTGCTGCTCACGGTCGGCCGGCCGCTGCTGAAGGCCGCGTTGGCCCGGGCCGGCGGCCTGTCCGGGATGGCCGTGCTGACCGGGATGGTGCTCGGCTCCGCCTGGTTCACCTCCTGGCTGGGCCTGCACGCGGTCTTCGGCGCGCTGCTGTGCGGCATGGCGGCGCCGCGACGTGCGGACGGCACTGCGGATCCGGCGGTACTCGAACGGCTCAGGAGCCTGGCCACGTTGCTGCTGCCCGCCTTCTTCGTCGTCTCGGGCTTGAGCGTGCACCTGGGCAGCGGCGGCTCGTCCACGTGGCCGCTGCTTATCGCGGTCTGCGTGGTCGCCGTGGGCGTCAAACTGCTGCCGTCGGCGGGCGCCGCGCGGCTTGCGGGGCTCGACCGCCACGAGTCGCTGGTCGTCGGCGTGCTGATGAACACCCGCGGCCTGACCGAGCTGATCGCCGTCCAGGTGGCGCGCTCGGCCGGGGTGGTCGACGACCGGCTCTACGCCGTGTTCGTCCTGATGGCGATAGGCACCACGGCCGCCACCGGACCCATGCTCGACGCGCTCGAGGTGCGCCGCGCCCGGCCGCCGGTGCCCGTCGTGCCGGCCGCCCTGCTGTGCGAGGAGGTGACCTTGGCCGGCAGGAGCTGAGACCCGCGCCGATCCAACCGAGGCCCAGGCTCTGTCCGGCAACGTCCGGGCGGGGCCTGGGCCTTTGGCGGCCGCCGTCCGCCCGGGCCTGACCGGACCGCCCGAGAGAGGAAAACAAATAATCAAGGATTTCGATTGACAGTAATCCAGATCGTCAGCAATGCTGATTGTCATCCAAACCGGCACCGCAAGCGGGTCGGTTCGATTCCGACCGCAGGAGGTCGACCACCCATGGGGAACCCCCGGTACGCCTTCGTCTTCCCGGGCCAGGGCAGCCAGTACGTCGGCATGGGCGCGGACCTGCGCACCGCGTCCCCGCTGCTGGAACGCGTACTGCGCCGTGCCGAGCGACTCACCGGACAGGACGTCGCCGCCGCGATGCTGCACGGGCCCGAAGAGCGCCTCACCGACACCGTCGCCACCCAGCTCTCGGTCTTCGCCGTCTCCGTCGCGCTCACCGAGATCGTCGTCGAACGCGGCATCAGCCCCGTCGCGGTCGCCGGGCACAGCCTCGGTGAGTACACCGCCCTGGTCGCCGGCGGCTGGCTCGACCTGGACGACGCGCTCGCCGTGGTCGCCCGCCGGGCCGAGGCCATGCGCGCCTGCTGCGCCCGCACCGGCGGAGCGATGACCGCCGTGCTCGGGCTCGCCCCCGAGGAGCTGGAGCGGATCGCCGCCCGTGCGCCCGGCGGCGCCGTGGTGGCCAACGCCAACAGCCCGCGCCAGTCGGTGCTCTCCGGTCCCGCCGAGGCGGTGCGCGAACTCGCCGCCGAGGCCCTGACCGGCGGTGCGAGCGCGATCATCCCGCTGACCGTCGACGGCGCCTTCCACTCGCCCCTGATGGCCGAGGCCCAGCAGCGGCTGGCGCCGCTGGTGGCCGAACTCCCGCTGCGCCGCGGGGAGGTGCCGCTGATCAGCAGCATCAGCGGTGAGCCGGTCACCGACCCGGAGGCCTACCGGGCCCTGCTCGCCCGGCAGATCACCTCCGCGGTGCGCTGGTCCCGGGCGATGGAGCGGCTGCGCGCACTGCCGGCCGACGGCTTCCTGGAGATCGGCCCCGGCAAGGTGCTGCGCGGCCTCTTCCGCCACCTCGACCGGCGCATCGCGGTCACCGGCTGCGGCTCCCTCGCCGACTGCCTCGCCCTGCCCGCCCCGGACCACGTCCTCGCCCCCGCAGCCTGACCCCGGCCGCACCGGCCGACCAGCCGACAAGGAGATCAGCACATGCGACGAGTGGCCATCACCGGTCTCGGGGTGCTCGCCCCCAACGGCATCGGTGCCAAGAGCTTCGCCGAAGGGCTGTGGGAGGGGCGCAGCGGTGTCTCACGGATCCAGGCGTTCGACCCCGGCGGCTTCAACTCCCAGATCGCCGGCCAGCTTCCGCCGGTGACGCTGCCGGGCAGCGAGGCCACCGAGCCGGACGGGGACGACCGCGTGGTGCGGATCGCCCTCGCCGCGGCCGAAGAGGCGATCTCCCACGCGGGCCTGGCCGACCCCGCCGCGCTCGACCCGCACCGCAGCGGCGTGGTGATCGCCAACGCCATCGGCGGCACCCGCTTCATGACCGAGCACTTCCCCGACATCACCGATGGCGGCAAGGGCCCCATCGACGTGGCCGCCGCCCACCCCAGACTCCATCTGTCCGCCACCTTCAACACCCCCACCGCCGCGATCGCCGACGCCTACCGGCTGCACGGCCCCTCGGTGACCCTCACCACCGGGTGCACCGGCGGCAACGACGCGGTCGGCTTCGCCTTCGACGCCATCCGCCGCGGTGAGGCCGACGTGATGGTCGCCGGTGCCGCCGAGGCGCCGATCACCCCGTTCGTCGTCGCCTGCTTCGACGTCATCGGCGCCCTGTCCGTGCGCAACGCCGACCCCGAGCACGCCTCCCGCCCGTTCGACCGGGACCGGGACGGCTTCGTCCTCGCCGAGGGCGCGGGGGTGGCCGTGCTGGAGGAGTGGGAGCACGCCCGCCGCCGCGGTGCCACGATCCTGGGCGAGGTGCTGGGCTTCGGCAGCACCGCCAACGCCTTCCACATGACCGACCTCGCCGAGCACGGCACCGACCTGGCCCGCTCGTTCCGGCTGGCGCTGGACGACGCCCGGCTGCCGGCCGACCGCATCGGCTACGTCAACGCCCACGGCAGCTCCACTCCGCAGAACGACGTGTGCGAGACCAACGCCGTCAAGAAGGTGCTCGGCGAGCGCGCCCACCAGGTGCCCGTCAGCTCCATCAAGTCGATGGTCGGCCACGCCCTGGCCGCCGCCAACGCGCTGGAGTTCGTCGCCTCGGTCCTCGTGCTGAACGACCGCATGCTGCCGCCCACCATCAACCACGCGGCCCCCGGGGACCACTGCGATCTGGACTACGTGCCCAACACCGCGCGGCAGGCCTCGGTGGACGCCATCGCCAGCCTCTCCAGCGGCTTCGGCGGCATCCACTCCACCGTCGTCCTCGGCCGCGCCTGAGCCGGCACCGCCATCGAGCACCTTCACCGAGCACCGCCACCGAGCAAAGCGGCCAAGGAGACCAAGGAGATTCGAGCAATGCGCAAGGTTGTCATCACCGGTGCCGGCCTGGCCCTGCCGGGTGCCCGTACCGCGGCGCAGTTCTGGGACCTGCTGGGCGAAGCACGCACCGCGACGCGTCCCATCGACCGCTTCCCCACGCAGGCTTACGCGAGCGGCCACGCGGGAGTCGTCGACGACGAGGCCCTGACCGCGATCCCGCTGCGGCAGCGCAAACGCATGGACCGCTTCTGCCAGCTCGCCATGGCCGCCGCGCACGACGCCCTCGGCGACGCGGGGCTGGCCGACGGCGCCGACGCCGACCGCACCGGGGTCTACCTCGGCAACATGTACGGCGGCTGGGAGATCACCGAGCCCAGCATGCGCAAGCTGTGCCGCATCGGCTACACCGGCGTCAGCCCCTACATCGCCTCGGCCTGGTTCCCGACCGCGCCGCAGGGGCAGATCGGCATCCACTGGGCGCTGAAGGGCTTCAGCAAGACGGTCGCCGCCGACACCGCGAGCGCCGCCGTCGCCGTCGGATACGCGGCACGGGCCGTCGCCGAGGGGCGCGCCGACGTGATGCTCGCCGGAGGTGCCGAGGCGCCCGTGACGCCGTACACGTTCACCTTCTGCCACACCGGCGGCCGGCTGACCGCGGGGGAGTACCGGCCCTTCCGCGAGGGCGCCGACGGCTTCCGGGTGGGCGAGGGCGCGGTGGTCTTCGTCCTGGAGGCGGAGGAGTCGGCGCGGGCGCGCGGTGCCCGGCCGCTCGCCGAGCTCGCCGGGTTCGCCACCGGCCACGCCGCCGGACCGGAGGTCTTCGGCACCGCGGGCGCCGACGTCCTCGCCCACGTCGCCGGGACCGCCCTGAAGGAGGCCGGCCTGGAGCCGCCGGACCTCGGCGTGATCACCCTGGACGCGCAGGGCGCGACGCGGGCCGACGCCTCCGAAGTCGCCGCGCTGCACACGCTGTTGGGCGACGCCGCCGGGCAGGTGCCGTGCACCACCGCCAAGCCGGCCACCGGACACCTGCTCGGCGCCGCGCCCGCGGTGGACCTGCTGACCGCCCTGCTGGCCCTCGGGCACGGTGCCGTCCCACCGGTCGCCGCCCCTGAGCCGGCGGGCACGGCCGCGGCGCCGGGGCTCGATCTGGTCTCCGCCCGGACCCGGCCGCACCCCGTCCCCGCCGCGCTGGTCAACGCCCGCGGCGCCGACGGAACCGTCGCCGCCCTGATCCTCAAAGCGATCTGACGTCCCATCAGTTGATAAGGGGTTCATCGCTCCCCGCCACCTGTCCATCGCCCTCCATCACTCTTCGCCACTCGGGGGATCTCCCCATTCCGAACTCTTTGCAGAGGAGCAGACCATGACCACCGCCATCGCCGCCGACGCCGTCCCCGCCCGGCTGCTGACCGTCCTCGTCGAACTCGGCATCGACGCCGAGGAGGTGACGCCCGGCGCGCGCCTGCGGGCGGACCTCGACATCGACTCCGCCGAACTGGTGGAGATCGTCGCCTCGCTGGCCGGCGGGCAGGCGCCCGACGGCAAGGCCCTCAAGGACGTCCGCACCGTCGCCCAGCTCGTCGAGTTCCTTGAGCGACAGGCGATCTGATTCAACGTCAGACAAAACCGGGGGCGTCCCGGCCGGGGCGCCCCCGCTCCGCCAACCCACGGAGGCACCGATGCCCACCGCACCGCAGACCACCGTCCCGCCGCGCGCATCGGCCCGCGGTCCGCGCCTGATCGACCTCAGCGTCGTCACCTCGCACACCCCCAGCGAGGCCACCCCGGTCGAGATATCGCTGCTGGACCACCGCACCGGCGCCACCGTGCTCGGGCTCACGCCCGGCGACTTCCCCGGCGGGATGGCGATCTCCAACGAGACCGTCACGCTCACCACCCACACCGGCACCCACATGGACGCGCCGCTGCACTACGGCCCGCTCTCCGGCGGCCGCCCCGCCAAGAGCATCGACCAGGTGCCGCTGGAGTGGTGCTACGGCCCCGGCGTCCGGCTGGACGTACGGCACGTGCCGCCGGGCGAGGCGATCGGCGCGGGGCAGGTCGCCGAGGCCCTCGATGCGGCCGGGCACGACCTGCGCCCCGGCGACATCGTGCTGCTGTGGACCGGTGCCGACCGGCTGTGGGGCACCCCGGAGTATCTGACCGCCTATCCGGGGCTGTCGGGCGAGGGCACCGCCTACCTGGTGGAGCGCGGGGTGAAGACCATCGGCATCGACGCCTGGGGGCTGGACCGCCCGATGGCCGCCATGATCGAGGAGTACCGGCGCACCGGCGACTCCTCCGCCCTGTGGCCGGCCCACCTCTACGGCCGCGAGCACGAGTACCTCCAGCTGGAGAAGCTCGCCGGGCTGTCCGGGCTGCCCGCCGCCACGGGCTTCACGGTCGCCTGCTTCCCGGTGGCGGTCGGCGGCGCGGGCGCGGGGTGGACGCGGGTCGTCGCCCTCGTCCCGCGCGACGGGGAGGCCGCACCCGCGGAAGCGGGCTGATCGCCACCGGCAGGCATGCGGCCAGGGGAGTCATCATGGAAGCGGCAGGGCCGGAAAGGGCAGTGGGCGCACTGGGTGTCGACGTGACCGACGCGGTCGCATGGGCCGTCCGGCTCGCCCGCTGCCCCGCCCTCGCCCGCACCGCCTTCACCCCGCTGGAGCTGCGCGAGTCGGGCGGTGATCCGCGGCGGCTCGCGGTGGTGTGGGCGGTCAAGGAGGCCGTGGTCAAGGCGCTGGGCACGGGATTCGCCGGAATCGGCTGGCGCGGAGTCGAGGTCCGCTGCCCGGCCGCCCGCCCGCGGGCGGTACGGGTGACCGGCGTGCTCCCCGCGCAGTGCCCGACGGCCCTGCGGCTCGCGGTACGCGTCGGCCCACCGGTCGAAGGGCGCCTGCCGGTGCTCGCGGCGGCGGTCCTGGGCGCGGCCGTGCCGCCGCGCATGGCCGTACGGATCGATCGCGTCGCCGGGCTCGACGACGGGCCCCGCCCGGGCGCCACGATCGAGAAAGGCCCGTGTGATGGTCGTGGAAGACGAGTGGC
>CAYNNX010000080.1:0-21532 GCA_964398515.1 uncultured Streptantibioticus sp. | reverse complement strand
CGGGCGGTTGCCCACGTCGCAGCGGGGTGCCGGTGTCCGCTCTTCGTGCCGGGTGACCGCGATCGAGGTGGACGAGAACGTGCGCCACCAGGGCCTGGGCCGGGCGCTCGCGACGGCTGCGCGTCATCTCGTACCCGCGGGAGAACCCCTCTGGGCGCAGCAGGCTGCGGGCAACGCGCGCAGCGTACGCGCGTTCCAGGCCGCCGGATTCCGACCGGTCGGCGCGGAGGCGCTGCTCCTCGCGCCGCCCGGTCACAGGGCGACTGAATAGCTCAAGTCGTGGACTGCGAGCCGACCTCACCACGGTGCCCGTCGAGGACATCGAACCCGGCCAGGTCGTGTCGGTCTCCCGCGGTAGGCGACCACAACCACCTGCTCGCCGCCTTCCGCGCGATAATCGAAACGTATTTCGCCGGCCCCGGCCGACATGGCGGTGAACCAGCCGTCCGACCGCCGCTATTGTTGAGACTCCTGTCCGGAGCTCTGGTTGCGCAGGGCGTAGCGGACCGCGTCGGCGCGGGAGTGCAAATCCGCCTTGGCGAACAGATTGTTGATGTGCGTCTTCACCGTGGCCTCGCTGATCACCAGTTTCGCCGCGATCTCCGGGTTGCGCAGGCCCTCGCCGATCAGCCCGAGGATCTCGCGTTCTCGCGCGGTCAGATTGACGCCCTCGTCCTCGGGCGGCGCGACCGGCGTGGGCCGGGAGGCGAGGGCGAGCAGGCGGCGCTGCACCTCGCGGGCGAGCACGGTCTGGCCCTGGGCGGCGGTGCGCACGGCGTGCAGGATCGTGCTGCGGTCGGCGTCCTTGGTCAGGTAGCCGCTCGCCCCCGCGTGCAGCGCGGCCAGGATCGACTCGTCGTCGTCGAAGGTGGTCAGTACCAGGATGGTGGCCTCCGGTTCGGCCCGGTGGATCCGCTCGGTCGCCTCCACCCCGTCCATGACCGGCATGTTGAGGTCCATCAGCAGCACGTCCGGGTGGTGCCGCTCGGCGGCCTCAACCGCTTCCGCGCCGTTGGTCGCGGTGGCCACGACGGTCACGTCCTCGGCGAGACCGAGCATGACCGCGAGCGCCTCGCGGACGGTTGCCTGGTCGTCGACGACGACCAGGGTGATCGTGTGGTTCTCGGTCATCGGGGCAGCTCCAGTTCGACGGTCCAGCCGCCCTCCCGGGTCGGCTCGGCTTGCAGGGTTCCACCGAGCAGGGCGGCGCGTTCGCGCATGCCGACGAGGCCGACCCCGGTGCCGCCGGCCAGGTCGGTGCGCGGGAACTCGGTCGCCGGCCCGTTGCGCACGGTCAGCGTGACGCGGTCGGTGGTGAAGACCAGGCGCATACCGCGCTCCGCGCCCGGCGCGTACTTGGCCGCGTTGGTCAGCGCCTCCTGCGCCGTCCGGACCATGGTGTGTGTGGCCTCGGCGCCGACCGCGCCGACCTCGCCGGTGATCGCGAAGTCGACCGCGTTGTGTTCGGCGAGTTGCCGCAGGGTGTCCGGCAGCGGCAGGGTGTCCTCGCGCAGCGCGTGCACGGCGCGTCGGGTCTCGCTGATGCTGCCGACGGCGAGCGCGCGGGCCCTGCGGACGGCCGCGATCGCCTCCTGCTCGCGGCCGCTGTCGCGCAGCGCGTCGGCCATGTCCAGTTGCAGTGCGATGCCGGACATCGAGTGGCCGAGCACGTCGTGGATCTCGCGGGCGATGCGGCCGCGTTCGAGCAGCGCAGCCTCGCGCGCCTCGGATTCCTTGGCACGTTGGGCCTCCTCGGCCGCGCGTCGTGCGCTGTGCAGGGCGTCGAGTCGGTCCCGATTGGATATTCCGATGTAGACCGGCAGGCCGACGGTGAGCGCTACCCACCAGGGCCACTGCGCCGCGTTGGGTGCAAGCAGCTCGACGAGCCGGATCGCGCCGGCCGCGACGACCGCACCGGTCACGGCGACGCCGATGGCGGCTTTGCGGGAGGCGAGTTTCCCGCCCGCCGATGAGGCGGCGACGTACGGGAGCAGCGCCGCGGTCGTCGTCTGGTGCGCGAGCGGTAACAGCAGCGAGCCGAGCAGCATGTAGGCGGTCAGCGCGGCGAGTTGCTGGCGGTTGGTCAGCCGCGTCCACGGGAGCAGCGCGCCGACCGCGGCGATCGAGGTGAGGATGAACAGTGCCAGCGCGACCGTCGGGAACAGGATGTGGCTGTAGGGCCACTGGGCGATGGTGCCGGCGATCGTGGCGAGCGTGAGGAACGGCCGGAGCAGTTCGTCCCGGAAACGTTCGGGTCGAGCCGCCGGCCGCTGTTCCGTCGTGGTCATGGTGCTGGGAATTCCGATCGTCATCGACGGTAGTCGGGAAGCCGGTCGGTTCGAGTCTTCCATCCGGCTGCCCGGTAGTCGTCGTACGGGTTGTCGCCACGGTTGGCCAGACTGCGTTGAAGGTTGTCGAGAAACGGGGACATTCGGTGCGGGGTGCCGTCCTGGCTCTGGGTCCACATCACCCGGTGGTCGCTGCGCAGCGCGCGGTAGAGAACGACGAGACCTTCGGTGAGGATGCCCAGGCCGAGGAGGAGTAGCAGGCTGTTGCCGACCGCGCCCGCATCCTTCGGGTCAGTCGCGCCGAGTGCGAGGTGCGCGCCGAATTCGATCGCCAGGTTGAGCACCCACAGCACGACCGTGACCCCGGTGTAGCGGA
This sequence comes from uncultured Streptantibioticus sp., assembly GCA_964398515.1. Classification (GTDB taxonomy): domain Bacteria; phylum Actinomycetota; class Actinomycetes; order Streptomycetales; family Streptomycetaceae; genus CAYNNX01. The sequence goes on along the minus strand of CAYNNX010000080.1, from coordinate 18,868 downwards.
CGAAGGTGAGCCCGTCGTGCTGGGAGATGCGCACGCTGGCACCGCGCAGCGCGCCGAGGACGACGCTGATCGCGGCGGTGGCGACCAGGAACAGCAGCGACAGCGGTGTCTTGACCTCCCCGGACACCTCGGACAGGCCGATCAGGCTCAGCACTGCCGGCAGGATCAGCATCCGCCTGGCCTGCGCGGGCTCCCCCATCATGCGCCGGACCAGCACGTAGCCGACCGCGGTCAGGACCAAAACGATCTCAACGGGACCGCTCATCTCGATGACCTCCACTCGATGTCGTTGCGATACCGGGAAAGCTACGGATGACCAGCGCCGATGTCGTGCGGCAAGCGCTGTATCCCGGGGTGGAGAAGCGTCTCCACCCGGGTGGACTCCGGCGCGGCGAGCCTCGGCATGACCAGCGCGATCCTGATCTCCACCAGCACAAGCGCGGCGACGAGCAGCGCCACCCGACACCCGACTGCAGCGGCCGCAACCGCGGTGACACCGGTCGAGCGGGCGCCGGTGGCCGCGGTGAGGGTGGCGAGCGCGGCGAGGCCGATCGTCGAGCCGACCTGCTGAGAGGTCTTCAACAACCGGGTCGCGACGCCGAACGCGGCCGGCTCGACGCCCTCGATGGACGCGGTGGTGATCGGCACGAACCCCATGCCGACGCCGAGGGTGGTCAGCAGGACCGGGGCGAGCACATCGGTGGCGTAGGACCCGCCGACCGGCAACGCCAGCCAATCGGGTTGCCCCGTGCCGTAGAGCTGTTCCCGGCGCGCTGTCCTGTGGCAGGCGCCGCATCCTCCGAGCCGACCGATCTCCACCCAGCGGTGTAGCCGACCTACCCGAACCCGCCTTCACCCGCGCATATCTGAAGGTCGAGCGTTGGGTGGAGACATCTCTCCACCCGAATCTACGGCGACCGCCGCATGAGGATCACCGTCGCCGAAAATAACGTTGCTCCCGATCGAAAAAGGAAATCTTCCCGACCGCCGCCGAATTAGTTTCCGGCTCGGGAATGCGCTCGAACTGTTTCCCACCACTGGACCGACTGGGAGTTCACATGCCACCGACCTCGTCCGATCCGGCCACCCCTGCCGAAACCCGGTCCCGCGGACGGCGAGTCAATCCGGCCTCGCGTGCGATGGTCACCACGCTCTTCTACGACATCGGCCTTTCGGTGATCGCCTACTTCATCGCCGAACTGCTCGGGGCGAGCAACTACCTCGCCCTGCTGGTCGGCACCGTCGTCTCCGGCCTGCGCATGCTCTGGGTGGCGGTACGGCAACGCAGGCTCGATCCGTTCGCGCTGTTCCTGCTCGCCCTGTTCGGTGCGGGTCTCGCGCTGAGCTTCACCACGGGAGATCCCCGGTTCATCCTCGCCAAGGACTCGGCGACGTCCTGCACCGCGGGTCTCGTGCTCGTCGGCAGCTGCATCATCAAGCACCCACTCGCCTACTACGCCGCGCAGCGCATCGCCCGCTCGGCCGGTTCCGCGCCGCACGAGGAGTTCCAGGCCACCGCGAAGAACGCTGCCATGCGGGCCCGCTGGTTCCGCGTCTCCCTGGTTTGGGGGATCTCGCTGCTGGTCGACGCGAGCCTGCGCATAGCGGCCATCTACCTGCTGCCGATCGGGCTCGCGGCCAACGTCTCGCAGGTGCTCATGGTCGCCGTCTACGGCCTGCTGTTCCTGTGGACCATCTACTCGGCGAAGAAAGCACAAGCCGCATCGCGAACCGCGGCCGGGTCGTGACGAGCCCGGTACTCGAAGGGACCGGTGTGCCGTCGAAACCGGGTTTCTCCCACCCGATGTGGAGCCGGGGTGGAGTCGGTTTCTCCACTAGAGGTAGGGCGGCGAGATCACGAAAGGGCGGCGAGCCCGGCCACAGCCTTGCAGTCAACAGCACGGAGAAAGGGAGGTTGTCATGCGGGTCCTTGTCGATCTGAACCGCTGCCAGAGCTACGGGCAGTGCGTATTCGCGGCACCGGAGGTCTTCCGGTTCCGGGGCGCGGAGTCGCTGGAGTACGACCACGTACCGGACGCGGAGTTCGACCGGGCCGTGGAACGAGCCGCGCTGGCCTGTCCGGTGCAGGCGATCACACTCGGCCGCGTGGCCGAGGCCGGCGCAGGGGAGGCGCAGTGATGGCCGGGTCGAAGGGACGGATCGTCATCGTCGGCGCGTCGCTCGCCGGCCTGCGCACCGCGGAGTCGTTGCGGGCCAACGGCTTCACCGGGGAGCTCGTGCTGATCGGAGACGAGCCGCACGAACCCTACGATCGCCCGCCGCTGTCCAAGACGGTGCTGTCCGGGTGGATCGGCACCGATCGGCTGCTGCTGCCGAGGACGCGGGAATTGAACGCGCGCTGGCTCCTCGGCGTCGCCGCGACCGGGCTGGACCTGTCCGCCCGCGAGGTGCGCCTCGCCGACGGCCGTGTCGTCGGTTTCGACGGGCTGGTCATCGCGACCGGGACGCGGGCCCGTCCCTGGCCGGTCGCCGGCGAGGCCGCGCTGCGGAGCGTGCACCTTTTGCGCGGCCGCGACGACGCCGACGGGTTCCGCGTCGATCTCGCCGAGGGTCCACGTCGAGTGCTTGTCATCGGCGGTGGTTTCACCGGTTCCGAGGTGGCGTCGAGCTGCCAGGACCTCGGTCTCCCGGTAACCGTCACCCAGCGAGGCGTCGCGCCGATGGCGAGCGCGCTCGGTGGGGTCGTCGGCGCGGCCATCGCAGCGCGGCAGCGGGCGCGCGGCATCGACCTGCGGGTGCGCACCACCGTCACCGCGCTCGACGGTGACGCCGACGGCAGGCTGCGGAGGGCTCGACTGTCCGATGGGGACGTTGTCGAAGCCGACGTCGCCGTGGTCGCCGTTGGTTCGGTCCGCAACACCGAATGGCTCGCCGGCAGTGGGCTCGCCGCCGACGCGGGCGGTGCCGACTGCGACACGGCCTGCCGCGCCGTCGACGTCAACGGCGTCGTCGTACCAGAGGTCTACGTCGCGGGCGACGTGGCCCGCTGGCGGCATCCGCATTTCGACGCCGAACCGCAGTCGCTGGAACACTGGGGCAACGCCGTGGACCAGGCCGAGGTCGCCGCGCACAACCTCACACACGCACCGGCGGACCTGCGGCACAACACGGCACTGCCTGCCTTCTGGTCCGACCAGTTCGGCATGAACATCAAGTCCGTCGGCCTGCCGCACCTCGCCGACGAGGTCGTGCTCGCCCAGGGCTCGTTCCAACACGGCTCGTTCGTCGCCGCCTACGGCCGGGGCGGGATCACCGTCGGCGCGGTCGCGGTCAACTCGCCGCGTGTCCTGGACGGCTACGCCGCCCTCGTCACCGAGCGGGCACCGTTCCCGCCCGCCATCAACGCGACCGACTCACCCGAGTCGGCGGCCGTGCTCGACGCGGGCTTCACCCGCCCGGCCGCACAGCGCGCACCCGTCAGCACCGCGGTCCACGAAGGACGGTCATGACCAGCACCCGCCCCTACCCCGCAGCCGCCGCGTACGGCCGACTTCTCGATTACGCCAACCGGCACGACCCGTACCCGTACTTCGCCGAACTCGCCAGGGAACCGATCCAGCAACTCGACGAGCACACCTGGCTCGCCTCCCGGCACGCCGACATGACCGCGCTGCTGCGCGACCCCCGGCTCAGCGCCGAGGCCGCCGTACCCACCGACGACCCGAACATCCCGCTCGGTTCGGACGGAAAGCCGTTCAAAGGACCGCTCCTCTTCCTGGACCCGCCGCACCACGACACCCTGCGCGAACAGACGATGCACCAGTTCGTGCCGCGCATCCTGGGCATGCGCCCGCACATCGAGGCCATGGTCACGGGCCTGCTCGACCAGCACAGCGGCAAGGGTCCCGGAGAGATCGACGTGGTCGCGTCGCTGGCCTATCCGCTGCCGGTGGGCGTGATCTGCGCACTGCTCGGTGTGCCGCCGGAGGAGGAGCCGGTGTTCCACTCCTTCGCGGGCCGACTCACCCGCGCGCTGGACCCGATCGAGACCCTCACCGAGCGGGAGATCGCCGACCTCGAGGTGACCCGGCGCGACTGGCGCGCCTATCTGATGCCCATGATCGAGCAGCGTCGCGCCAACCCGGGTACGGACCTGATCTCCGGGCTGCTCACCGACGGCGACCCGGCGACCCGGATGAACACCGTCGAACTCGCCGTCACGCTGGGCCTGTTGCTCATCGCGGGCCATGAGACCACGGTGAACCTCGTCGCCAACGGCACCCTGGCCCTGCTGAGCAACCCCGATGTGCTCGACCGGTTGCGCGCCAACCCCGACCTGGCTCCGGCCGTCGTCGAGGAGGTCCTGCGCTACGACCCGCCGGTGCAGATGAACGGCCGGCGCACCACCGCCGACGTCCGCGTCGCGGGCCAGGTCGTGCCGGCCGGCGACCGCATCGTCATGCTGCTCGCCGCGGGCAACCGCGACCCGCACCGCTTCGCCGACCCGGACCGGTTCTGGCCGCAGCGGCCGGACAACGCGCACCTCGCATTCGGCGGCGGCGTGCACTACTGCCTCGGCGCCGCGGTGGCCCGGATGGAAGGCCGGGCCGCGCTGACCGCGATCGCGACATGGCTGAGCAACCCGCGCCTGGTCGTCGACCCACCGCCGTACCGGCCGAACATGCTGCTGCGCGGACCCGAGGAACTCCGGATCGCCTACGCCGGCATTACCGGTTGACCATGGCCCACATCATGCGCACTGAGTTCGGCGACCTGATTTCGCGACACTGCCGCCCACGGCCGGGGCGTCCCGGTTGTTCAGTTCGACTCCGGAGAATTCCCGGCCACCTTGTCGGTCGCGGCCACCCTCACCTCGAACGGCGTGGAAGGCACCCTGTCCACGCCCACCAGAACCGCCGACCTGGCCCGCATCCGGTCGCTGTACTACCGCAGGCCCTCCGGGTTCGTCTTCCCGCACCTGGACGAACAGACGGCCCGATTCGCCGTCACCCAGGCCCGGTACGGGCTCGGCGGCGTGCCGGCCTCGCTCCCGGGCGGCCTGTATTACCGGGGCACCACGCCGCGGCCTTCGACCCCGTTCCCCCGAAGGCCGGTGGTGAAGGGGGTTCCCGAACCGTCGGCACCCCGGGCGCGCGGGTGCGCCCGGGGGTGGGCGTTCGGGCTCGTCCACGGTCACCCTCAATCGAGGTGTTCGGCCTCGGCCGCGGCTTCGCGTACGCCGCGCGGGCGTCCCGCCTTCACCCACAGCCGGTACAGCAGCCCGGCGATGAGCAGGGCCGCGGCCAGCGAGGCGATGGGCTCACCGCGGGCGAGGTTGATCACCAGGACGAAGGCGACGGCGACGGCTCCGACGACGTTCACGGCCAGATGTCCGGGCTCGCCCTCACGGGCGGAGAAGCGGGCCATGGCGACCAGCCCGGCCAGGAACGACATGAAGACCGAGACGGCGTAGAACAGCACCAGCCGCTGGTCCTGCCCACCGGCGGCGGCGATCACCGCTCCGGAGACGAGGAGGAACAGCAACACGCCCCAGTAGGGGGTGTGGTGGCGGTTGGTCGCGCCCCACACGGCAGGCAGGATGCCGGTGTGGCCGCTGCCGTGCGTGTCGTGATGGCGGGCGAGCGCCTTGAGAAGCCCGGGCCCGGCCTGGAACGACGACGATGCGGCGGACAGCAGCAGCAAGGCGGTGACCATCTGGAAGGCGGCGTACAGCCCACCCGGGGCGGCCCGCTTCGCCAGTTCTGCGATCTGCGTGCTGTCGGCGGGCGGGATGCCGATCCTCAGGTGGACGGCCTCGGCGGTCAGGCCCAGGGTGATGCTGCCGACGATGGCCAGGGTCAGCCACAGGGTGACCCGGCCGAAGCGGCGCCGGCCGGTGTCGTCGAGCTGGCCGAGCTGGGCGATGGCGGAGGAGGGCGCCTCGACGCCGGTGGCCAGCGCCATGGCCACGGGGAAGGCGAGGGCCACTGCGAGCGGAGCCGCGTGCGGTGCGGTGCGGGTGATCGTGCCGGCCGAGTGGACCGGGGCCGTCAGCCCCTCGGCGAGTACCGCTGCGGTGACCGCGATGAAGGCGAGCGTCATCACCGCGAACACCGCCCGGCCCAGATGCCCGAACCAGGTCAGCCCGGCCACCCCCGCGGTCAGGACGAGAGCCAGGGGGATCCGCCAGGGCGCCGCCGCGGGCAGGTAGGCGATGATCGCGGAGGTGCCCGCCGCAGAGCTGATCGCGATCGTCAGCACGAAGTCGACGACGAGCGCGCCGATCGGCACGAACGCCCAGGCCTCGCCGAACGCCTCGCCCGCGGCGGCAGCGGCGCCCCCGCCCTGCGGATAGCGGGCCACCAGCTGGTGGTAGTTGACGATGACCAGCCCGATCAGTCCGATCACCAAGCCCATGGTGGGCAGGAGCAGACCGAGGTCTCCCCGCAGGGCGCGCAGCGCGGCCTCGATCGCGTAGGCGACGGAGGAGACGGGATCGGCCATGACCGCGAACGCGAAGGCGACCAGGAGGACCGGCCGCGCGTGCAGCACCGCGGCCACACGTGACAGGAAGGGCTGCCGGTTGCGGGCGGGCTTCGTCATCGGCGGGACCTAACTGGCGGTGGACTGCGCGACCGTAGGGCCGACTGCTGCCGACCAGACTTCCCGGCGCTCCGCCGGGAAGCATACGCATTCTTGACCCGCTTCCAGCAGATTCCTTACGTGCTGCTGTCCCGTGGCTCCTGTAGGCACGCCCGGCTGCCCGCGGTGAGACCGGGAGGCAGCCCGGCCGCACCCGGCGGCTGGGCGGCGACGGCGGTCGGGTGAGAGGTGGCCGGGGACGACGGCGGAGCGTCCGGCAGCCCCTCAGCCGTCACCATCCCGGTGTCGGGACACCGTCCAACGCACCCGTGACCGCGGTCTGCAGGGGATCGGGCGAGCCGGATCCGCTGTTCGGATCGGCGGTGGTGCCGGTGGGCTGTGGATGAGTGAGGCCGTGGTGCCCGGTCGACTGCTGCGCTTCCGCCGCTTGCGCGCCGGCCGATCCGGTCTGCTGTGCGGCCGAAGACGACGTCCCTTGTTGGCGGCCCTGCCGGTTCGTATGGGCGGCAGGCTTCGCAGAGACGGCCGGACGCGGGGTGGAGGTGTGGGCGGAGGCGTCGGCCGCAGAGGGCAGGTGTTCCGCCGACCGGTCGGGCACCGAAACGCCGGGCTCGTGCGGCCCGGCTGTTGCGGGAGCGGAGGGTCCGTGGAGCTGGGACAGCCAAACGGACAGGCCCGCCACGGCACCGGCCCCGAGGAGCACTCCGGTGCCGACCGCGCGAAGCCTGGCACCGCGTCGGCGCGCCAGTACGCCGTGTCTTCGCAGCACCTGGCCGAGGACGACTCTCGTCGGCTCCTCCACGGGCTGGTTAAGCGGTCTGGGGGACGGGATGACCTGGGTGGGCAGCAGCGCAGGCTCGGCTGGAGCGCCCAGATCAGCGGGGTTCGAGGGGGAATCAGCCATAGCGCCAGATCATCGCCGTCCAGCAGGCGCCTGTCCACTGGTCGCAGGCGGATCGAGCAACAGGTCCGCGCTCTGCCGGCACTCCCCAGCCCCGGGAACGGCAGCGCCCATCACGCCCGTCACCGCTGCGTGAGTGCCTATCGATGGTGTCCCGTCGAGTGCAACATCGTTGCGTCTAGCTTCCGACGTTGTTGCCAATGACCCCACCCTTGATCATTTCGCTGTGAAGCGTGTACGCCTGGGTCGTCCGCGCATGGTGGCTTCCGTTGAACTGGCACGTGCTGCTCCGCTTACCCACGCGCGCCCTGGGCCTCCAGCGGTGGCTTGGTGGTAGCAAGTCGGCCAGCGGCCGCGCAGCCGATCGACCCGCAGCACGACGAGGCTCACTCCTTTGGAGGCAGGTCCCGCCGCACGACGGTGAGGCCGTCGGCGACCGCGCCAGTGCCTGGTAGACCGTCAGCAGAGCGTAGACCTCAAATCCGAAAATCGGTGCCTTCCTGGGCAGGCGGCAGCACCCGGCCGAGCGGTAGCGAGGCCGGGTGTCGTTGTGGCCAGGTGAGGCTGCGGGTTCAAGGGTGACTTTGCAGCCGAGGGCTTCGGGCCGGTGGACGTGTGGGCGTTTGCGGCGCTCGGGATCGATGCGCTGTTCGTAGTGGTCGCAGCCGAGGTCGGTGTCGCGGGTGTCGGGGTCGGACAGCAGGTGCCAGATGATCACCAGGAGGGAGCGGCCGACAGCGACGATCGCCTTCCCCTTGCCGCGGCGTCGGGCGATACGTCGGTAGAGCGGCGACCGATTGCCAGGGCTTCACCACTCCTACGAGCCGGTCCGCCAGCGCGCGCCGCATCGGTACTCAACGCCTCACGGTTTCCGCCGCCCAGCGCGCTCCCTCTCACCAACCCATGTGTGACAAATCCAAGTTGGCCGTATCGGCACTCGTCTTCCCACGTTCCACGCAGAAGCCGCAGACCAGACTCGCACCGCCTCAATGCCGGGCACCACCTCCAATAAGCGGGCCCCGCCAGGTTCCTCCCGGCGCCCTTTAACAGCCCCGGTTTCGATGTCAGCTTTCGACACTTCGTCAGCGGTTCGCTTTCGCTCGCCTCCCCGGTCCCCACCTGACGCCTCTCGGACGCCTCTATGGCCTGGCACCGAGTCCGGTCAGTGCACGTACTTCCATCTCCGCTTGCTTGTCGGGGTCCGCTGGATGCCTGCTGAAAACAGTGCCAAGGTACCCGCAGACGAAGGAGAGCGGAATGGAGACGATGCCAGGGTTGGTGAGGGGGAACCAGTGGAAGTCGATACCCTTCACGATCGATGTGGGGGTGCCCGAGATCGCCGGCGAGAAGATGATTAGCACAAGGCAGGACGCCAGACCGCCATAGATGCTCCACAGCGTCCCGGTCGTGTTGAAGCGCTTCCAGTACAGTGTGTAGAGCATCGTCGACAAGTTGGCGGACGCGGCGAGCGCCAAGGCCAGCGAAACCAGAAAGGCGACGTTCTGGCCATTAGCGATGATCCCGCCGGCGATGGCCAGACAGCCGATAACGACCGCCGTCAGACGGGCGACCCGCACCTCCGAGCCAGGATCGGCCTTCCCATCTCGGATCACGTTCGCGTAGACATCGTGTGCGAACGACGCCGAGGCGGCCAACGTCAGGCCGGCGACCACCGCCAGGATCGTCGCGAACGCAACCGCGCAGACGATTCCAAGCAGTACGGCGCCGCCGATCTTGAAGGCTAGAAGCGGAGCAGCGGAGTTCTCCCCGCCCGGGGCATGCAGAATCGTGTCCGAACCGACAAGCGCGGTAGCACCGTACCCGACGACCAGAATTCCCAGGTAGAAGACACACATCACCCAGGAGCACCATATCACCGAACTACGCGCCTCCTTGGCGTCGGGCACCGTGTAGAAGCGCATCAGCACGTGCGGCAGGCTGGAGATGCCAAGCACCAGGGAGAGTGCGAGCGAGACGAAGTCGAGCTCGGTCATCGGGTTCTTGCCGTACCAGGCGCCCGGGTCAAGCATGCGCTCGCCGGCGGGGCTGTTCTGCGCCGCATGCTCGAGGATCTGCGAGAAACTGAATCCGAACTTGCCGAGGAGGAACACGCTGATAAAGCTCACGCAGAGCAGCAGGAGGGTCGCCTTGACGATCTGGACCCAGGTCGTGCCCTTCATACCGCCCACCAGGACGTAGAAGACCATGACGATGCCGACCCCTGTGATGATGAGGTCCTGACCACTCTTGCTCTGAACATGGAGCAGCAGGGCGATGAGGCCGCCGGCACCGGCCATCTGGGCGAGCATGTAGAAGAACGTGATCACCAAGGTGGCGTTGGCCGCCGCCGCACGCACCGGACGCCGTTTCATACGGAAGGCCATCACGTCGCCCACGGTGAACCGACCGGTGTTACGCAGCCTTTCACCGATGAGCAGGAGGGCGACCAGCCAAGCGACGACCCATCCGACGGAGTAGAGGAACCCGTCGTATCCGTGGACGGCAATGGCCCCGGAGATACCGAGGAAAGAAGCCGCAGAGAGAAAGTCCCCGGAGAGGGCCACCCCGTTCTGGACGCCGTTGAAGGCGCTTCCGGCGGCGTAGTAGTCGGACGCCGTCGGACTACTACTGCTGGCCTTGTAGACGACGAACAGCGTAACGACGACGAAGGCGAGGAATACGCCGACGTTGATCACCGGGTTGCCGGTCGCGCCGACCGCGATCTGTACTGTCATTCTTTGCCGGCTCCCGCCAGTTCATGAACCTTGTCGACCTGCGGATCGAGTTTCTTCCTCGCGAAGCGCCGGTACATCAACACGATCACGATCGTCGTCGCGAACTGCAGCAGGCCGAGGACGGTGCCCACGTTGACCTCGCCGGAAACTTTGCGCTTCATGAACCCACGGTCGTAGGCCGACAAGACGGCGAAAGTCATGTACCAGCAGAAGAAAGCCGCGCTCGTCGGGAAGATGAAGAGACGCAACCGCCGGCGAAGCCGAACGAACTCCGGACTTCGCTGAATCGCCGACAGATCGGTCCCATCCAGGCGCTCGAGGCGAGCCTGGACATCGGCCGGCGACACACGCCGATCGGCGGGCTCCCGCGTGGCGACCCGTGCGGCTGGAATCGGCACGGGAGACCGCGACTCTCTCGTCATGGTCCTCTCCAAGGGTATTTCAAGCAAGGCATCGTTCGACCGACGGCGGGGGCATCTTCGATCGGCCTTCGCGAGAGCGCGAGACGAGGCCGTCTGGCGGGGACGCAAGTGTAGCGATGCGCCGGATGCAGTCAACGGCCCGCCTCTTCAGGTGCGTTGGCAGGTGTGCAGAGCAGGCAGGCCAGCCGTGGTCATCATCCCTCCATGACGTGTGGTTTGTCATCATTTTCATCGCACTCGGCGTCATAGTGGACATCTCTACTGGTAACCCTGATGACGGATCCCTCGTTCCATGTACTAGGTAACGGCGCACCAAGCCCGGTTCTGGATTGGAGTTGGAGTATTTCGCGAACTGACTAAGAAGACTTTGTAAAGAATCTCGCATGCCGGCGCTGCCACTGGTAGAGGGCCGACCCGCACAGCCAACGTGCGTGCGCGCCGCGCCAGTTGCCGACCGTCCGGACCCACGCGAGCTGTTGGTACCTTCGGCGGGGGTGCCCTACACTCGCCAACCCTGGGGCACCGGTCCGTATGCGCGTAAATATCTCGCCGCGGGGTGGTTCCGGAGTTGGCTCCCGAGATCGGAAGGTGGGCAACCGGTGGGTTTTCTCGAGCGCTCCCGCGTCATCGCGGGGCCAGGATGGAATCGATGGCTGATTCCTCCGGCAGCTCTCGCGATTCACTTCTCGATCGGCCAGGCATACGCCTGGAGCATCTTCAAAGCACCGCTGGAAAAGTCTCTCCACATTTCGAGCACGGCAAGCGCGCTACCCTTCCAGATCGGCATTCTCGTGCTGGGACTCTCTGCCGCCTTCGGTGGAACCCTCGTCGAGAGCAAGGGGCCTCGCTGGGCCATGTTCGTGTCGCTCGTGGCCTTCTCCGCGGGCTTCCTGATCGCCTCGCTCGGTGTGGCCACACATAATTACTGGCTAGTAGTCCTCGGGTACGGTGTCGTCGGCGGGATCGGGCTCGGCATCGGCTACATCTCGCCGGTTTCCACTTTGATGAAGTGGTTTCCCGACCGGCCGGGCATGGCTACCGGTATTGCGATCATGGGTTTCGGCGGTGGAGCGCTGATCGCGTCTCCGTGGTCGGCGAGGATGCTCTCCGCCTTCGGTGCCCAGCCGAGCGGTATCGCGATGACGTTCCTCGTTCACGGCCTGGTCTACGCCGTATTCATGTCGCTCGGCGTGGTGCTCGTACGGGTGCCACCGGCGAACTGGCGACCGGCTGGCTGGGAGCAGGCGGACGACGCCGGGAAGAAGCTCGTCACCACCGCGGACGTATCGGCGAAGAACGCGGTGAAGACCTACCAGTTCTGGCTGTTGTGGATCGTGTTGTGCATGAACGTCACGGCTGGGATCGGGATCCTGGAGAAGGCGTCCCCGATGATCCAGGACTTCTTCCGCAACACCGCCAGTCCGGTGAGCGCGACCGCCGCCGCCGGATTCGTCGCCCTCTTGTCCCTGGCCAACATGACCGGTCGCTTCCTATGGTCGTCGGTTTCCGATGTGATCGGCAGGAGGAACATCTACCGCCTCTACCTCGGCGGCGGTGCCCTCCTCTACCTGACCGTGCTGCTCGGAAAGAGCAGCAGCACGGCGTTGTTCGTCATCTCGACCATGGTGATCCTGTCGTTCTACGGCGGTGGTTTCGCGACCGTGCCGGCCTACCTCAAGGACTTGTTCGGCACCTATCAGGTCGGCGCGATCCACGGCCGGCTGCTCACCGCGTGGTCTGTTGCGGGGGTGGCCGGACCAGAAATCGTTGACGCCCTTGCGGATTCCGGCAAGAAGGCCGGGCACACCGGGCCCAACCTTTATACGTTCTCGTTCTCCCTTATGATCGCACTGCTCGTCGTCGGCTTCATCGCAAACGAACTGGTACGCCCGGTCAATCCGAGGTTCCACGAACCGCAGTCGGCGTTTGATGTCGAAACCGAACACACTCCGGCAGAGAGGACGGCCAACTGATGACCCATCTGGATGATGTTCCGCCGACCGGGACCACCAAGGCCTCTCCCGTTTTGCTGTTCGCGGCCTGGCTGTGGGTGACCGTCCCTTTCGTTTACGGCCTCTATGAGCTCGCCTTGACGAGTCGCAAACTATTCCTCAAGTAGCGGCTATCCCGCTGGCACATCGTCAAGTCTGGGCAACGGCTGCCCCCGAGCAGGTCGATGTGCCCGCGGCTACTCGACTTCCATCTTCGGTGAAGTCCGGGAGAAACGGCATCGTGATATATCCCCGTGAGAAAGCCGTTCCGGGATCGGAGCGCATCTCATGAGCGCCGCCAGGCACGCGGCTTCGCGCGCATATCGGACATGGTGGTGGGACACCGTCGTAGAGTGGCGGAGCTGGCGACTGCCGGTGAAGGTCGGTGCCGTTCTCGTGGTGCCCGCCCTGCTGGCCGTCGCGTTGGGCGTCGTGCAGATCCAACGTGAGGTCGAGCGCGCGAACTCGTACGCGAGGATGCAGCGGTTGGTCGACCTGCGCGACGGACTCATGCCATTGATCGGGGCCCTCCAGATGGAACGGACCCTGTCGGTCGAGCGGCTGCACGGCGGTGCGTCCGTTGATGCAGCCATGCTCCAGCAGCAGGCCCGGCACGTCGACACCGCCCAGGCCGCCGTCGCGAACACCACAAAGCAGGCACGTCTCCTTCAGGGGGCCTCGGCGAATCGTTTCCACGACGCCGTCGGACTCCTGGCCGGGCTGCACCCCATGCGTCAGCGGGTGGCATCCGGACACATCGCGGCGTGGACTGCGGCAGGCGAATACAACGCGATCATCAAGGGGCTCTTGGATCTGGACCAGGCACTGGTCAGCGAGTTCGGCGAACCCCAGTTGTCCGGACCCGCGACCGCGCTCTACGACCTGGAGATGGCCCAGGAACAGATCCACCTTGAGCACGCCATCATCCTGGACGCCCGCGGACGGGGCGATGCGCCGGGAACAGAGTTGATCAGGGCACTCCAGCAGGCCGATATCCGGTTGCAGGACAAGATCGGCGACTTCAGGGCCGTGGCCACCGCCGCGGAGTGGCGCGATTACCAACGGACCGTCACCGGCGCGGCCGTCAGCCAACGCGCCCAGGTGGTCGACGCACTGCTCGCCCAAGGGGCGAGTGGTCGGCAGCAAGCCTCCGCCTGGCCGTTGAGGCTGGCGCCCGGAGTCTGGAACCAGGACTCGGAGGCAACCGGGCGGCTCCTTGAGAAGGTGGAGGCGGACCTCGCCGACCGGCTTCGCACGACCTCCGCCGCGCTTCAGGACCAGACAAGCAACCTGGCCGGCGCCGAGTCCGTACTGCTCTTCGCCGCGCTGCTGCTCGCTGTCGCAGTCGGCTTCGTGATAGGCCGGAACCTGCTGCGTTCTCTCGCCGTCCTCAGGACGAGCGCACTCGATGTGGCCGATCGCCGGCTCCCGGCAGCGGTCGCAAGCATCCGCGAGGGCCAGGCGTCGAGCACCGCGATCGACGCCGTGCCGGTGCACACGACAGAGGAGTTCGGCCAGCTCGCCAGGGCGTTCGACGCAGTGCACAGTCAAGCCGTTCGCCTGGCGGCGGAGCAGGCCGCGCTACGCAGCGACCTGAGGGACACCCTGGTCAACCTCTCCCGGCGCAGTCAAAGCCTCGTGGACCGGCTTTTGCGGTTGATGGAACAGCTGGAACGGCACGAAGAAGACCCGGACCAGTTGGCCAACCTGTTCAAACTCGACCACCTGGCGACCCGCATGCGGCGCAACAACGAGAATCTGATGGTTCTCTGTGGCAGCACGCTGGTCCGCCCCTCCCATCGGGCTATGCCGCTGGGCGATCTGCTGCGTGCCGCCGTCTCCGAGATCGAGCACTACCAGCGCGTCATGGTGCATCCCGCGCCGTCCGTCGACGTCGCCGGGTACGCGGCCGGTGACCTGGCGCGGTTGATCGCCGAGCTGCTGGACAACGCCACCACGTTCGCCCCGCCGCACACCCAGGTGACCGTCAACAGCGCACAGAACCCCGACGGCTCCGTGCGGATCGAGGTCCGCGACCAGGGGATCGGGATGAGCAAATCCGATCTCGCCAAAGCGAACCGCCGAGTGGCGGCGGACGATTCCGCGGATGCGCCCAGGTCCCGGCAGATGGGCCTGTTCGTCGTCGGTCGTCTGGCCAATCGGCACGGCATCGCCGTGGAGCTGACCGAGGCGCCGGATGCCGAGGGCCTGCGGGTCGGCGTACTGATACCACCTGACTTGGTACACGTGACCCGGCCTGTACACAACGGCCAGGGAGACTCGCTGTCCGACTTCGGGCCATGGGACGCCGCCGGGATGGACGGCGCGAGCTCTGCCCGGACATTCGTGGATTTCCCCGTGCCGCAGCACACATCGAGGCGGCCACCCGCCGCTGCTGCCGCGCTCAGCCACCCTCACCCCGTCAACGGCAACCGGCGCGGTTCCGCTGACCCTGCCCCTCGCCCACCGGAGAAGAAGGAAAGCGGGTCCGCGGATCGCCGAGCCGGTGAGAGCACGGCGTCGGTGGACGGCCATGCCCGGACGGCTCCGAAGGACCCGGTGGCGCCGCAACCGCCCGAACCGGCTCACCAGGAACCGCCCCCCTCACCCTGGTTCGAACCGGCCGCTTCCGGGACGGTACCGGCGGGGTCTTCCACCGACGACACCGGAGGCTCGCGGGTGCCGCACGCGGCGAACGCCGAGGCCACGTCAGGGGATGGAAGCGTCCCGGCACCCGACGGGCGACGGTCTGCCGACACCTCCCCCGCAGTGCCCGCCCCTCTACCACGGCGCCTCGACGAGAGGAGCGCCAAGCCCGCCACCGGCCGACGCCCGGTCGGCGCCGAGCCGTCGGACGCCCAGGAAGCAGGCGAACGCACTCCGGCCGGGCTGCCCAGGCGGGTTCCCCGCGCGCGCCCGGCCCAGGACCAGGCCGCCCCGCCTGGCGCCGGAGAGAAGACGCCCAGGAACCTGGACGCAGGCCGCACCCACACGTTCCTCAGCAGCTACCAGGCAGCCATTCGTCGGGCCCGCCCCGACGAGACATGACAACCATCGACGAACGGGCAGGAAGAAGCTATGACCTCACCCCAGGCTCGAGAGGTGAGCCAGTTCGGATGGCTGGTCACCAACTTCACCGAGCGCGTCCCCAACGTCGCCCACGCCGTGGTGATCTCGGCCGACGGATTGTTGCTCACTGCATCGAACCGGCTGTCGGGCGATCGCGCAGAGCAACTCGCCACGGTAGCCGCGGGCGCCATCAGCCTTATCCAGGGCGCTTCCCACTGTTTGGACAGTGGTGACGTGCTGCGCACCGTGGTCCAGATGGAGCGCGGGAACATGCTGCTCATGTCGATCAGGGACGGCTCGTGCCTGGTCGTACTGGCAGCTCCGGACTGCGAGATCGGTCAGGTCGTCTACGAGATGACCGTGCTCGTCGACCAGGTCGGTGAGATGCTGACGCCCGAACTGCGCGCCGAGCTGCACGGATTGAAGCCGACTGCGGCCCGCTAGCCCGATGAGGAGACCATGAGCCCCGGTGAGAACCCCTCTGGTGGCGCCCCAAGAGGGGGCGAGGGGGCTGAGGACGACCAGACGTTCGCCGATGTGCTCAACGCGTTCAGTTTCGACAACGGCCGACGCAAGCGAAAGAAGTCCCGCCCCAGCTCCGCGCCGGAGGCAGCGGCTACCCCCAACCGCGAGGAAACGCCACCCCCGGCCACCACCCACGCCTTCACGCCGACTCCGCCCGCAGACGAACCGCCCCACGCTGGGGGCGAGTTGAGCCAGGACGAGACGCAGGTGCCGGCCTCGTCCGTCCGCGCCTACGCCTGGACGGGCGGCCGGACCAGATCGCAGTACAACTTCCAGATCGAGACGCTGGTGACGACCACCGAACTGGGCCACCGTTCCACGGCCGTCACACAGGCGGACCACCGGGCGGTGATCGAGCTGTGCTGGGAACCCAGGTCGGTGGCTGAGGTCGCGTCGCTGCTCTCCGTGCCTCTGGGAGTGGCCAAGGTCCTCCTCAGCGACATGGCGGAGCACGGACTGATCTCCGTCCATCAGACAGTGAATCTGGACGGCGACGGCCCGGACCGCACATTGCTCGAAAGAGTCCTCAGCGGACTTCGCCGACTCTAGGCTTGTTGGTGCCCATCTCTCGCCTGCCACCTCGTCGTTCGCGGAGTCGACGTGGTACTTCCCCAGCCCGCTCGTCGCCCTGCGTACGCCGAAGTCCGACGAGATCGTCGGGCTGGACAGCCAGACGCTCGCCGAACTGGAGGCCACGGGCGAGACCTGGCGGACCAGCGGCACGCACGCCGTGATCCAGGGCCGTCCGTAGGGTCGGCACGGCTGACTGATGGGGTGCCCAGGGGCCGAGACCGGGGCACCCCACCACCGTCTGCATCAGGGCACGAGTCGGTGCAGGTCGCGCGGGAACAGCGTGGTGCGGCGGGTACCTGGGGCGGACGGGATCAACGGGGTGCCGTCCCGACGCCCGCCACGCCCTCCCCACCCGGACCGTTTCGCGCGGCCGGGCCCACGGCGGCGGAACGGCATTGGCCTCCAGCACCCTCTCGCTCTCGGCCAGTTCACCGCCGCGTGCCGGCATCACCGGGTGCTCCGCGTGCGCCAGAACGGCCGACGCCACGGAACCCACAAGGAAACCCGACACGGCACCGAGGCCCCGAGACCCAGCGACTCGGTGTCCCGGGCTGCCTTGACCAACGCCGGCACCGGCTGGTCCTCGATCCGCTCGCCGCTCAACCGCAGACTGGGCGAGCGCGCTTCCGGGATGGCCCCGGTGGTACGTGTCGGGGCTGGTGTCGCTGCGCTCGGGTCGCTTCCGGCGCGGATCCTGGGCGTCTCGCGGACCACGTTGGCGATGGCCCGCGACCGGCACCTGCCGCACGCCCTCGCCACAGTCCCCTCCGGTTCAAGGGGCCGCACCAAGCAGAGCTCGCGGTCGGCGCGGTGGTCGCGGCGCTGGCGGCGGCCGGTTGGGACGACCGTCCGGCGGCAGCACATCACCCGTACGCAGGACCCGTCCGGTCTGCCACCATGCGACGCGGCGACGGTGCAGGATGATGTCGAGGTCACCGCCATCTGTCCGAGGCAGGTCTCTGGAATGACGCAGTCGCGCAGCTGGCTGTCCCGGCTTGTCCAGACCCGCGCACCGGGTGCGGTGCTATGGATTCGCTTCTACGTGGGGGCGATCTTCCTTTCCGAGGGCATCTTGAAATTCCTGCGCTCGGCCTCGCTGGGCACCGGCCGGTTCGACAAGGTCGGCATCCCGGCGCCCGCCTTCTTCGCCACCCTCGACGGAGTCTTCGAGATCGGCTGTGGCGTCCTCATCCTGGCGGGCCTGCTCACCCGGTTGGCCGCAGTGCCCATGGTGATCGACATGATCGGTGCCCTGGCGATCACGAAACTGCCACTGCTGTGGGGACACGTGGCCCTGTTCAAGGGGGAGAGCGGCTGGTGGGACTTCGCCCACGAGTCCCGCGTCGAGGTCGCCCAACTGTGTGGCAGCGTCTTCCTGCTCCTAGTGGGCGCCGGCCGCTACTCCGTCGACGCCCGCCTGCACCACGCCCTCGCCGCCGACACCGCGCGTCGCTGACCAGCCACGGCGTCAAGGGCTATGGATGGCCACTATCCCGACGGCCAAACCGCGGGCTTCTCCAAGCTCGGCCCCCGGCCCGGCTTCGCGCCGCTGGAGGTCAGCATCAACTCCGCGAAACTGCTCAGCGGCTTCCGCGTCCCCGGAGGCGGGCGACATACCCCAGGAGATCGTGGTAACGGTCCCCGCCGAACTGCTCAACCCGGGCCGCGGCAACGCCCTGGTGCTGCGCTCGAGCGATGACGCCCGCAGCCACCTGTGGCTCTACCGGGTCCTGATCGAGCACGTGTGGGACCGCGATGGTGCGGAACGAGCCGTGCCAGACGATGCGTTCGCCACGTCCCTGCTCAGCTACCGCACCGAGCGGCGTGCGGCCGGCGCCGAGGGGGGGGCTGGGAGGCGGGTCCCACCTGGCGGCTGCACATCGACAGCGGTGAACGCGGCCTGCCCGCCCGGCTCGACTGGCGTGCGGGGTCGGGCACCGAGGCGTCGGACTGCTTCGCGTTGGAGCTGCACACGTTCTACGGTCACGTCCGCGACGCCGACGGCCGGTGGCACGAAGTGCGCGGCGAACTGACGGACCGCCAGAGCTTCCCCGGCGGCCTCGACACGGGCGCCGACACCGGGTTCAC
>CAYNNX010000079.1:0-21604 GCA_964398515.1 uncultured Streptantibioticus sp. | reverse complement strand
CTCTGCCTCCGGCAGCCGCCGCGGGACCGGCCGGAGCGGGGCGCGCTCGCTGAACGGCCGCGCACACCCCTGGGATCAGCCCCCGGGCCCTCAGCCGAGCGGGACGTCCTTGTCCCGCAGCGCTTCCAGGACGGGGGCGTACATGCGGGCCTTGATCGTGCCCAGGGTGGGGCCCGCCTTGGCCGCGTGTGCACGGGCCGTCTCGACGGCGGCCTGACGGACCCCGGCCTCGTCCGCCGTGCGGTCGACGATGGCGGCGGCGAGTGCGTCGCCGCCACCGTAGCGGCGGGCGGTCACCATGGCCTCGTGCGCGGTCTGCGGACTCAGCCTGGCCTGGATGAGGGCGGACATGCCCGGGCTGAACGGGATGTTGATGTCGGCCTCGGGCAGGCACCAGTAGCCCCGGTCGGCGCGCATCACACGAAGGTCGTGGGCCAGGGAGAACATGGCCCCGGCCGCGAACGTGTGCCCCTGCAGGGCCGCGACGCTGACCAGGGGCAGCGTGAGCAGCCGGGCCAGGAGCTCCTGGACTCTCGCGACGTATTCGCCCGCCTGGTCCGCATGGGCGAACAGCCAGTCCAGGTCCAGGCCGTTGGAGTAGAACTTGCCGGTCGCGGCGGTCACCAGGGCCCGCGGCCCCTCCGCCTTCTCCACCTCGTCCAGCAGGGCATTGACAGACGTGAGCCAGTCCGGGTGGAAGCGGTTCTCGGTGTCTCCGATGTCGAGGACGAAGACGTCGTCCTGTCGGTCGAGCGTGGGCATGGATTGCTCCTTCACATGGGTCGTTCGCGTGCTCAGGGAGACGGAATGGGGCCGGGGCCGCCTTGGGTCACGTCGACCGGGGCGGGTGACCGGCGTCGGGCCGGCCGCCCAGCGCATGGCTGAGCAAGTCGTGGATCTCGGCGGCCGCCGCCTCGAGCGGGACGATGCTCCGCTCGGCCCGGCACATGATCACCGCGCCTTCGACCGCGGCGACCACGAAGGCGGCCAGCCGCCGACCCCGCTCGACGGATACTCCGTTCCGGGTGAACACACCGGCGAGCGCCTGTTGCCAACGTGCGAAGTACGCGGCCGCGGCGCGGGACAGCTGCGGGGCGTCGTCATTGGTCTCCACCGCCACCGCCGCGATGGAGCATCCCGCCCGGAACCCGCTCTCGATGAGCCTGTCGCGCCACAGCGCGAAGAAGGCGTCGATCGCCTCCAGCGGGTCACCGGAGCGAGCGGCGTCCTCGATCAAGGCGGAGACGACATCGCCGACACTCGCGACCGCCTCGCCGATCAACTGCGTGCGCCCGCCCGGGAAGTGGTGGTAGACCGAACCGCGGGGCGCACCGCTGTGCGCCAGCACCCGATCGACGCTGGTCGCGCTGGCACCGTATTCCCGCAGCAGCGCGACGGCGCTGGAGATCATCCGCTCTCGGCTGTCGCTCTTGCGCGGGCTCATGTACCACTCACCCCTACCGGCCGGTAACTATGGTGAATGGCATAGTACATGGACGCGACTCGCCCGCACCACCGGTAACCGCCCTGACAGTGCGGGGAGTTCACGCGCCACGGGCACGCCGCCGCGGCGAGCCTCGGTCGCGAAGGTGGCGGGCCGTCAGCGTTCCAGCAGGTCGCCCAGCCGGTTGAGCAGGGGCAGCAGGGCGGCGCGCTCGTCCGCGGTGAGGGCCTCGAGTGCGGAATGCAGGCCGTGCATGTCGGCCCGGATGCGCTGGGCGAGCTCCCGCCCGGCCTCGGTGGCGGTCACCACCTTGCTGCGGCGGTCACGGGGAGAGGCGTCCCGCCGGACCAGGCCGCGGGCTTCCATGCGGGCGATGAGCCCGGTCGCGTTCGAGGCGTCGCACACCAGATGGTCGGCGAGGGCCCGCATGGACAGGGGCTCGCGGAGCGCGATCAGCGCGCGGGCCTGCGCCGTGGTCAGCCCGTGACGCAGCGCGACGACGGCGAGTTCGTCGTGGTAGGCGCGAACGGTGCGAGCCAGCGGTTCGACCAGGTCCTGGGCCGCGGGAGGGGTGGTGTCGGGCTTGGGCACGGTGTCGAGGGTACCTCCATCGCTTGACATACTCAATTGTTGGTATTTACATAGATCCGGTTGCTTGAGGATCTCAAGCAACGGCCGCCCGCGCCCCGCGGCCGACCCCCGGAACCACACCCGCGGCCCGCAGCCGCGGGCCCCAGTACCCGACCGAGGACCCGATGACCCACACCACACCCGGAACCCACCGCGACGACACCGTTCCCGCCGAGCCCGCCGCCGTGGTCGCCCGCCTGCGGTCCACCTTCCGCACCGGCCGCACGCGGCCCCTGGAGTGGCGGACCCGGCAGCTGCGCCGGATGCGGGAGATGCTCACCGAGGAGGGGAAGCACTTCGTCGCGGCGCTCCACGAGGACCTCGGCAAGAGCGAGAAGGAGGCGTACCGCACCGAGATCGACTTCACTATCCGGGAGATCGACCACACCCTGGACCACCTGGAGGAGTGGCTGCGCCCGCAGCCGGCTCCCGTGCCCGCCTTCCTGGACGGTGCGACGGCCTGGACGGTGCACGACCCGCTGGGTGTCGTCCTCGTCATCGCCCCGTGGAACTACCCGGCGCAGCTCCTGCTCGCCCCTATGGTGGGCGCCCTCGCCTCGGGCAACTGCGTGGTCGCCAAGCCGAGCGAACTGGCCCCGGCGACCTCGGCGGCGCTCGCCCGTTACCTGCCGCGGTACCTGGACACCGATGCCGTCGCCGTGGTGGAGGGCGGCGTGCCGGAGACCACCGCACTGCTGGAGCAGCGGTTCGACCACATCCTGTACACCGGCAACGCGGTCGTCGGCCGCATCGTGATGACGGCCGCCGCCAAGCACCTCACGCCGGTGACACTCGAACTCGGCGGCAAGTCCCCGGCGTTCGTGGACCGCGGGACCGATCTCGCGGCCGTCGCATCCCGGCTGGCGGCCGGCAAGTTCCTCAACGCCGGACAGACGTGCGTCGCCCCCGACTACGTCCTGGCCGACCCCGAAACCGCCCGAGGGCTCGAATCCGCACTCGCGCAGGCGGTGGAGGACATGTACGGGCCGGATCCGGCCACCGCCCCCGAGTACGGACGGATCGTCAACGAACGGCACTTCGACCGGCTGACCGCGCTCCTCGGCTCCGGGCGGACCGTGGTGGGCGGAGGGCACGACCGCGCCGGGAAGTACATCGCGCCGACCGTCCTCGCCGAAGTACCCGCGGATTCACCGGTCATGCGCGAGGAGATCTTCGGACCGATCCTGCCGATCGTCGAGGTGGCCGGGGTGGACGAGGCGATCGCCTTCATCAACGAGCGAGAGAAGCCGCTGGCGCTCTACGCGTTCACCGAGTCCGAGGACGTCCGGCAGCGCCTGTCGGCCGAAACCTCCTCCGGCGGCCTGGGGTTCGGGCTGCCGGTCGCCCATCTCACCGTGCCGGACCTGCCGTTCGGCGGTGTGGGCGAGAGCGGCATGGGCAGCTACCACGGCCGCTACTCGCTGGAGACGTTCAGCCACCGCAAGGCCGTACTCAGCAAGCCCCTGGGCTGACGGCCCGGAGGCGGCGGGAGCCGGCCGATTGCCTGACGGGGCGCTCCCGCCGCCCATACCGGCGGCATACCGAAAAAACCCGCGTCGGGCCGGCTGGAATCGCCCGTGCGACGGGCTTCGGCACCGGTGCTGACGGCTGGTCACCCCGACCCGCGGGTGGTGCCTTCGCTATCCGCGCCCGAGCGTCCCACACGGCCGCCCACAGCATCCGGTCACACCGCCTGATCTGGGCATCCGCATCAGCCGGACCTACGATCGCCGGATCGGGAAAGGGGACCGGATGGACCGCGGCATCCGCACGGTGGACGATGTGCTCACGCTCCTGGACGGCCTGTTCGCGCCGGGGGCCGACCGCTGGACGGCCGACGCGGCCTCCTGGTGGGACGGCTTCTACGCGGACCGCTCCAGGCCGGTACCGTTCTTCGCGGCGAAGCCGGACGAGAACCTGGTCTCGTACCTCGACCGGGGCCTGATCGCCCCCGGTCGCGCCCTCGATGTGGGCTGCGGCCCCGGCCGCAACGCGCTCCACCTCGCCTCGCTGGGGTTCGAGGTGGACGCCGCCGACCTCTCCCCAGCGGCCATCGCCTGGGCCGAGGACCGCGCCAGCGGGGCGGGCGCCGAGGTCCGGTTCCACTGCGGCGACGCCTTCACCCTCGTCGGCACCGAACTGGTCGGCCCGTACGACCTGATCTACGATTCCGGCTGCTTCCACCATCTGCCGCCGCACCGCCGCATCAGCTACCTCGCCCTCCTCGATCGCGCCCTGGCGCCCGGCGGCCATTTCGCCCTCACCTGCTTCGCGGCCGGCGCGATGGGATCCGAACTCCCCGACGCCGACTTCTACCGCCACTCCCGCCTCCACGGCGGCCTCGCCTACACACCGCAGGCCCTGCGCTGGATCTTCTCCGACCTGACGGAGGTCGAACTGCGGCGCATGCGCGACGAACCACCCGGGTCCGCCTGCTTCGGCGAACCCTTCCTCTGGACGGCCCTGTTCCGGCGGGAGGTGCGGTCGCCATGGAACTCCCCCGGCTCATCCGGATGGTGAGATCACACCCGTCTCGTAGGCGGCGATGACGGCCTGCACCGCGTCTCTCGCGGCCTGAGAGCGCGGCGTTGCGGCGTGTTCCCGGCGCAGTCGGACCCAACTGCCCGCGATCCGGGCGAGAGCCGTGGCCACCTGTCGTTGCTGCTCATCGCCGCCACCGGGGCGATGCGGGAGGCCCGGCGGGCGGGCGGCATCGCGGAGACGACGGTCACCACGATCCCGGTGAGCAGGGTGGCCACGACGCTCGTCGGGGAGATCACCGGCGAGCCGGTCATGGCCTCGACCCGATGGAGCCCATCTGGGACTGCACCCCGGCGCCGATGCCGCCGACGAGCAGGCCGGTGATCGAGGCGCTGACACCCACGAACAGGGCCTCCAGCGACACCGACCTGTTGACCCGCCGCCCGCCGCTCCGGGGGACGCCGGGTGCGCGGCGACCACGGGTCACACCGCACGGGCCGCCGACGTGCTGCCGGGTAGCCCTTCGCCGCGCATCATCGCGCCTCGGACAGGCGGTCGAGGACGGCAGCGGCCTCGGTCATGACGCGGTTGACCAGTTCCGCGCAGCCGGGCAGGTCGTCGATGACCCCGGCGATCTGGCCGGAGGCCATCACGCCGAGGTCGGGCCGGCCGTCCACCATCGCGGACTTGAGCATCATCGGGGTGTTGGCGGCCAGCAGAATCTGACCCCATGTCAATTCCTTGCCGTGCCGCATGGCCAGACCGTCGCGGACCATCGCCGCCCAGCTCGTCCCGGACACCTTCCGGAAGGCGGCGGCGTGTCTCGCCGCACGCACGAGCGCGGCGAGGCGGCCGGAGTGTTCCAGGGCGTCGACCAACTCGGTGCGCAGCATCCGGTGCGGAAGGCCGTCCACCCGGGTCGTGACGGTGACGTCCCGCACCGTCGCGGCCAGGTAGCGGGCCTTGACGGCGTCCGGGACGGTGCTGTCGGCGGTGAGCAGGAACCGGGTGCCCATGGCGATCCCGGCCGCGCCGTACGCCAGGGCGGCGACCAGGCCGCGGCCGTCGAAGAAACCGCCGGCCGCGATCACCGGGATGCCCACCGCATCGACGATCTGCGGGACGAGGACCGTGGTGGCGGTGCCGCCGGTGTGGCCGCCGCCCTCGCCGCCCTGCACCACCACCGCGTCGGCCCCCCAGGCGGCCACCTTCTCGGCGTGCCGACGCGCGCCGACCGACGGGATGACGACGATGCCCGCGTCCTTCAGCCGGGCGATCAGCTCCCGGGTGGGAGCCAGGGCGAACGAGGCGACCTTCACACCCTCGCCGATGATGAGCCGCACGCGGTCCGGGGCGTCGTGCGCGTCGGCACGCACGTTCACCCCGAAGGGCGCGTCCGTGCGCTCCTTCACCTTCCTTATGGCGGCGCGCAGTTGGGGGATCGTCATCGTGGCGCCGCCCAGGATGCCCAGAGCGCCGGCGCAGGCGGTGGCCGACACCAGGCGCGGGCCTGCCACCCAGCCCATGCCGGTCTGCACGATGGGGTGGCGCACCCCGACGAGCCCGGTCAGCGGGGTGCGGATCACCGGCATCCCGGACGCGGTCACGGCCGCACCTCGCGGTCGCGCAGTCCACGCGGGTCGAGGACCTCACGGATCAGCCGCAGTTCCTCGGCCGTGGGCTCCCGGGTGGTGGGGAGCTGTTCTGGTACGGCGAGTTCGAAGCCGGTCGCCGACCGAACCCGGTCCACGGTCACTCCGGGGTGCAGGGAGCGGATGCGCATCACGCGATCGGGGGTCTCGAAGTCGAAGACGCCGAGGTCGCTGACGACCCGGCGGATCTCGTGGAAGCGTGTGGCGGACGGTCCGGCCGCGGCGGCCCGGTCGTATCCGACCCCGCACACCATGTCCACGCGCTCGACGAAGACCCGCGGCGAGTGGCGTGGCACCCAGTAACTCGTTGTGTTGTTAGCCGTGTTGGCCGGTGCTCCACGCACGCCCAGCAACTGCCGGTCCGGTTCGGACCATTCGCCGATGCACGAGATGTTCTGGTTGCCGTGGCGGTCGATCTGCGCGGCGCCCATCATCACGTGACGGCGACCGCCGGCCACCATGGCGAGGTGGAGGCGGTACGGCAGCCAGCCCTCGACGATCCGCGCCGGGGCGCCGAGTTCGGGGACGTCGCCGGTGAGCAGCGCCTCCCCGTCGGTGAGCAGCAGATCGGCGGCGAAGGTGAGCCGGGCGAGCCGGGCCCCGATGGTGGGCACGGTCCCGATCGGCGCCGCCAGGATCTCACCGTCTCCCCGCCACGCCTCCGCGCAGGCCACCACGCAGTATTCGGCGCGTGTGGGCCTGCTCATCCGTGCCCCTCCTGCCGGCGCCGCTCCTCGTGGAATGCCGCGACCGCGGTGTGGTAGGCCCCCTCGTCACCGGCGAGGAACCGCTCGCCGAAGGCACGCCACTGACCCGGGTCGGCGGCCGCTCGGGCGTAGGCGCGCTGGAAGGCCTCGTCGCGGTCGTGGTCCGGGGCGCAGGAGGTGAAGTGTGCGCCGCCCGGGGCCTCCACGACGCCCGTCACGTCGGACCGCCTGATCAGCAGGCTCTGGGCGGGGCCGCCCCCCAGCAGGTCGGCCGTGTCGACGATGCGTTCGCACGAGAGGTACGCGGTGCGTGCGGCGGCGCAGAACAGGTCGTCGAAGTACGGGTCGCAGCCCAGGTAGCGGCCGTTGCCGCGAGGGTCGGCGCGGTTGACGTGGACCAGGGCGGCATCGAGTGCGAGGGCGGGGACGGCGACCAGTTCCTCACCGTCCTCGTACGGCGAGACGACGGTCCGCAGATGCGGGTTGACGCGCATCACGTCGGAGCCGAGCCCGGACCGCACCGGCAGGAACGGCAGCCGGTGCGCGGCGGCGGTCAGCCCCCACATGACCATCGCCTCGTCCAGCTCGACCAGTTCGAAGGCGCCGCGCTCGCGAGCCGCCCGGAAGTGGGGTTCGAGCGGGATCGAGTCGAGCGTGACGAACGCGGTCACCAGCTTGCGGATCCTCCCTGCGGCGGCGAGCAGCCCCACGTCGGGTCCCCCGTAGGAGACCACGGTCAGATCGGTGACGTCGGAGCGCAGCAGCGCCCGCACCAGGGCCATCGGCTTGCGCCGCGAGCCCCAGCCGCCGATGCCGATCGTCATGCCGCTCTCCAGGCGGCTCACGACCGCATCGGCCGTCATCACCTTCCCTGTCGTCCGCGTCGTCCCCGCCATCCCCGTCACCGCGGCTCCTCTGGCGCGGCGGCTGCCTCCACGAAGGCGGCGCGGTGGCGGTCGGCGACGCCGCTGAGGGTGGCCTCGAAGGTGAACCCCTGCTCGAACCGGTAGCTGCGGCGCACGTCCACCGGGTCGATCCCGTTGATCGCGGCCTTGGCCAGGCGCAGCAGGCAGCCGTCCTTCGCGGCGATCTCCCGGGCCAGTTCCAGCGCCGCGGCCCGCAGCTCCTCACGCGGTACCACCCGCCACACCGCGCCATGCCGGTACAGTTCCCGGGCGGTGACGGTGCGTGAGGTGTAGTAGAGCGTCCGCATCAGGTGCGCCGGGACGAGCCGGGCCAGGTGTGTCGCCGCGCCGAGCGCGCCGCGGTCCAGCTCGGGCAGGCCGAACTCGGCGTCATCGCCGGCCACGATCGCGTCCGCGTTGCCGACCAGCCCGATCCCCCCGCCCAGGCAGAATCCGTGCACGGCCGCGACCACGGGCACCTCGCACTCGTAGACGGCGGCGAACGCCTCGAAACAGCCGCGGTTGGCGTCGATCAGCACCGCGCGGTCATCGCTGCGCTGGATCTCCTTGAGGTCGACGCCCGCGTTGAAGCCGCGCCCGGCGGCCGCGAGCACCACGCAGCGCACCTCGGGGTCGGCGCCCGCGGCGCGCACGGCCGCGGCGAGATCCCACCAGCCCTGTGCGGGAAGTGCGTTGACGGGAGGGTAGTCGGCGGTGACGACGGCTACGCCCTCTTCGGGGAGCGAGGTGGAGACAGCCATCTGACGATCAGCTACCTTTCTACCAAACGTTTGTTAGCTTGACGTCGTTGCGAAGGTAGCAGCCATGGATGCCGCGGAACAGGCCGTGGACGAAGCCGCCGGACACGTCGCCGTGGTCACCGGGGGGACGAGAGGCGTCGGCGCGGGGATCGCCCGCGCCTTTCTGCGGACCGGCGCACGGGTCGTCGTGTGTGCGCGCACACCGCCCGACCGCCCCGTCGAGGCGGCCGGACGCACCGCCCGCTTCCTCGCGGTCGACCTGCGCGACCCGGAGGCGGTCACCGCGTTCTTCACCGAGGTCGCCGCCGCATACGGGCGCATCGACGCACTGGTCAACAACGCGGGCGGCACACCCTTCGGCCTGCTCGCCCAGACCCCGGCGGTCCGGCAGGCGCGGATCGTCCACCTCAACCTGCTCGCCCCGCTGTACGCCTCACTCGCGGCGTACCAAGTGATGCGCGGACAACCGGGCGGCGGCAGCATCACGATGATCGGCAGCGTCAGCGGCAGCCGTCCCTCACCCGGCACCGCCGCCTACGGCGCGGCCAAGGCGGGCCTGGAGAGCCTCGCCCGGTCCATGGCGGTGGAGTGGGCGCCCGACGTGCGGGTCAACACCGTCGTCCTCGGCATGGTGCGCACCGAACGCTCGCGCCTGCACTACGGGGACGAGAGCGGCATCGCCGCCGTCGCCCGCACCGTGCCGCTGGGCCGGCTCGCCGAACCCGACGACGCGGGCGAGGCCTGCGTCTTCCTCGCCTCCGACCGCGCCCGCTACATCAGCGGCGCGGCCCTGCACGTCCACGGCGGCGGGGAGCGCCCGGCCTTCCTCGACGCGGCCGACGTCAACCGCCCATGAGCACGAAGGGACTTCACCGATGGCCGGATTGTGTGCCGGACGCGTCGTCATCGTCACCGGAGCGGGCCGCGGCCTGGGCCGCGCACACGCCCACGCCTTCGCAGCCGAGGGCGCCAAGGTCGTAGTCAACGACCTGGGAGTCGCGCTGGACGGCAGCAGCACGTCGCCCGGTCCTGCCCAGCGGGTCGCCGACGAGATTCGCGCCCTCGGGGGCGAGGCGGTCGCGCACACCGGCGACATCGCCACCGCCGACGGCGCCCGGGCCCTGGTCCCCACCGCGCTGCACACCTTCGGCCGCCTGGACTGCCTCGTCAACAACGCCGGGTTCCTGCGCGACCGGATGCTCGTCAACCTCGACGAGGACGACTGGGACGCCGTCATGCGCGTCCACCTCAAGGGCCACTTCCTGCCCCTGAAGTACGCCGCCGCACACTGGCGCACCGAAGCGAAGGCCGGGCGCACGCCGGATGCCCGGGTGGTCAACACCACCTCCGGGGCGGGCCTGCTCGGCAGTGTCGGCCAGGGCAACTACTCCGCCGCCAAAGCCGGGATCGTCGGGCTCACCCTGGTCGCCTCCGCCGAGCTGGCCCGGTACGGCGTGCGGGTGAACGCGATCGCCCCGGCCGCCCGGACCCGGATGACCGAGCACTCCTTCCCCGACGCCATGGCCGCACCCGGCGGGGGCGCATTCGACACGATGGCCCCTGAGAACGTCTCCCCCCTGGTGGTCTGGCTGGGATCCGCCGCCTCGGCCGGGGTCACCGGCCGCGTCTTCGAGGCGGAAGGCGGCCGCATCACCGTCATGGAGGGCTGGCGGCCAGGCCCCGCCGTCGACCGGGCCGCCCGCTGGACCCCCGCCGAGGCCGGTGAGGCCGCCCTGAAGCTGCTCACCCGGGCAGACCGGCCGCAGCCGGTGTACGGGGCCCGGTGAGTCCCGGGAGACCATTGCCGAAACAGCAACGACAATTGTCAAGCCCGCCTCCCCGGGCGCAGGGTCTGCGCATGAACACGGAACTGATCGTGGAAGAGTTGAGGGAGCCGGTGCGGTGAACGACTTCGACTGGGCCGCCATGGCCGACATGCTGGAGCTCGAAGGGGAGACGCACAGCCCCTATGTGCGGCAGGCCATCGCGGAGCTGGAACAGCTGGAGGGCCCGGCCCCGCGGCGGATTCTCGACATCGGCAGCGGCCCCGGCGTCGCGGCCTGCCGGCTGGCGGCGGCGTTCCCGCAGGCCGAGGTGACCGCCGTGGACGGAACGCCGGAACTGCTGGCCCGCGCCGAGGAACGGGCCGAGCGGCTCGGCGTCCGGCTGCTGACCCGGGTCGCGGAGTTCCCGGAGGGGCTCGACGGCCTCGGGCCGGCGGACCTGGTGTGGTCCGGGCAGGTCGTCCACCATGTCGGCGACCAGCAGGACGCGTTGAACCGGCTGGCCGGGGTGGTCGGGCCCGGCGGTGTCCTCGCCATCGTCGAGGGCGGACTGCCGGCCCGCTGGCTCCCGCGTGACCCGGGCTTCGGGCGCCCCGGACTGCAGGCCCGGCTGGACGCGGCGATGGAGCACCGGTTCAACCGGATGCGGGCCGAGCTGCCGGGTACGGTAGCGGTGGTCGAGGACTGGCCCGGCATGCTGCGGACCGCGGGGCTCAGCGAAGTGCGCAGCAGGACCTTCCTCGTGGACCATCCCGCTCCGCTGGCCGAGGGGCCCCGGCTGTCCGTGCGGCGCTGGCTGGAGCGGCAGCGCGCGATGCTCGCCGAACTCCTGGACACCGACGACCTGTCGGCGCTGGACCGGCTCCTCGATCCGGCGGACCCGGCCGGTGTCGACCGGCGTGCGGACCTGTTCGTACTGACGGCGAAGACGGTGCACTTCGGCCGTCGCCCGGGACACCGGTAGGCGGCGGCCCCGGGGACACCGGCCGCGGCGCTAGATGACCGGCGGGCCCTGCTCGATGCGGCGCAACACCGGTGCGAGGCGGTCGATCTCGTCGTCGATGACGTGTCGTTCGTCCCACCAGGTGGCCCCGGCGTCGATCAGCGGTCCGAGCATGTCGCGGGCGCGGGCCGGACCGGTGGGACTCGCACCGCCGACGACGACCTCGAAGGGCTTGTCCCGCCGGTCGTCGACACGGTGTCGACGGACATAGGCGACCAGGTCGCGGACCTCGTCCACGGGCGGGGTGTGGCCGTGCCAGGCGGAGTCGAACAGCGGGATCACACCGTCCCATCGGGCGGCGCGACGCATCGGCCTGCGGTTCGGCCAGACACCGGCGATCCACACCGGCACCCGGGGACGTTGCACGGGAGCGGGCAGCAACGCCACGTCCTCGGCCTGGAAGTGCCGCCCGCGACGGGTGACCGGCTCCCCGGACCAGTACCCTTCGAGCAACTCAAGTCCCTCGTCCAGCATTTCGGCGAGCACGAGAGGGTCGGTGGGCTCACCGAAGCTGCCGTACTCGTCCTCGATCGGGCCGCCCAGCCCGGCGCCGAAGATCACCCGCCCGCCGCTGATGCCGTCCAGTGTGGCCACCTGGCGGGCGAGCTGATGGGGTCGCCGCCGGGCGACCGGGGTGACCATGGTGCCGAGCCTGATCCGGGTGGTGGCCAGGGCCGCCGCGGTCAGCAGCATCCACGGGTCCCCGAAGGAGCGGTTGAGGCGCTTTCTGTGCACCACGTGATCCCAGAGGAACAACGCGTCCCACCCCGCCTCCTCTGCCGCCGCCGCGACCGACGCCACCGTCCTCGCGTCCGCGAAATCTCCGAAGTTCGGGATGTTCACCGAAAAGCGCATGAGAGGCATGGTCCTGCGTCGCGGGAACCCGGGCAACCGGAATAGCCGAGGGCGGCCGCACCGGCCCGGCGGTTCAGGCATGGCGCGGGTTCGCCGTGTACGTGCGGCCCTGCCTCCCCCATTCGCCGGTCTGCGGCGCGAGACCCGCGTCCATGGCCCGGATGCACGGGCGCCCGATGTGCGCGTAGACCAGGCGCCGCACCCGGTGCCGCTCCGCCTGGGCGCCGATCTCGACCACACTCGCGTGGCCTCCCACACCGCCGCGGAAGCGGATGGGCCGGTCCCAGGCCGCGGCTTCGGCGAACATCAGGTCGGCATCGGCCGCCCATGACGGGAACTCCCAGAACTCCGGCGCCCACACCACCGCCACACCGGCAGCTTCGATGCGGTAACCGAAGGCGGGGTGCGAGGTGTGGACCACCGGATGCGGTCGGACCCTCAGATCGGCCGCCTCGAAGCCGCCCACCTGCGGCGTCAGACCGCGGCCCGCGGCCAACCGCCGCAGCGCCGACCTGAGTTCGGCGTGCTCGTCCGTCACCAGCCAGGCCGCCGGCTTCCCAGGCGGTTCGGCACCCGGGCCGCCGTCGAAGGCGATCCGGAGTGCTCCGTACCGCAGGAGCAGGCCGGCCGGCGCGAAACGCGGCGAGTTCATCGCGCCCGCCCCGAGCAGGGTCAATCGCAGGCGGCGCTCCATCAGACCGCCTCCTCGCCGAGAGTGCCTGATCCCGGTTCCCCAGCCCACGATGTACCCGACGGGCCGTCGGCGCAGACCCCCTGGCCGCAGCCTGTGCCGCTGCCGGGGTACTGGTACGGCACGGTGCCGCGACACGGCAGGGGAGACCGAGCCCGCCCGCGGGCGCTCCGGATGGGTGTGAGAATGGGCCATATGGAGGCGCCACCGGTGGACGAGGCGGTGCGGGTTCGGCCCGCGCCCGCGCTGCGCGGGTTCGTGGCGTGGTACTCCGGCTACCGTCAGCGCGGCCTGGCCGCCACCCTGCACCGGGGGCTGCCGTCGCCGTTCCTGACCCTGATCCTCACCCTGGACGATCCGGTCAGCGTCGCCGCCCACCCCCGCCCGGACTGCCCGCCCGGGGAGTACGCCACACTGCTCGCCGGCCTGCACACCACGCCCGCGGTCATCAGCACCCCCGGGCGGCAGTCGGGTGTGCAGATCGCGCTCAGCCCGCTGGGCGCCCGCGCGCTGCTGGGCCTGCCGGCCGGGGAGCTCGCCGGAGCCGACCTGCCCGCCGACGCGGTGCTCGGCCGGTCGGTCGTCGAGGCGCACGAGCGGCTGCGCGAGGCGACCGGATGGGCAGAGCGCTTCGCGGTGGTGGACGCCTGGCTGCTGGGCCGCGCACGGCTCGCCCCGGGCAATGGCCCGGGGGCCGAGGTGCGTCAGGCATGGCGGATGCTGCTCGAACGCGGCGGCACCGTCGGCGTCGCCGAGCTCGCCGCGGAGGTGGGCTGGAGCGATCGCCACCTGCGTGACCGGTTCGCCGCCGAGGTCGGCCTGAAACCGAAGGCCGCGGCGAGGGTGGTGCGCTTCGACCGGGCCCGCCGGATGCTCGCGGCCCGTGCGGCCCGCGGCGGCCCGGACCTCGCCGGACTCGCGGCCGACTGCGGCTACTTCGACCAGGCGCACCTGGACCGGGAGTTCGGTGCGCTCGCCGGGTGCGCACCGACCCGCTGGCTGGCCGAGGAGTTCCGAAACATCCAATCCGGCCTCCATGCGCCGCCGCCAGTCTTGAGTGGTCAATCCGTCCGGTGATCCGAGGAGGCCCGGTATCGATGAGCACGTCCGACGACAAGACGCCCCCGCCCCCGCAGGTCTGGCCGACTCTGCGCGCCCGCGACGCCCGTGCCCTGATCCGTTTTCTGGTGGACGCCTTCGGCTTCGAGGAGACCGTCGTCCACGGCGAGGGGGACGTCGTCGACCACGCCCAGCTGTCCTGGCCCGAGGGCGGCGGCATCATGCTCGGCTCGACGCGGCGGACGGGCGAGGACAGGTGGGACCTGCCGCCCGGCACTTTCGGGGCGTACGTCGTGACCGCCGACCCCGAGGCGGTCCTGGCCCGCGCCGAAGCGGCCGGCGCCGAGATCACCGATGAGCTGCACACCACCGACTACGGTTCGCGCGACTTCGCCGCCCGCGACATCGAGGGCAACCGGTGGTCGTTCGGCACCTACCCGGGCGCGCCACGCTGATCGCGGGATCCCGCAACTCGCCTGTCGAGCGCTCAGACGGCCGGCCGACGGCGTTACCGCCGAGGAAAGACGGGTACTCGGGCCGGTCGGGTCATCCGATCGGTCCGGTCCGTCCCTCACATGAGGGAAGTCCCGAGTTGTCAGGGTCCCGCTTTGCCGGTACGTTCGCTTTTTGTAGCCATTGCACGACCTTTGCGGAGGTGCCCGTGCAACCCACCGCGCGGAACACCCATGGGCACAATCCCGGCCCTCGGCCGGGCCGCTCCGGTGGCGGGCGAGGCCGTCCCCTCGGCGGGGCGGCGCCGGTCCGCGGCACGAGCCGACGAGACCACCGCCTCGGCGAACCGCACGAGGTACGACTGCCCTCGGGCACCGTGCGCTATCACGTGCGCGGCAGAGGCCCGGTGCTGGTCTTCGTCCACGGCTATCTGGTGAACGCCGACATCTGGCGCAAGCTGGTGCCGCTGCTGGCGCAGGACTTCCGCTGCATCACGCCCGACTGGCCGCTGGGCGCGCACGAGGTTCCGATGGACCGCGACGCCGACCTCACACCGCCCGGCATCGCCCAGCTGATCGCGGACTTCCTGGACGCCCTCGACCTGCGCGACGTCACGCTCGTCGGCAACGACTCCGGCGGCGCCTACAGCCAGCTGGCCGCCGCCGACCACCCGGACCGGATCGGCCGGCTGGTGCTGACCAGCTGTGAAACCCCGTACAGCACATGGCCGCCGACGCCCGGCGGCTTCAGCATGCTCAAGACCACCGCGGCGCACCGGCTGTCCTACTGGGCGCTCTACCAGGTCCTGCGGGTGCGGAGAACCTGGCGCCGGCGCTACTCTTACGGCTGGCTGGCGAAGTACCCGATCGACCCGCACGTGATGCGCAGCTACATCCGTCCCGTCCTGACCCGGCCCGAGATCCGCTTCGACGGACGCAAAGCCATCGGCAGCGTCTCAGCCCGCTACACCAGGGACGCCGCCGACGCCCTCGCCCGCCACTGGCGCAAGCCGATCCTGCTCGCCTGGGCAGCGGAAGACCGCGTGTTCCCCCTCTCCCACGCCCAGCGCTACGCCCCCGCGGTCCACGCCGAACTGCGCACCATCGACGACAGCTACACCTACCTCTCCGAGGATCAGCCCGAGCGCACCGCGGCGGTACTGAGGTCCTGGTTCGAATCGCTGGACGCGGCTGCCGGGTGACGGGTTCTCGGCACGGCCGCCCTTCGCCCCGGGCCTCCGCCGCTCCAATCCGAGGGTTCCGGCTTCCGCGAGGAGGAACTCCATGACCGAGCAGCTGTGCGACGAGGACCCGCAGCCTTGTGTCCGCCTCCCGGCCGGACTGCTGTACGTTCCCGTCCGGCCCGGTCCGGTGGGGTGTGCGGCGCGTCTGTTCCGCACGCCTCTGGGCGGCCGAGCGGCCGTCGGCTTCACCAGCGAGCGGCTGCTCGCCGCCACCCTGGGCCCCGGCCAGGCGTGGATCAGGCTCGCCGAGCCCGCGCTGCGTGCCCTCGCCGAGCCGCTGGGGGCGACCACGGTCATCGTCGACCCGCAACTCGCCGCCCCCGCCGTCACCCCGCCCCCCTCGGGCGGGACCTGGCGTGAATGGGATCCGCAGGCCGTCGGCGTTCCCCGGCTGACCGGGGTCGCGACGCTCGTCGACGCCGGTGGGAACGTGGATCGGCTCAGGAGGTCACCGTCATGACCGTTTCTCTCGCACCGGACCGCACCGAACCCGGATTGTCGCCGGAGGAGTTGTCGGTGTGGCCGGCCTCCACCGCCCCCGCCCCGCACGGTGACCTCACGGTGGGCGGGGTGGCACTCACCGAGGCCGCCGAGGAGTTCGGCACCCCGGTCTACGTCCTGGACGAGGACGAGGTTCGCGCCCGCTGCCGCGCCTACCGGGCGGCGTTCCCGGACGCGGACGTCGTCTACGCTGCGAAGGCGTTCCTGTGCCGTGCGATGGCGAACTGGGTGCGCGAGGAGGGGCTGGGCCTGGACGTCTGCTCGGCCGGGGAGTTGGGGCTCGCCGTCAGCACCGGCTTCCCGCCCCAGCGGATGGTGATGCACGGCAACGCCAAGAGCCCGGAGGACCTGCGCGCCGCGCTGCGGCTGGGTGTGGGGCGGATCGTCGTCGACAGCGCCGGCGAGATCGCCCGGCTCGCCGCCGAGGTCCCCGACGGGCCGCGGCAGAAGGTCCTGCTGCGGGTCACTCCCGGGGTGACCGCGGGCAGTCACGCCGCCGTCCGTACCGGAACCGAAGACCAGAAGTTCGGCCTGTCGATCACGGACGGCACCGCCCAGCACGCCGTCACCCGGCTGCTTGGCCAACCGTGGCTGCAACTGGTCGGTCTGCACTGCCACTTGGGCTCCCAGATCGACACGGTCAAGCCCTACCTGCTGGCGGTCCGGCGCCTGGTGGGCCTACTGGCCCGTATAAAGCAGCAGCACGACGTCGTACTGCCCGAACTGGATCTGGGCGGCGGCCACGCGGTCGCCTACCGGCCCGGCGAGCGCGGCCTCGACATCACCGCTCTCGCCGCCCGCGTCCGCGCCGAACTCGCCCACAGCTGCTCCGCCGCCGGCCTGCCCGTACCGCGGCTGACCATAGAGCCCGGCCGGGCCATCGCCGCTCCGGCCGGGGTGGCGCTGTACCGGGTCCTGGCCGTCAAACGCAGCGGCAAGCACACCTTCGTCGCCGTCGACGGAGGCATGAGCGACAACCCCAGGCCCGCCCTGTACGGGGTGCGGTACGCGCCCCGGGTCGTCGGTCGGCGCTGCTCCCCCGAGGCGATGAAGGCCACCGTGGTCGGACGCCACTGCGAAGCGGGCGACGTGATCGCCGCCGACGTCCGCCTCCCCGGCGACGCCCGCCCCGGCGACCTGATCGCGGTACCCGTCGCGGGCGCCTACCACCTCTCCATGGCATCGGGCTACAACCTCGTCGGCCGCCCGCCCGTGGTCGCCGTCCGCGGCGGCAGCGCCCGGCTGCTGGTCCGGCGCGAGTCCTTCGCGGACCTCAGCACCCGCGACATCGGCCTGTAGCACGGGCCGCCGCGCCACGCCACATCCGACGGACTACTCCTGCGGGGGTGGTTCGTCGCCACCCCGTCCCGCGGCGCGGACGAGGGCATAGGCGACCGCCGACACCACGGCCCAGGCCGCCGTGGCGGCCCCCAGGCCGAGCCACGCGGAGTGGTGGCGGAGCAGCACGGTGGCGACGAGGGCGAACGCCAGCAACCCCAATGTGCCCAGGGCGGCGCCGCGCGCGTCGTCCCGGGCACGGCGCAGGCCCTCCTCCTTGGCGACGAGCGTGAGACTGGCCAGCAGGATCGCGGGGAAGGCCAGGAAGATCCCGCCCACAAAGGCCCCGAACAGGGTGGACACGACGGCCGCGACGAGTGACACGCCCGCTCCGAACGCGAAACGGACGAGCAGGTCCTTGCGGGGCATCTGCCGGACCTCACGGACGTCGAAGCGCACCCGGTCGGAACCGTCTGCGCCCTGCCCGCGGTCGGACCCGGACTCCGGTGGGGAGTTCATGGCCTCGGCGCGGCCGCGAAGGCCACGGCGGCGGCCACCGCGAACCACACGGTGAGCGCCGCCGCGGAGCCCCGCAGGGCCCCCATTGCGCGCAGGGCCCCGATCCCGACGAGGCAGTACGCGGTGAACGCGACGGCCCCGGCGGCCATACCGCGTGCCGCGTCCATGGCGTCGTGGTCCCCCTTGAACAGCACTGTCACCATCAGGCTGCCCAACGCGACCGAGGGCGCGGCGGCGAAGACGCCGGCCAGGCGTTTGGGCCGGACGGCCTCAGCGACCACCGCGAACCCCACGACGAACAGGCCGCCGACGACGGCCTTCAGCACGATCGCGGCGATTTCGCGAACAGACTCCACCCCACCAACGTGGGCTTCGCCGCCGGCCTGTGCAAGCACCGCGGGCGTACGACACGAACCGCTGAGCGGTGTGACGGCGATGCCCGCTCGGCTCATCGAGCGCCGCCGCCCGCCGCTCCGGCTGCCCGTGTGCGCCGTGCCGCCTCCGCCAGGGCGGCCGGTTCGCGGTCGGTCAGCTCCAGATCGGCCGCGCTGCTCACCGGGTGGAAGGCCGACGGGCGGAGCGCCGCGGCGGGCCTTCAGCACGGCTGAGGGCCCGCCGCAGTTCACCGCAATTCACCGGGCAGCAGCAGTGTTCTTACTGGAGGTTGCCGTCAGCACGCGACATAGTGACACAAATCGGTCAAGAAACGCAGGTACCAGTGTTCACCATGTTCACGCGCTCCCATCGTCACATCAGCAGCACCTCGCCCTTCGGTTCATCAGCCGCGTACCTGCGAATGCAGGCGCGCTCAGCGCCGGATCCCGCGCATCCGCACATCTGCGTCGCGGGCAGAGTGCCCGGCCGCGCACCCACCCGCGAGGAGCTCCGGCACATCTTCGCCGAGGTGGCCGACCGTGTGCCCGCTCTCGGCTACCGGGTGGCCGGCAGCGGCCGGCACGCACGTCTCGAACCGGCCGCGGACTTCGACGTCTCCCGGCACATCGAGGATGTCCTGGTCCCGGCGGGCCAGTCGCCCGCGCAATGTGTGCTGGAGGCCTCGCAGCGCCCGCTGCCGCGCGACCGGCCGCCCTGGAGCATTCAGCTGATCCGCGGATACAGCACCGACGAGTACGTGCTGTCGTACCGGGCCGATCACCTCCTGCAGGACGGCATGGCCGCCGCGCAGACGATGGCGGCCGCCTTCTGCGGCGGACGACTGCCGCGCCCTGCACCCCAGCCGGCGCCCAGGGCCCCCTCCCTGCGCACCGTGCGGTCCTGCCTGCGGCTGCTGCCGAACCTGCTCGGGCCCACGGCACAGTGGCTTCCCCTGTACGTGCCGCGGGGGCTGGGGCGGGTGCGGGGCCGGGTCCTGCACACGGTCACCGTGGACAGGGCGTCCTTCGACGACATCACGCGCCACACCGGAGCCGGCACCGCCCAGATCGCCCTGGCCGTACTCACCGGCGCGCTGCGTGCCTGGACACCCCGGCACTGGTGCGGCCCGACCGCCCGCAGCCAGCGCCGCGGCCTGCGCACCTATCTGACCGTCAGCCTGCGGCACCGCCGGGACCGTGCGGCGCTGGGCAACCTCGCCGGCGTCGTGCCGCTCATGCTCCCGTGCGCCGAGCCGTCTCCGGCGCGCCGGCTCGCGAGGATCGTCGAGCGCACCGGCTTCGACACGCTCCACCGCTACCGGCAGTTCTTCTCCTGGCTCCTGCGCCTGCCGCACCCGCCGGCCCGCCTCCTGCGCCGCTGCATGAATCCGTTCGCGCCTCCGGGGCTGGGTGTCACCATCGCCTCCGCGGGCCCGGACGAGAACGACCTCGGCGTCGCGGAGTTGATCGCCGTGCCGCCCCTGCCGAGCCGGACCCCGGGCGCCTGCATGTTCGTGTACGACAAGACCAGGGTCTCGGTGTCCTTCCTGTTCGACTCCGCCATCCCCGACACCGATCGTCTGCCCGGCCTCCTCACCGCGGCTCTGGCCGAACTGCACTCTGGCGTCGTCGCACCGCGGCCGCACTCACCCGAGCACGCAGCCGTCGCCGACGTGCCGACTCCGCGGCCGAGCGTGCACCCGCCGGCGCCCTCGAAGCCGCCCGCGTGACCCCGCCCCCGTGACCGTCGTCCACGTCCCCTGAGCCGCCCTCCCGGCGGGCGAGGGTTCACGTGTCGCCCGCCGAGGAATTCCCCGGAGTTTCCCGGGCATGGTTTCCTGGGCCGGACAGGCGGACGACCGTGACGACACGGAGGCGGCTGGTGGCGGGATTGAGCGGATTCCCCTCGCGGGGGGTGTGGCGGCGGCCCGCGTTGCGCTGGATCGACGTCGTGGTCGCGGGGGCGCTGGTGGCCCTGCTGTACGGCGTGCTGCGGCTGGCCCCGGCCCTGAACGCGCCGTTCCTGCCGAACACCGCGCCGAGCAGCGTGTCGACGGACCCCTCTGAGCTGCCGTACTACGCGGTGCGGTCGCTCGTTCGGATGTTCGCCGCGCTGGTGGCCTCGGTGCTCTTCACCTTCGTGTACGCCACGGCGGCGGCGCGGTTGCGCAGGGCCGAGAAGATCATGCTCCCCGTGCTGGACATCCTGCAGTCGGTACCCGTGCTCGGGTTCCTGTCGGTGACGGTGACCGCGTTCATCAACCTCTTCCCCGGCTCGGAGCTGGGGCTGGAGTGCGCGTCGGTCTTCGCCATCTTCACGGCGATGGCGTGGAACATGACCTTCGCCTTCTACTACTCGCTGATCTCCCAGCCCCGGGAGCTGGACGAGGCCGCCCGCGTGCTGCGGCTGACCAAGTGGCAGCGGTTCTGGCGGCTCGACGTACCCAGCGGTGTGATCCCGCTGGTGTGGAACGGGATGATGAGTTTCGGCGGCGCCTGGTTCTTCCTGGCCGCCTCGGAGTCCATCTCCGTGCTCAACCACACGTACGCGCTGCCCGGCATGGGGTCCTACGCGGCGGCCGCCATCGCGCAGGGGAGCCTCGGCAAGGTGGGCATCGCCATCGGAGTGATGGTCGTGCTGGTGGTCGGGGTCAACGCGCTGTTCTGGCGGCCGGTCGTCGCCTGGTCGGAGCGGTTCCGGGTGGAGGAGTCCGAGGCCGCCGAACGCCCCCGCAGCGTGGTGCTGGAGTTCCTGCGCCGCTCCTCCGTTCCGGGTCTCATGGCCCGGCCGTTCAGGCCCCTGTGGCCCGCCCTCGACCGGGTGACACGCCCCTTCGGGCTGGCCGAGCACCCCATCGGCGTCTCCCCGGCACGGGAACGCACCGGAGACGTGTTCTTCGCCGGCGCGATCAGTGTGGTGGTCCTCTACGGGGCGTGGAAGGCGTTCGGCTATGTGCAGTCCACCGTCGGCCTGGGCGAGTTCGGCCACGCGCTGGCGCTGGGGGCGGCCACCTTCGGCCGCGTCGCGGTCCTCACCGTCGGGGCGACCCTGGTGTGGGTGCCGATCGGGGTGTGGATCGGGATGAACCCCAAGGTGACGCGGTTCGCCCAGCCGATCGTGCAGGTTTTGGCGAGCTTCCCCGCCAACTTCCTCTTCCCGTTCGCCACCGCGGCCTTCATCGCCCTGGGGGTCTCGCTGAACTTCGGGGCGATCCTGCTGATGGCGCTGGGCGCCCAGTGGTACATCCTCTTCAACGTCATCGC
>CAYNNX010000078.1:6067-21607 GCA_964398515.1 uncultured Streptantibioticus sp. | reverse complement strand
TCGTGGCGGTACCCCTCGCCGTACTCGTTGCGGTCCTGGCGGTAGTCGTGGCGGTACCCCTGGCCGTACTCGTTGCGGTCCTGGCGGTAGTCGTGGCGGTACCCCTCGCCGTACTCGTTGCGGTCCTGGCGGTAGTCGTGGCGGTGGCCCTGGCCGTACTCGTCGCGGTCCTGGCGGTAGTCGTGGCGGTACCCCTGCTCGTAGTCGTTCCGGTCCTGCCGGTAGTCGTTGCGGTAGCGGTCCTGCTCACGGCGGTCCTGCTGGCGGCTGTCCTGTTCACGGCGGTCCTGCTGGCGGCTGTCCTGCTCGCGGCGGTCCCGGTCGCGGCGGTCGCGGTCGCGGTCGCGGTCGTGGCGACGGTCGTGACGGCGGTCGTGGCGACGCTCGTGGCGGCGGCGGTGGTGGCCGCGGTCGTGGCGGTGGCCGCGGCCGTGGTGCTCCCGGTCACGGTCGCGACCGAGCTCGTCCCGCTGGTCGCGCATGAGACCCATCTCGTCCCGGCTTTGCTCACGCCCCTGGTCCATGCCCATCTCGCGGCCGTGCTCGCGGTCGAGGGCGCCGGGGGCCTCGCCGTAGACGTCACGTCCACACCAGCGGGGCGACCGGCCGACGTTCTCGATGTAGTGGGCGGCCGCGAGGCCGCGGTCGTGACGCATCAGCACGTACCAGCGGTCGTTGCCGAGGATGTCCTGGCCGCGGACCTTGCACATGAGTTTCACCATCTGGCCGTTGTGCAGCTCGCCGAGGCTGTTGCTCATGATCATCGCCTGCTTGCGGACGTGCACGCCGCCCTTGGCCCTGGCCTCGCCCTTGTACACGACCCGGCCCAGGGCGGGGGCGGCACCCTTGGGCGCCTGCGGGACGGGGGTGGTCGCGGCGAATGCCGTGCCGCTGAGAGTGCCGGTGACGAGAGCGCCGCACGCGGCAGCGAGTGCGAGCTTGCTGATCTTGGACTGCAGAAGCATCTGCTGCCTCCTGGGGAGGGGAAGGCCGTACAAGGCCATGAGTGACGTTTGTGACGCTAGGTCGGTAACCCAACGTGCGCAACTCATCGCACAATGTGACAGTCCCATGGCGTACTGGCCGTCCCACGCATGGCCGCGCCGGGGTCCGGCGCGGCCTGCGGAGGGTTCAGCGCGGATCGGGGTCGCGGTCCGGGCCGGTGAAGTCGGGGCTGGAGAAGTCCGGGCTGCTGAACCGGGGGCTGCTGAACCGGGACGGGCCCGAGTACGGCTCCTCCCCGCCGGGACCGGCGAACTCGGGGTGCGAGTAGCCGGGGCGGCGCGGCGGCGGAAGGATGCCGTCGTCCTCGGGCTCCTCGCTCTCCGCCCGGCGCTGCGCCGCCGCGCTCCCGGCCAGCGCCTCCCGCAGGAACGGCAGCATGCCCCGCTCCAGCAGCGCGTCGTGCCAGGCCTGCCGGGCCGCCGACAGATCCGTGAGGTCCTCTCCCTGCGAGGCGCGGATCGCCGAGGAACCGTCCCGCAGCGCGGTCAGCAGCAGGCCCACGATGTCGAACACGATGCCCGCCCCGGCGATCACCAGGAACAGCCAGCCCGCGGTGCGCAGGGGTGCCGCTATCGCCGGTTCCGGGTCCATCGCGGCCAGGACGTACCCGACGAGCAGGAAGATCAGGGCCGCGGCGCCGGCCAGTATCGGGGTGAGCACCGCGACGGTGGGGAAGAGCCCGGCGCCGGAGGAGGCGTCCCCCGCGCCGCCGCCGGCCGTGGCATGGCCCGGGTCGCCCGAGCCGGGCGGGCGGGCGGAACCTGCCGCGCGCTGCTGCGCCCGCATCCTCAGGTAGTGGTCGTATTCGGCGGCGGCGCACGCGGAGATCGCCGCGGCCGCGCTCAGCGCCATCGTGCGCAGCTGCTCGGAGTTGAGCGGCGCCGCGCCGGCGGCGGGTGTGAGCGCTGTCGCTCGTAGCGCCTCGTCGAGGACGCGCTCGAACTCCGGGCGGTCCTCGGTCAGCAGGTGCGGAGCGCTGTTCATGTACATCCCCCGATGCTCC
The DNA here is from genome assembly GCA_964398515.1 of uncultured Streptantibioticus sp. Taxonomy (GTDB): domain Bacteria; phylum Actinomycetota; class Actinomycetes; order Streptomycetales; family Streptomycetaceae; genus CAYNNX01. The sequence goes on along the minus strand of CAYNNX010000078.1, from coordinate 19,599 downwards.
GATCGGACACCCCGATGGTAGAGCGCGGAACTGACACGGTGACAGTCTGTTTACAGAATTTGGTGGCACACACGTCACAGAACTTTCCGAAGACCGGGGACCCGGAGCCGTTCAGGAGCTGTTCCGGAAGCGTTCCGTAGTCGTCCTTGGTCGTTCTGGCTTGTCCCGCTTTCGTTCCGTGTTCCGTTCCGGTGCGCCCGCGGGCTACGGAACTGTCAGGCGCGCAGCGGCAGTTGGGCCACCAGCAGCCGGCCCTCCATCGTCACGCCGCCGTCCATCGCTACCGCCAGGTCGTCCGCGTAGACGTGCGGTCCCGACACCGTGGGCGCCGGCTCCTCCCCGTCCTCGGCGCCGACCTCGCCGAGCAGGTACGGGATCGGGCTGTGGCCGTGCACCACGCGGTTTCCGCCGTAGGAATCGAGGAGTTCGTGGGCGGCGGCGGTGCCCGCGTCACCGCGGAAGGCGAAGCGCTTGGTGAACTTGCGGAACAGTTCCCAGCATTCGTCGGCGTCACCCCTTTGGAGGATGCCGGTCACCGCGTCGTTGACCTCTTCGATGCTGGTGCCGTACTCCAGATACGCGGTGGTGTCGGAGTGCAGCAGAAGGTGGCCGTCCTCCAGGGCGACCGCGTCGAGCCGGGACATCCAGGCGATGTGGTGGTCCTGGAGGCGTTCCATGTCGCTGGGCTGACCGCCGTTGAGCCGCCAGGCGGCGAGGAAGGAGGCGGTGCCCGCGGCCGAGTTGACCGGGGTGTCGTCGAACCGCTTGGCGCCGATGAGCAGCAGTTCGTGGTTGCCCATCAGGGCCTTGGCGTAGCCGCCGGCCGCCGCGGCCTCGGCGGAAAGCTGCATCACCAGGTCGATGACGCCGACGCCGTCGGGGCCGCGGTCGGTGAAGTCGCCCAGGAACCACAGCCGGGACTGGCCCGCCGACCAGTGGCCCTCCGCGTCGATCAGGCCGTTCTCGTGCAGGGCGGTGCGCAGTTCGTCGAGGTAGCCGTGGACGTCGCCGACCACGTACAGCGGGCCGGGTGGACCGTCGGACTCCGGTTCGCCCACCGTGCCCAGCCGCATGGTCGGCTGGTCGGTGATGTTGAGCACCGGCAGGTCGTGGGCGGTCGGCGTGTACTCCGCAGGCGGCCGCTCACCGGTGGCCACCCGGGACGGCGGTGCGGGCGGGGCCGTCGGCGTCACACCGCCGGGTGCCGGAGCCACGGGGAGTACGCCCATCGGCGGGGCGCCCGGCGGCGTGATGGCCGGGGGCGGCGGTACGGGTGCGGCGGGCGGCTGCGGAGGGCGCCAGCTCACCGGCGCATCCGTCTCCGGCGTTGCGGGTCCCTGACCGGCCCCCTGAGTCATCGACCCCTCCACCTTCGCGCCGCTGTCCACCGGCGTCGCGCCCGGCGCGGCCTGCGCCGACGCGTCCTGCGGTGTCATCCGCCCATCATAGGAACGCCGCTGTCGCCGTGCGACGCACCTGCCACCTGCCAATTGGGGCGCGACCGACAAATTTCGCGAAATTTTCCGCCGCCGGTGTGCCCAGGGGAGCACCTGACCGTATCCCGGCCGGGACGCCGACCGGCACGTGGGATCAGTGTGATCGGGGTGATCGCGGCGGGCTCACCGTCGTCCGCGGGGGGCGCCGCTGCGAGGAGGCGCGCACGATCAGGTCGGTGGGCATCACCTGCTCGACCGGCTGCCGTCCGCCGCCGCCCTCGATCGCGTCGATCAGCAGCTGGACCACCGCGGTGCCGATGCGGCCCGGCTTGAGGGAGAGCGTGCTGATCGGCGGCTCGGTGGCGGCGTACGCCGCCCGTTCGCTGCAGCACACCAGCAGCAGGTCCTCCGGGACGCGCAGCCCGTAGCGCCGGGCGGCGGCCAGCAGGTCGGTGCCGTTGGGGTCGAAGAGCCCGTAGACCGCGTCGGGGCGGTCGGGGCGGGCGAGCAGCCGGTCGGCGGCGACGGCTCCCGCGCACGGGTCGTGTGCCGGGTAGGACTCGTAGACGGGTTCCTGGCCCACGCGTTCGCACCAGTCGAGGTAGGCGGTGGTGGACAGCCGGGTGTAGGTGTCCGTGCTGGTGCCGGTGAGCAGGCCGATGCGGCGGGCGCCGGCCTCCGACAGATGCTCCAGGATGCCCAGCACGGCCTGCTCGTGGTCGTTGTCGACCCAGGCGTGCACGGGCAGGTTGCCGGTCGGGCGGCCGTCGCTGACCACCGGGATGCCCTGCCGGACCAGGTCGGCGACGACCGGGTCGTGGTCGGAGGGGTCGATGACCACCGTGCCGTCGAGCGCGACGTTGCTCCACACGTCGTGGCGGGAGGAGGCGGGCAGGATGACCAGGGCGTAACCGCGGGCCAGGGCGGCCGAGGTGGCGGCGCGGGCCATCTCGGCGAAGTAGGCGAACTCGGTGAAGGTGAACGGTTCTTCCCCGTAGGTCGTCACCGTCAGGCCGATCAGCCCCGATCTGCCGGTGCGCAGTGTGCGGGCCGCGGCGGAGGGGCGGTAGCCGAGCCGGTTGGCGACTTCGCGGACATGGCGGCGGGTGGCGTCCGGGAGCCGCCCTTTGCCGTTGAGTGCGTCGGAGACAGTCGTGATCGAGACCCCGGCCGCGGCGGCCACGTCCCGGATCCCTGCCCGCTCCAGCCGGCGCCCGGTGGAGCGGCTCGCCTGGTGGTTACCTGCTGTTGTCATGGCGAGCCGATAGTAGGGCTCGGGTGGTCCTTCCGCGGGGGGTATGACAAGCACTTCAGCCGTGACGTTTCTGCATGACCGCGAAGGTCCAGAGTCCTTCAAATGCCAGGCCACGCAAGTGATTTGAGGGGCCGCGGTGTGCCGAACCGTCGGAACGAGTCGTCGTGTGGTTCAGGTTGCGAAGTGGTCTCACCTCACCTGTACGAGGGATGCGCGCCACAGCGCACGCCAGGGGCGCGTGGTGTTGAAAGAAGCCCCTCCCCTTTGGGGCACGCCCCCTCTTAAGGTGTGGTCGAGGGTGTGTACGGGACGGTCGAGGAGGACCTGTGAGTGATTCGCGACGGGAAGCGCAACCGAGGCTGCGCGCCGAGCTGAGCGGCATCCCGGTGTACAAGCCGGGCCGGCCCGCCGTCTCGGCGGCCGGTGCCCCCGCGTACAAGCTGTCCTCCAACGAGAACCCGTATCCGCCGCTGCCCGGTGTGCTGGAGGCGGCGACCGCTGCCGCCAGGTCCTTCAACCGCTACCCCGACCTCGCGTGCTCGGAGCTCACCGCCGAACTGGCGAAGCGGTTCGACGTGCCCGAGGCGCACATCGCGACCGGCACGGGGTCGGTCGGTGTGGCGCAGCAGCTGGTGCAGTCCACGACGGGACCGGGCGACGAGGTACTCTTCGCCTGGCGCTCCTTCGAGGCCTACCCGATCATCACGCAGGTCTCCGGCGCGGTCTCGGTGCAGGTGCCGCTGACCGACGGCGACGTGCACGACCTGGACGCGATGGCGGACGCGGTCACCGAGCGCACCCGGCTGGTCTTCGTCTGCAACCCGAACAACCCGACCGGCACGGTGGTGCACCGCGCCGAGCTGGAGCGCTTCCTGGACCGCGTGCCCTCCGACGTGCTGGTGGTGCTGGACGAGGCGTACCGGGAGTTCATCCGCGACCCCGAGGTGCCGGACGGCGTCGAGCTGTACCGGGACCGGCCCAACGTGTGCGTGCTGCGGACGTTCTCCAAGGCGTACGGGCTGGCCGGGCTGCGGGTGGGCTTCGCCATCGGCCACGAGCCGGTGGCGGCCGCGCTGCGCAAGACGGCCGTGCCGTTCGGCGTGAGCCAGCTCGCCCAGGACGCGGCCGTCGCCTCGCTGCGTTCCGAGGACGCCCTGCTGGAACGGGTGGAGGCGCTGGTGGGCGAGCGCACCCGGGTCCGCGACGCGCTCACTGCGCAGGGGTGGACGGTTCCGCCGGCGCAGGCCAACTTCGTCTGGCTGCGGCTGGGCGAGCGCACGGCGGAGTTCGCCGCGGCGTGCGAGCGCGCGGGCGTGGTCGTGCGTCCGTTCCCGGGGGAGGGCGTGCGGGTGACCATCGGCGAGAGCGAGGCGAACGACCTCTTCCTGCGTGCCGCGGAGGAGTTCCGCCGGGGGACCGCCGGCGGGCGGTGACCGCCCGGGCGGCCCTCCGCGTGGCGATCCGCTGAACGGCCGAGTAGACGTACAGATGCGTATGAGTACCGCGTCAGGGGCGCGCCGTTTTGGCGCGCCCCTCGGCGTTCCGGCGGCCCTGCGGTGATGCGCGCGGCCCCTTCCCGAGGGGTGTGAACCGAGTCACCCACCCCCGCGTTCCCGCCAGTGCCGGACCTGCGCAATAATCTGCTTGTGAATGTGAACGCTTTCACAAGCTCACCCGGAAGGAGGCCGACGTGAACGTGGCCCTGGCGCCGGAGACTCTGGCGAGGTGGCAGTTCGGCATCACGACCGTCTACCACTTCCTCTTCGTCCCCCTCACGATCAGCCTGTCCGCCATCACCGCCGGCTTCGAGACCGCATGGATACGCACCGGCCGGGAGAAGTACTTCCACGCGACGAAGTTCTGGGGAAAGCTCTTCCTGATCAACATCGCGATGGGGGTGGTCACCGGCATCGTGCAGGAGTTCCAGTTCGGCATGAACTGGTCGGACTACTCCCGTTTCGTCGGTGACGTCTTCGGGGCGCCGCTGGCCATGGAGGCGCTGCTCGCCTTCTTCTTCGAGTCCACCTTCATCGGCCTGTGGATCTTCGGCTGGGACAAGCTGCCGAAGAAGCTGCACTGCGCGTGCATCTGGATCGTCTCGGTCGGCACGCTGCTGTCGGCGTACTTCATCCTGGCGGCCAACTCCTGGATGCAGCACCCGAACGGCTACACGATCAACCACCGCACCGGCAGGGCCCAGTTGACGAGCATCTGGACCGTGCTGACCCAGAACACCGCCCTGGTCCAGGCGTTCCACACCCTGACGGCCTCCTTCCTGACCGGCGCCGCGTTCGTGATCGGCATCTCCTCCCTGCACCTGTGGCGGGCCAAGCGGGCACAGGACGCGGGCACCGAGCCCGACGCGGCGCAGCGCAAGAAGACCGGCGTGATGCGCAGCAGCCTGCGCACCGGGCTCGTGCTCGCCGTGATCTTCGGGCTCGGTACGGCGATCAGCGGCGACAGCCTCGGCAAGGTGATGTTCGAGCAGCAGCCGATGAAGATGGCCGCTGCCGAGGCGCTGTGGGACACGCAGGCGCCCGCGCCCTTCTCGGTCTTCGCGGTCGGCAACGTCGCCAAGGGCCACAACACCGTGGAGCTGTCGGTCCCCGGGCTGCTCTCCTTCCTCGCGCACAGCAACTTCCACGACGCCGTCCCCGGCATCAACGACGTCGCCAGGCAGGAGGCCGCCAGGTTCGGCGGTGCCCCCAAGGACTACATCCCGAACATCTTCATCACCTTCTGGGGCTTCCGGCTGATGATCGGCTTCGGGATGAGCTCCTTCCTCGCCGGGCTGATCGGCCTGTGGACCACCCGCCGCAAGCGGTGGCTCGCGCCCGAGTACCGCACCGGTGAGGATGAGGTTCCGCGGCTGATGCTCACCCCCCGGCGGGAGATGGGCGCCCTGCTCACCACCTGGTCCTGGCGCATCGGCATCCTCACCATGGGCCTGCCGCTGCTCGCCAACTCCTTCGGCTGGATCTTCACCGAGATGGGCCGCCAGCCGTGGGTGGTCTACGGGCTGATGAAGACCCGCGACGCGGTCTCGCCCGGGGTCGGCGCGACGCAGGTGATCATCTCGATGACCATCTTCACCCTGCTCTACGCGATCCTCGCGGTGATCGAGGTGCGGCTGACGGCCCGCTACGCCACCGCGGGCCCGCTCGTCCACGAACGGCCGCCCGCCCGCGACCCGCGGCTGCGCGGCGGGAACGGCGGCCCGGGCGACGGCGCCGACGCGGACGCCGACAAGCCGTTGGCCTTCGCCTACTGAGCACGGACCGGAAGTACCGGAAGTACCGGAAGTACCGGAAGTATCGGAAGTAATCCACCATGCACCTTCACGACGTCTGGTTCGTGCTCATCGCCGTCCTGTGGACCGGCTACTTCTTCCTGGAGGGCTTCGACTTCGGCATCGGAGTGCTCAGCCGGCTGCTCGCCCGCGGCGAGCCGGAACGCCGCGTGCTGATCAACACGATCGGGCCGGTCTGGGACGGCAACGAGGTGTGGCTGCTCACCGCGGCCGGCGCGACCTTCGCGGCCTTCCCCGACTGGTACGCCACGCTCTTCAGCGGCTTCTACCTGCCGCTGCTGACCATCCTGGTCTGCCTGATCGTGCGGGGCGTCGCCTTCGAGTACCGGGCCAAGCGCGACGACGAACGCTGGAAGCGCAACTGGGAGGCCGCGATCTTCTGGGCCTCCCTGATCCCCGCCTTCCTGTGGGGGGTGGTCTTCGCGAACATCGTGCACGGCGTGCCGATCGACGCCCGCAAGAACTTCAGCGGCACCCTGCTCGACCTGTTCAGCCCCTACACGCTGCTCGGCGGCGTGGTCACCCTGGTGGTCTTCACCTTCCACGGCGCGGTCTTCGCCGCCCTCAAGACGCTCGGCGACATCCGGGCGCGGGCACGGCGGACGGCGGCCCTGCTGGGACCGGTGGTGGCCGCGGCCGTGCTGGCGTTCCTGGTGTGGACCCAGGCTCAGGACGGCAACGCGCGCAGCCTGGCCGCCCTCGTCGTCGCCGTCGTCGCACTCGCCATCGCTCTGGTGATGAACGGCCTCGGGCGCGAGGGCTGGGCGTTCGCCCTCTCCGGCGTGGTGATCGCGGCCACGGTCGCCATGCTCTTCCTCGCGCTGTTCCCGGACGTGATGCCCTCGACCGCGAACCCGGCATGGAGTCTGACGGTCTCCAACGCCTCCTCCAGCCCGTACACGCTGAGGATCATGACCTGGCTCGCCGCCTTCGCCACCCCGCTCGTCATCGCCTACCAGGGATGGACGTACTGGGTGTTCCGCAAGCGGATCGGTACCCAGCACATCCCCGGTCCCGCGGCGCACCGGTCCGCCCCGCCCGTCCCGTAGAGCGCCGAGGCACCCCATGCGACCGATCGACCCGCGACTGCTCCGGTACGCCCGGACCACGCGCGGCTTCCTCGCCGCCACCGCGGCCCTCGGGCTCGCCGGGGCCGGGCTGGTCGTGGCGCAGGCCATGCTCGTCGCCGGGATCGTCGCCGGCGCCTTCCAGCACCACGACGGGACACACCGGCTCACCGGTGACATCTGGCTGCTGGCCGCCGTCGCCCTGGGCCGCGCCCTCGTCGGCTGGCTCACCGAGCTCGCCGCCCACCGCACCAGCGCCTCCGTCAAGTCCGAACTGCGCCGCCGACTGCTCGACCACGCGGCGCGGCTGGGACCCGGGTGGCTCGGGACGCAGCGCACCGGCGAGCTGGCCACCCTCGCGCTTCGCGGCATCGACGCGCTCGACGACTACTTCGCGCGCTACCTGCCGCAGCTCGGCCTCGCGGTGGTCGTGCCGGCCGCCGTACTGGCCCGGATCACCACCGCCGACCCTGGGTCTGCCGTGGTCATCGTGGCCACGCTGCCGCTGATCCCGCTGTTCATGGCGCTGATCGGCTGGTACACCGAGGCGCGCATGAAGCGGCAGTGGCGGTTGCTGTCCCGGCTGTCCGGGCACTTCCTGGACGTGGTCGGCGGGCTGCCGACCCTCAAAGTCTTCGGCCGGGCGAAGGCCCAGGCGGCCGCGATCCGCGCGATCACCGACGACTACCGCCGGGCCGCCCTCGGCACGCTGCGGGTGGCGTTCCTGTCCTCCTTCGTCCTGGAGCTCCTCTCGACCATCTCCGTCGCCCTCGTCGCCGTCGGCATCGGCTTCCGCCTCGTCGGCGGCGAACTCGACCTGTACACCGGCCTGTTGGTCCTCGTGCTCGCCCCCGAGGCCTATCTGCCGCTGCGCCAGGTCGGCGCCCAGTACCACGCGGCGGCCGAAGGGCTGGCGGCCGCCGAGGAGGTCTTCGCGGTCCTGGAGACCCCGGCACCGCCGACCGGCACCCTCGCCGCACCCGACATGGCCGCCGCGGCCCTGACCGTGGACCGGCTGACCGTCACCCGTCAGGGGCGCACCGAGCCGTCCCTGCCCGAGACGACGTTCACCGTCTCCCCGGGCGAGACGGTCGCCCTCGTCGGTCCGTCCGGGGCGGGCAAGACCACGTTGCTGAGCGTGCTGCTCGGCTTCACCCCGCCGAGCGGCGGCCGTATTCGTGTGGGCGGCACCGACCTCACCTCCCTCGCCCCCGACAGCTGGCGGAGCCGGATCGCCTGGGTCCCCCAGCATCCGTACCTGTTCGCCGGGTCCGTCGCCGACAACGTCCGGCTGGCCAGGCCGGAGGCGACCGACGACGAACTGCGTGCCGCCCTGCGCGACGCGCACGCCCTCGACTTCGTGGACAGCCTGCCACGAGGCACTGACACCCGCCTCGGCGAAGGCGGCGCCGGGCTCTCCGCGGGCCAGCGCCAACGCATCGCGCTCGCCCGCGCGTTCCTCGCCGACCGCCCGCTGCTGCTGCTCGACGAGCCGACGGCGGGCCTCGACGGCGACACTGAGGCGGAGGTCGTCGAGGCCGTCCGCCGCCTCGCCGCCGGCCGCACGGTGATCCTCGTCGTGCACCGCCCGGCCCTGCTGGCCGTCGCGAACAGGGTCGTTCGGATCGGGGAGGCTTACGCAGGGTCTCAGGCGGACCCTCGTGCGGACCGCGTCCGGCTCGCAGTCCCCGACCGCACGCCGACGCCGGCCTGCGAGGCGGGGAGTCCGGCCGCGAGCCGTTCGACGGGTGCGGCGACCGCGGCCGACGGCGGTGCGGTGCGGGCCGCGTCCGCCGAAGGCACCGCGGCTGCCGAAGACGCCGCACCCTCCGCGGAACCCGTGCGGCGGCCGCGCCCGGAGCCGGAAGCGGGCGCGGTCCCGGGGGCGTTGCGCCGTGTGCGCCGGGCGGCCCGTCCGCTGCGCGAGCGGTTCGGGCTGGCCGTGCTGCTCGGCGCGGCGGCGCTGAGCAGTGCGACAGGGCTGACCGCCACCTCCGGCTGGCTGATCTCCAGGGCCTCGCAGCACCCGCCGGTGCTGTACCTGATGGTCGCCGTCACCGCGACGCGGGCCTTCGGCATCGGGCGTGCCGCCTTCCGGTACGCCGAACGGCTCGTCGCACACGACGCGGTCTTCCGGGCGCTGGCCGATCTGCGGGCGGCCGTCTACCGGCGCCTCGAACGGCTCGCCCCGGCGGGGCTGCGCGACACGCGGCGCGGCGATCTGCTGTCCCGGCTGGTCGCCGACGTCGACTCGCTTCAGGACTACTTCCTGCGGGCCCTGCTGCCCGCCGGGGCCGCGCTGGTCACCGGTGCGGCGGCGACCGGGTTCCTGGCCTGGCTGCTGCCCGCCGCGGGGGCCGTGCTCGGCCTCGGGCTGCTCGCGGCGGGCGCGGGCGTACCGGCGCTGTCGGCCGCGGTGTCCCGGCGCGCCGAGACCGGAATCGCCCCGGCCCGCGGGGTGTTGGCGACGCGCGTGGTCGATCTGCTCACCGGGCTCGCGGAGCTGACGGTGGCGGGTGCGCTGCCCGCGCGCAAGGACGAGGTGGCCCGGGCCGACCGGGAGCTGACCCGCCTCGCCGCCGCCTCGTCCGCCACGGCCGCGCTGGGGACCGGGCTGATGGCGCTGATCACCGGGGTGACGGTGGCCGCCGAGGCGTATGTCGGCGTGGCCGCGGTCGACGCCGGGCGGCTGCCCGGGGTCGCCCTCGCGGTCGTCGTGCTCACGCCGCTCGCCGCGTTCGAGGCCGTCGCGGGGATGCCGCTCGCGGCGCAGTACGCACAGCGTGCCCGGCGCGCCGCCGAGCGTGTGTACGGCGTGCTGGACGCCCCCGTGCCCGTGACGGAACCGGACGCCCCGCTGACGCCTCCCGCGTCACCGTTCCCGCTGCACGTCGCTGATCTGACGGTACGTCACCATGGCGCTGCCGAGCCCGCGTTGACCGGCGTGGGGCTGACGCTGACCCCCGGGCGCCGGGTGGCGGTCGTCGGGGCGTCGGGTGCGGGGAAGACCACGCTGGCGCAGGCGTTGCTGAGGTTCCTGGACGCGGAGGCGGGCACGTACACGCTCGGCGGTACGCAGGCGGCGCGGCTCGACGGGGACGACGTCCGGCGCATGGTGGGGCTGTGCGCGCAGGACGCGCACATCTTCGACAGCTCCGTGCGGGAGAACCTGCGCCTGGCGCGCCCGGGGTCCACCGAGGCGGAGCTGCGCGCCGCGCTGGCCGAGGCGCGCCTGCTCGACTGGGTGGAGGCGCTCCCGGACGGCCTGGACACACTGGTCGGCGAGCACGGCGCCCGCATGTCCGGCGGGCAGCGGCAACGGCTCGCCCTGGCCCGCGCGCTGCTGGCCGACTTCCCGGTGCTCGTGCTGGACGAGCCCGCCGAGCACCTCGATCTCGCCACGGCCGACGCCCTCACCGCCGACCTGCTGCGGACCGGCGCGGCACGGGCCGCCGAAGGCCGGGCCACCGTCCTGATCACCCACCGGCTGGCCGGACTGGCCGAGCCCGGCGCGGTGGACGAGATCATCGTGCTGGACCGGGGCCGTGCCGTGCAGCGCGGCACCTACACCGAACTCGCCGCCGCGGACGGCCCGTTCCGCGGGATGCTGCTCCGCGAGGAGGCGGCAGAACCCGCGGCGGCGGGACGCTGAGGACTCGGCGTTCCGGGCAGAGCTGTGCCGGGCTGGGCGGCGGCCACGCCGTGAGCCCACGCCGTGAGCCCACGCCGTGAAGGGGCTCGCTCGGCGTGCGCAGACCGCTCGCGCTCAGCCGGCGAGCATCGCCTCGATGACCCGGGCGACGCCGTCGTCCTCGTTGGACGCGGTGCGGTGGGTGGTCGCGGCGAGCACCGCCGGGTGGGCGTTGGCGACGGCGTAGGAGGCGCCCGCCCAGGTGAGCATGTCCAGGTCGTTGGGCATGTCGCCGAACGCGACGACCTGGTCCGGCGTGATGCCGCGCTCGGCGCAGCAGCGCGCCAGGGTGGTGGCCTTGCTCACGCCCAGGCCGCTGATCTCCAGCAGCGCGGACGTGGTGGAGCGGGTGATCTCGGCATGGCCGCCGGCCGCGTCGCGTGCGGTGGCCCAGAAGGCATCCGGGTCGGCGGTGGCGTGTTTGGCCAGCAGCTTGAGCAGCGGGTGCGTGGAGTGGTCGGCCAGCAGTTCCTCCACCGGCTCGCCGAGCAGGCCGGGTTCGGGCCAGTCCGCCGCGTACTCGGGCTCGTAGTGGAAGCTCGCGGCGCGTTCGAGGGCGAACGACGTTCCGGGCACGGCCTCGCGCAGGGCCCGTATCACCGTACGGGCGGCGTGTTCGCCCAGCGGGTAGGCGGCGAGCAGCAGGTCGCGGTGGAGGTCGTAGACGCCGGCGCCGTTGGCGCAGATCGCGACCCCGTGGCGGGCGGTGTGCCGCGCGACCACGTCCATCCAGCGGGCCGGGCGGCCGGTGACGAAGAAGACCTCGATCCCGGCGTCCTCGGCCGCGGCGAGGGCGGCGACGGTGCGCGCGGAAACGGTTTTGTCGTCGCGCAGCAGGGTGCCGTCCAGGTCCGTGGCGATCAGCCGCGGCACCGGCGGGAGGCAGGGCGCGGGCGTCACGGAGGGTTCGGGGGCCAGGGAGGGCAGGGTCGGCGCGGCCAGGGCCCCGGCGGGGCGCGGTGTCGGGCAGGTCGAGGTCACGGAGACCATGGTGACGCAAGCCGGTGCACACCTGCGCGGTAGGGGCGCACACCGGGGCACGCCGTGCGGGCCAGGCCGCTTGGGCCACGCCGTTCCGCGCTCCGGGCGCAAGGCCCTGTCTCGCGCCCGGGGGGGGGTAGTACGGCTATCCCCTTCGGCGGGCGTACGCGCGTACGGCGGCGTCCGGGTCGTCGGCGGCGGAGGCCAGGGCGTCGGCGGTGCCGGGGTGGTGGTGCAGCGCGCCTACGTCGGCCTTGCGGACGTCGTGGGATCCGCCACCCGGGCCGACCGGCCCGCGCCCGGGGACGGCCGGTCGGATCCGCCTCCGCACGGGCGGCCGGCCGGCCGCCCGGTTCCGCCACGATTCCGCTTAGGCTCGCAGGCATGCGTCTGAGTACTGTCATCCTTCCCGTCCACCGCTGGAGCGAGGGCCAGAAGATCTGGCACCGGGCCGAGCAGCTCGGTTTCCACGCCGCCTACACCTACGACCACCTGAGCTGGCGGAGCTTCCGGGACGGGCCGTGGTTCGGGGCGCTACCCACGCTCACCGCCGCCGCTGCGGCCACCGAGCGTATCCGCCTGGGCACACTCGTGACGTCGCCGAACTTCCGGCACCCGGTGACCCTCGCTAAGGAACTGATCACCCTCGACGACATCAGCGGCGGCCGGATCACCCTCGGCATCGGCGCGGGCGGCTCCGGATTCGACGCGACCGCCCTGGGCCGGCAGGCGTGGACCCCGCGGGAGCGCGCCGACCGCTTCGCCGAGTTCCTGCCGCTCCTCGACCGCCTGCTCACCGAGCCCGTCGTCTCCCAGGAGGGCACGTACTACACGGCCGACGAGGTCCGCAACATCCCCGGCTGCGTCCAGCGGCCGCGGCTCCCCTTCGCCGTCGCGGCGACCGGTCCGCGCGGTATGCGGCTCGCCGCACGCCACGGCCAGGCGTGGGTGACGTACGGCGACCCCCGCGGGCCGCGGGACGTGCCGGCCGAGGAGTGCCCCGGCGTCGTGCGCGGACAGCTCGAAAAGCTGACGGCCGCCTGCGCCGAGATCGGCCGTGACCCGGGCGAGCTCGACCGCATCCTGCTCCAGGGCTCGACCCAGGAGCGCCCCCTGGAGTCGGTGGCCGCCTTCGTCGACTACGCGGGCCGCTACGCCGAGGCGGGCATCACCGAAATCGCCCTCCACTGGCCGATCCCCGACTCGATCTTCGCTGCCGACCAGGACGTCTTCGAGAAGATCGCCACGGAAGGCATCGCCCAGCTGAACTCCTGAGCCCCTGGCTCCCCCTCGGCACCCCCCTCGACCGCGCGCCGCGGCCGTGCGCTGTGTGCGACCGGGGACCTGGACCCGGTGCGCGACTGCGGGCCCGGTCCCTGGGCTCGACGGCAGGCCCGGGTGCTCGTTTCGCGACTGCTGGCCAGCGTGCTCGTTCGGGGGCACCCGGTCGCGTGGCGTCAGGCCGGGCCGTCCGCGGGGTTGTCCGCTGTGTCGCCCGCGGGGTTGTCCGGCGGGGCATCTACTGCGACCCCCTCCGCGGTCGTCCCTCCCCGGACCAAGGCGTCCATCGTGCGGGCCTGCACCTCCCGCTCGGCCGCCGCCGCGATGAAGGCCGCAGCGTTCCGGGAACCGACGAGGGACCGCACCGCACGAACCGTGGCCACGGGCAACTCGACGGCGAGCATCTCGGCTCGACGAGTGTGGGGCGTGGGTGCGGGCGGCGCGGGGGCATGTGGCGCGGGGATGCGGGCCGTGGCGGGCCTGCCGCCGGAGGCGTCGGCGGGTGTGTGGG
>CAYNNX010000078.1:0-5967 GCA_964398515.1 uncultured Streptantibioticus sp. | reverse complement strand
GGTGTGTGGGTGGGTGTGTGGGTCGGTGTGTCGGCGGGCGCGTCGAGTGGCCCGTCGTTGTGGCTCGCGGCACGCGCACTTTCCGGCGCCGGAGCTCTGCCGGCCGTGGGCGGCACGCGCGTGGCCCTCTCGCCGAGATGGCGTTCGACTCGCTGCGTGGCCAACGTCCGCATGGCCCGGGCGAGTTCGACGTCCACGGTCTGCTGGGCGAGCGGACGCAGACGCCTGACGAGCCCGGCAGCCTCCTCGGCCTCCTCCTCCGTCGGCGGGTGACCGAGATACCGGTGGAAGACGTACTCGGTGGTGAACTCCAGGAACCGCTCCGCGATGTGTTCGACCTGGCCGCGCAGCTCCCGCAGATGCCCCGAGATAGCCGACAGGGGTACGCCTGCCGCGTGCAGCTCGGCGGCGACGGCCAGCTCCTGGGGGCTGGGGACGAGGAATTCGTCGGTGGGGGCCCCACCCCCCTCCCCCTCCCCCCCGCCCCCCGGCTCCCCTGCCTGCCCCTGCCCCCGCTCCGGTCCCGGCCCCGGTCCTGGGACGGGCTCCAGGACGCCGAGTTCGATCGCGTCGGCGATGGCCTTGTCGTCGGGAACCCCGCCGAACGCCTTGATCAGCTCTGCCCGGCCGATGCGGGCGGGGCGCTCGTCGGACCACGGCCGATCGACCTCGCTGACCAGGCCGAGGACTCCGCCGAGGCCCGTGCCGGCGTCCCAGGCCTCCAGCAGCTCCTTGATGCTGGCGAGCGTGTATCCGCGGTCCAGCAGCTCGGCGATCTGCCGCAGCCGGGCCAGATGCTCGGCGCCGTACACGTTGGCCCGTCCGCGGCGTTCCGGCTTCGGCAGCAGGCCGCGGTCCTGGTACGCCCGGATCGTGCGCACCGTGGTGCCGCTGTCGCGTGCGAGGTCCTCGATGCGGTAGCCCGGTCCGGCGGGGTGTGTCACCCTTCGTGCTCCTTACGAGATGGCCGCCCGGCCGATCGCGCCGGCCGCCGCCCGTGCGGCGGGCGACTTCGACAGGTACTCGACGGCGGCGCGCAATGACCCCTCCTGAGAGGGATGGTACGACCGCCGCAGATACCGCGGGATCGCGGCGCCCAGCTCACCCCAGGTCGGCAGCAGTCCCTTGCGGACCGCCCTGTTGTGCTCGCGCAGCGAATAACGCAGCCTGCCTCGCAGTTGCGGGTCGTGGCGTATGAGGTATGCGGCGCCGACCGCCCACAGCCACAGCAGCACGGGCGCGGTGACGGCCATCCCTTCGATCCTTCGCAGGTAGCACCGCAGGCCGCTGCCACCGGTGTGCTGGTACATGTCGAAGGCGACCGCCCGGTGCTCGACCTCCTCCGCGCCGTGCCAGCGCAGCAGGTCCAGCATGGCCTCGTCGGGCTCGGCCCGGTCGAGCCCTTCCGCGTGCAGCACCCAGTCGCCGAGTACCGCCGTGAACTGCTCTGTCGCGGCGATCAGGGAGAGCCGGAACCTCAGCCACTCTTTGCGCGGGATCGGCAGCCCGGCCGGGGGGCTCTCACCGAGCAGAACGTCGAAGAGCCAGTCCACGTGCCGGGTGTAGGGGCGGGTGTCCAAGCCCTGTTCGGCCAGGTGGTCCAGGACGTGGGAGTGCTGGACGCTGTGGGTGGCCTCCTGGCCCATGAAGCCTTTGACGTCCATGAGGAGTTGGGGGTCGGTGACCATCGGCAGCGCCTCTTTGAAGACCTTCACGAACCAGCGCTCACCGGCCGGCAGCAGCAGGTGCAGCACGTTGATGACATGGGTGGCGGTGGGCTCGTCCGGTATCCAGTGCAGGGGGGTGCGCTGCCAGTCGAAGGAGACGCGGCGCGGTTTGATCGCGTACGGGGTCGGAGTGTCCATGGCGGTGCGTCCTTCTGGGCGGCGAAGCAGGAGTGCGTGTGTGTGTGGGGGACCGGTTCGCAAGGTCGGGCGGGTAGGGGACGGTCGGAGCAGGTCGGGGACGGTCAGGGAAGGCCGGGCAAGGCTGGGAAAGATCTGGGCAAATCGAGAAGGATGGGGGCGGGCCGGAGCGGTTCGGGGGCGGCCAGGGAACGCTGGGTTCGGGGAGGGGCCGTACTAGAGCGGCGGATCAAGGCGGGCCAGGGCGCGCAGGGCCGGGGGCGAGAGCCGGCCCAGCAGCCGGGCGCTGCGGGCTTCCGGCGTCACCGGTACCACGGCCGTGTTGTCGAGCACGGCACGCAGCACGGCGCGAGCCACCTTCTCCGGAGGGTAGGCGCGTATCCGGTACAGCCGGGACGACCTGGCCCGGTGCCGTTCCTGCTCGGCGTCGGGGACTCCGGCGAAGCGGGCGGTCGCGGTGATGTTGGTGGTGACGATGCCGGGGCAGACGGCGGTCACCCCGATGCTGTGCTCGGCGAGTTCGGCGCGAAGGCATTCGCTGAGCATCAGGACGGCGGCCTTGGAGGTGCTGTATGCGGGAAGGGCGCGGGAGGGCAGATAAGCGGCGGCCGAGGCGGTGTTGACGATGTGGCCGCCCTGCCCGCGTTCTGTCATCTGCCGGGCGAACAGGCGGCAGCCGTGGATCACTCCCCACAGGTTGACGCCCAGGACCGCGTGCCAGTCCTCCGGTGTGGTGTCGAGGAACGAGCCGGCGAGGCCGATCCCGGCATTGTTCACCAGCACGTCCACGACGCCGTGTTCCGAGGTCACCCGGTCGGCGAGCTTCTCCATGGCCTGTGCGTCGGACACGTCGACGGTCTCGGGCCAGGACGCGGGTGCGCCGAGCAGGCGGGACAGTTCCGCGGTGCGGGCCGCGCCGTCGGCGTCCCGGTCGACCGCGATGATCCGGGCACCTGATTCGGCGAAGGCGTATGCGGTGGCCCGGCCGATGCCGCTGGCGGCGCCGGTGACGAGGACCAGCTGCCCTGCGAACCGCTGGGCGCACCGTTCGGCGAAGCGGTCGGTTCCGCGGTGCGCCGGGCGGCCGGAGAGCGGTGAGGGCCGGGCGGATCGCGTTCCACCGGGCGAGGTGCCCGAGGCGGAGTGACCCCTTCGGGGGTCGCTCTGCACCGGTGCGTCGTGGCAGAGGGCGAACTCGGCGATCCAGGAGGCGAGTTGGTCCGGCCTGGTGCGCGGCACCCAGTGCTTGGTGGCAACGGTCCGGCGGCGCAGGGTGGGCGCCCAGCGCTCCAGTCCGTCGTAGAGGCGCTCCGACAGGAAGGGGTCGCCGGTCGGGGTGATGAGCTGGACGGGGACGTGGGCGAAGGCGTCCGGGCGCGGGCGGCGCAGGCGGTTGCGCACGTTGTCCCGGTACAGCCATGCGCCGTGCGCCGCGTCCTGGGGGAGGGAGGCCGTCGGGTAGCTGTCCACGGGCAGCTTCTCGGTGCGGGCCAGCAGTTTCGGCCACCGCCGACCGAGTGCGCCGCGCCAGGCCAGTTCGGGCAGGGCGGGGGTGTGGAGGGCGTAGACGTACCAGGACCGGGCGCCCTGGCCGAGGAGTTGGGCGATCCGGCGCGGAGTGGGCCGGGTGGCGCGTTGCTTGATCCAGTGGCCGAAGTGGTCGAGCGACGGGCCGGAGATGGAGGTGAAGGAGGCGATGCGGCCTTCGGCGCGGGCGACGGTGGCGAACTCCCAGCCCTGTACGGAGCCCCAGTCGTGGCCGACGAGGTGGACCGGACGGTCGGGGCTGACGGCGTCGGCGATCGCGAGGAAATCGTCGGTCAGCCGATCGAGGCGGAAGCCGCCGCGCAGCGGGCGCGGCGCGGTCGACCGGCCGTGGCCGCGTACGTCGTAGAGCACGACGTGGAAGCGTTCGGCGAGTCGTTCGGCGACGGGCGTCCACACCTCCTTGCTGTCCGGGTAGCCGTGGACCAGGACGATGGTCGGGCGGCGGTCGGCCGCGCCGCCGCTGCCGGGCCGCGTCGCGCCGCCGGCGCTTGCGTTCCCCTCCCGGTTTCCGTTGCCCTCCGCGTTCGCTCCTCGGTTCGCGTTCTCGCCTCCGCCCTCCTTCTCGCCCCTGTTTCCGTTCTCGCCTCCGCCGTCGTAGACGGGCCCGTCGATTCCGTACTCGACAACGCACAGGTCGATCTCCCCCGAGCGCACGAAACGCTCCCGGAACTCCCAGGTCATGCGGGCACCTCCGTGGTGTGCGGGCCGCGCGCGGCGGATTCCGCTTCCTTCCAGCGCTGTACGTGCGGCAGGTCGTCGTCGAGCCAGAACGCGCTCTCCTCGGGGTCGGTCGAATCGGTGACCACGAGGATCTCTTCGAACTTCGCGCCGACGCCGCGGAATCCGAGGTGCGGCTCGACCGCCCACTGTCCGGGCTGCGGCGGATGGTCCGACATCCGGTACGGGCTCCACAGCGGTGACCAGCCTTCGCGGTGGCCGCGCAGGGCGTCCTTGGCCAGGCCGCGCAGGCTCTGTGTGCCGAATCCGGCGATATGCGGTGACCAGCGGCGCTGCCTGACCCGGTCGACCTTGTGGGCGATGACGCCCATGGGGTACGCCCGGTGCCGGTTGGTGTAGCCCTGGCGGGCCATGAGGCGGTCGACGTCCTCGTAGATCGTGCGCAGCGGACGGCGTTCGCGGACCTCGCTCAGGATGAGGCGGCGGTGCGGGCGCAGGTCGGCCATGAGGCGGTCGTGCAAGGGGTGCGGGCCGAGGCAGCCGGAGTAGCCGATGTCGGCGGTGAAGCCGTTGTGGACCGGAGCCAGGTCGAGGATGAAGGGCATGCCCGGCTCTAACGGGCGGTTGGTGGGGAAGAACTGGAGCGGCACTCTGAAGCCGGCGAAGGCGGTCCGGTCGCCGAACCAGGCGAACGGCAGGTGGAACCAGTCGCGGACTCCGCGTTCCGCGGCTCGTTCGCGCAGGGCGCGGGCCGCCTCCCGCTCGGTGGTTCCGGGGCGCAGTTCGGCGGCGACCTCCTCGGCGCAGGTGTAGGCGAGGCGTTGCACCGCCGCGAATCCTCTCAAGTCGGCTGATCGCGCCGCTCGTTGATCGACCATCGCTGCCGTCCCGTCCTCTCGGTCAGCACCTCCATGACGCAGACATCGACGAATGTGACAACAATTGATGTCGACGTCAAGGGTCATGCGTGCGCCTGTGGAAAACTCACGGGCTGTGGACAACTCGAGCCCGCTTCCTGCTGAATCGCAGACCCGGCTTCGGGCGGTCGGCGGGCCGCCCACCGACGGGCCGGTGACCGGCCGGAGCAGCGGCGACCTGCGGAGTCAGGGCTCCGGGTGCCCTACCCCTACGGGAGCTCAGACCTCAGGTGTAGGCGCGGACGACCCCCTGGAGTGACGACGGCTGTCGGCGAGAGGGCCTACGGTCGAAGCGTGACTGTGATCGAGACCGAGAGCCTGACCAAGCGGTACCCACGGGTGACCGCCTTGGACCGGCTGACCATGGAGATCGCCCCGGGCGTGACGGGGCTGGTGGGTGCCAACGGGGCCGGCAAGTCGACGCTGATCAAGATCCTGCTCGGGTTGGCCCCGGCGACGGAGGGCACCGCGTCCGTGCTCGGGCTCGACGTGCGCACCGAGGGGCCGCGGATCCGCGCCGGTGTCGGCTACATGCCCGAGCACGACTGCCTGCCGCCCGACGTGTCGGCGACCGAGTTCGTCGTGCACATGGCCCGGATGTCGGGGCTGCCGCCCACCGCCGCCCGCGAGCGGACCGCCGACACGCTGCGCCACGTCGGCCTCTACGAGGAGCGGTACCGGCCGATCGGCGGCTATTCGACGGGCATGAAGCAGCGGGTGAAGCTGGCGCAGGCGCTCGTGCACGACCCGCAGCTGGTTCTGCTCGACGAGCCGACCATCGGCCTGGTCCCGGTGGGGCGGGTCGAGTTGCTCGGCCTGTTGGGGCGGTTCTTGTGCGTGTTGGGGTTTTGGGTGGTGGTTGGGGTGGTGGTGGGCGTGTGGGTGGGGGTGGTTGGGTGTTGGTTTGACCGAGTTCCGCGTAACCGCCCGCCCGTTCGGTCGTCACGCCCAGCAGATCT
>CAYNNX010000077.1:14429-21721 GCA_964398515.1 uncultured Streptantibioticus sp. | reverse complement strand
CGGCTGGCACCGCCATCCTCAAGCTGCTGATCCACGCCGGCGTGCGGCACGCCGTCGTCGCCGACATCCACGGTGTCGTGCACAGCGGCCGCAACGACCTGGTCGACGCCGACCCCGAGTCCGCGCTGCGCTGGATCGCCGACAACACCAACCCCGAGAACGTCACGGGCACCCTCAAGGAGGCCGTGCGCGGCGCCGACGTCTTCATCGGCGTCTCCGCGCCCAACGTGCTCGGCGGCGAGGACGTGGCCGCCATGGCCGACGACTCGATCGTCTTCGCCCTGGCCAACCCCGACCCCGAGGTCGACCCGGCGATCGCCCGTGAGACCGCCGCGGTGGTCGCCACGGGCCGCAGCGACTTCCCCAACCAGATCAACAACGTGCTGGTCTTCCCCGGTGTCTTCCGCGGCCTGCTGGACGCCCAGTCCCGCACGGTGAACACCGAGATGATGCTGGCCGCCGCCGGTGCGCTCGCCGACGTCGTCGCCGACGACGAGATCAACGCGAACTACATCATCCCCAGCGTCTTCAACGACAGGGTCGCCGGTGCCGTCGCCGGAGCCGTCCGCGAGGCCGCCAAGGCCCAGGGGCTCGCCGCGAGCCCCTCGGTGCCCACCGCCGTGCTCTGACCTCGCCCTCCGCCCCGGCAGGGCCGGTGCGCGTGCCGTACCGCGCCCTCCGGGCGTCCCGTGAGGCCTCCCGGGGTGCCCGCGGGACGCCGCCGACGGAAACGCAGCGTCACCGGGCCGTTGCTGTGGCGCTTTTCGTGTGACTCTCCCGGGTGCCGGATTGGCTTTACCGCCGCAGGTAGGGGCAGGATGCCTATTTGGGCGAGAGGCTCGTGTCTCGGGCCCGGGCACGCGCAGTGTCCGAGGCACCTGGCACCATCGGCTTCAAAAGCGGCGGCCCACCTCCAACCAGAGGCGGCCGGGATCGCAACACGCCTCATCGGCAAGAAGAACACGGGAGTACGAATATGAACCGCAGTGAGCTGGTGGCCGCGCTGGCCGACCGCGCCGAGGTGACCCGCAAGGACGCCGACGCCGTGCTGGCCGCCCTCGCCGAGGTGACGGGCGAGGTCGTCGCCAAGGGCGACGAGAAGGTCACCATCCCCGGCTTCCTCACCTTCGAGCGCACCCACCGTGCCGCTCGCACCGCGCGCAACCCGCAGACCGGCGACCCGATCCAGATTCCGGCCGGGTACACCGTGAAGGTCTCCGCGGGCTCGAAGCTCAAGGAAGCCGCCAAGGGCAAGTAATCCGTCTCGGCGCCGCAGGACGACCGCCGCTGACACAGGGAGAGGGCGGCCACCCCCAGCGGGGTGGCCGCCCTCTCTCGTCGCCGCGCTGCGGGCCGTGGTGCCGCGGGAGTCAGACCCCGACGCCCGCCGGGAGCTCCACGTGCGCGCCGAGCGCCCGCAGCTTCTCCATGAAGTTCTCGTAGCCGCGGTTGATCAGGTCGATGCCGTGCACCCGGGAGGTCCCTTCGGCCGCCAGGGCCGCGATCAGGTACGAGAAGCCGCCGCGCAGGTCGGGGATGACCAGGTCGGCGCCCTCGAGCTTGGTGGGCCCGGAGACGACCGCGGAGTGCAGGAAGTTGCGCTGCCCGAAGCGGCACGGTGTGCCGCCCAGGCACTCGCGGTAGAGCTGGATGTGGGCGCCCATCTGGTTCAGGGCGCTGGTGAAGCCCAGCCGCGACTCGTACACCGTCTCGTGCACGATCGACAGCCCCGCCGCCTGGGTGAGGGCCACCACCAGCGGCTGCTGCCAGTCGGTCTGGAAACCGGGGTGCACGTCCGTCTCCAGCGCGATCGCGCTCAGCGCACCGCCCGGGTGCCAGAAGCGGATGCCGTGGTCGTCGACCTCGAACGCGCCGCCCACCTTGCGGAAGGTGTTGAGGAAGGTCATCATCTCGCGCTGGCTCGCGCCGCGCACGTAGACGTTGCCCTTGGTCGCCAGCGCCGCGCTGGCCCACGAGGCCGCCTCCAGGCGGTCCGGCAGGGCGCGGTGGTTGTAGCCGCCGAGCCGGTCCACACCGGTGATACGGATCGTGCGGTCGGTGTCCATCGAGATGATCGCGCCCATCTTCTGCAGGACGCAGATGAGGTCCTCGATCTCCGGCTCGACGGCCGCGTTCGACAGCTCGGTCACGCCCTCGGCCAGCACGGCCGTCAGCAGCACCTGCTCGGTCGCGCCGACCGACGGGTACGGCAGCCGGATCCTGGTGCCGCGCAGCCGGTGCGGCGCCTCGAGGTACAGCCCCTCCGGGCGCTTGTCGAGGGTCGCCCCGAACTGGCGCAGCACCTCGAAGTGGAAGTCGATCGGCCGGCCGCCGATGTCGCAGCCGCCCAGGCCGGGGATGAAGGCGTGCCCCAGCCGGTGCAGCAGCGGCCCGCAGAACAGGATCGGGATGCGCGAGGAGCCCGCGTGCGCGTCGATGTCGGCGACGTTGGCGCTCTCCACGTGCGACGGGTCCAGCACCAGCTCGCCCGGCTCCTCACCGGGGCCGACGGTGACCCCGTGCAGCTGCAGCAGCCCGCGCACCACCCGCACGTCGCGGATGTCCGGCACATTGCGCAACCGGCTCGGGCCGCTGCCGAGGAGGGCGGCCACCATGGCCTTGGGCACGAGGTTCTTCGCACCGCGCACACGGATCTCGCCCTCCAGCGGGGTGCCGCCGTGGACAAGCAGGACGTCGTCGGTCATGGGGCTCGCGTTCCTGGAGAAGGGCAGGAGGGGATGAGTGCACGTGTGCCCGTTTCGGAGCAGACATGCTCGCGCGCCGCAACTCCCGCGAAAGCGCGGGAGCGGGCGCGCTGCCGGAAGAAATGGTAATGCGCCCGGCGGGCCCCCCGGTCAAGCCCGGGGACCGCTCGGCCACACCCTTGTTACGTTCGCCACCCGGCCCGCGCGTTCCCCGTCACCCAGCGCAGGCGCACTGCGCCGCCCGGTCACCGCCTCGCCCGCTGCGCGTCCGCTCCGGCCGAGAACCGCCCATCTCGGGCCAGGATGCGGGATCATGTGGTCATGACGGAGGTCTCCTCGCTCACCGGACGACTGCTCGTCGCCACTCCCGCCCTCGCCGACCCCAACTTCGACCGGGCGGTGGTTCTGCTGCTCGACCACGACGAGGAGGGGACGCTCGGCGTCGTCCTCAACCGGCCTACCCCGGTCGGTGTCGGTGACGTCCTGGAGCCGTGGGCCCGCCTGGCCGGCGCCCCGCAGGTGGTCTTCCAGGGCGGCCCGGTCTCCCTGGACTCGGCGCTGGGGCTGGCGGTCGTCCCCGGGGAGACCCGCGGCGAGGACGGCGGGGAGCCGCTGGGCTGGCGCCGGGTGCACGGCGCGATCGGCCTGGTGGACCTGGAGGCCCCGCCCGAGCTCCTCGCTGCCGAACTCGGCTCGCTGCGGATCTTCGCCGGTTACGCGGGCTGGGGCCCCGGCCAGCTGGAGGACGAGCTCGTCGAGGGCGCCTGGTACGTCGTGGAGTCCGAACCCGGCGACATCTCCTCACCGGTCCCGGAGCACCTGTGGCGCTCCGTGCTGCGCCGGCAGCGGAACGAATTGGCGATGGTCGCGACATACCCTGACGACCCGAGCCTCAACTGAGAGGGCCCGCCATGAGTACCCTGGGGGACCATGAGCACTCTTGAGCCCGAGCGCGGGGCGGGTACCGGAACCCTTGTCGAGCCGACCCCCCAGGTCTCCCACGGCGACGGCGACCACGAGCGCTTCGCCCACTATGTTCAGAAGGACAAGATCATGGAGAGCGCGCTCTCCGGATCGCCGGTGGTCGCGCTCTGCGGCAAGGTCTGGGTGCCCGGCCGTGACCCCAAGAAGTACCCCGTCTGCCCCATGTGCAAGGAGATCTTCGAGTCCATGGACGCGGGCGGCAACGACAAGGGCGGCGACAAGTAGCAGCCGTGCCCCGAAGCGGCCGCCGCCTCACCCCCCTGAGACGGCGGCCGCATCGCCGACGGCCCGGCCCGGGCGCCTGAGAGCCCCGAGGGCCGGGCCGTAACGCGCGGCCGACGCCTCAACCCGGTTGCCACGGAACCCGGTTACGCCGTGACGCCCTCCCGCACGCCTCTTGCCGTCACCGGCGTGCGGCCGATAGGTACGTACCTATGGACCTCATCCCTGCTCCCCACGCCCTGCAGGAGACGGACCCCGGCGCCGGGTTCACACTCGACGAACGGACCGGGATCGACGCCGGGCCCGGTACCGGGCGGACCGAGCGATGGCTGCGCGGGGCCGTGGGGGGCGCCCTCGGGCTGCCGCTGCGGCCCGGGTGCGGGGACGGCGCGATCAGGCTGCGCGTCGACGACACCCTCGGGCCCGAGGCCTACCGGCTCACCGTGCGGGCCGGCGCCGGCGCCTCCGCCGTCGAGATCGCCGGAGGCGACTGCGCCGGGGTCTTCTGGGGCGCCCAGACGCTGCGGCAACTGCTCGGGCCGGAGGCCTTCCGCCGCGCGCCCGTCGGCACCGGAGCGGTCAGGCTGCCGTGCGTCACCGTCAGCGATTCACCGCGCTTCCGCTGGCGCGGCTTCCTGCTCGACGTGGCACGGCACTTCCTGCCCAAGGACGTCGTGCTGCGCTACCTCGACCTGCTCGCCGCCCACAAACTCAACGTGCTCCACCTGCACCTCACCGACGACCAGGGCTGGCGGATCGAGATCAAGCGCTACCCGCGGCTGACGGAGGTCGGGGCGTGGCGCAGCCGCACGAAGGTCGGGCTGCGCGAGTCGACGCTGTGGGACGAGCGGCCGCACGGCGGTTACTACACGCAGGACGACATCCGCGAGATCGTCGCCTACGCCGCCGAGCGGCATATCGCCGTCGTCCCCGAGATCGACATCCCCGGGCACTCGCAGGCCGCCATCGCCGCGTACCCGGAACTGGGCAACACCGACGTCATCGACACCACCGCCCTTCCCGTGCTGGCCAGTTGGGGCATCAACCCCAACGTACTCGCCCCCACCGACAACACCCTGCGCTTCTACGAGGACGTCCTCACCGAGGTGCTCGACCTCTTCCCCGGCACCTTCGTCCACATCGGCGGGGACGAGTGCCCGAAGGAGCAGTGGAGGGCCTCCAAGGCGGCCCGGCGGCGCATCGAGGAGCTCGGGCTGGCCGACGAGGACGAGTTGCAGAGCTGGTTCGTCCAGCACTTCGACCGGTGGCTCGCGCAGCGGGGGCGGCGGCTCATCGGATGGGACGAGATCCTCGAGGGCGGCAGCCGAGCCCGGGGACGACGGCAGGGGAGCGGGGGCGGCGGCGAGGCGGCGGAGTGGGGGCTCACCCCTGGCGCAGCCGTCTCGTCGTGGCGCGGCTACGCCGGGGGGATCGCCGCGGCCCGCGCCGGACACGACGTCGTGATCTGCCCCGAGCAGCACGTGTACCTCGACCACCGGCAGGCCCCCGGCGCGGACGAGCCCGTACCCATCGGCTACGTGCGGACGCTGGAGGACGTCTACCGCTTCGAACCCGTGCCGCCCGAGCTCACCGGGCAGGAGGCGCGGCACGTCCTCGGAACGCAGGCGAACCTGTGGACCGAGGTGCAGGATTCCGTGCGCGCCGTCGACTACATGGCGTTCCCGCGGCTCGCCGCCTTCGCGGAGGTCGCCTGGTCGGCGCTGCCCGCCCCGGGGCTGCGAGACTACGCGGACTTCACGGCGCGGATGGCGGCCCACTACGCGCGCCTGGACGCCCTCGGCGTGGAGTACCGCCCGCCGACCGGTCCGCGGCCGTGGCAGCGGCGTCCCGGGGTCGTCGGACGCCCGATCGAAGGACCGCCCCCGATCGTGTGAGCCGGTCCCCGACACCCTGTCGCCGCGACCGGGCTTCCTGACACGGTGAGGCGCCAGGAAAACGCACAACGCGCCCGAAGAACCGCAAAGTCCGCACAGAGGTGAGACGGCAGTCAAAAGGGCCATCATCCCTCACCGGGACGGAACCGCCCTTCACGGACCCACGGGTTGATCGGCCCGGAACATGTGCCAGAGTTGCCGTGACCGGGCTGTCAGCACGTACCGTACGGCGACAAGACCGGGCATGGTCGTGACGGTTGTGACGGTCGTCGTGATGGGGCGCGGGCGCCGTGGAAGGGACAGCTGCGTGAGCACGTACGCACGGCAGACGGGACGCACGGTGATGCTGCCCGCCTCGCTCGACGAGGCCGTGGCGGCGCTGGCCGCCATGCCCGCGGCCGTGCCGGTCGCCGGAGGCACCGATCTGATGGCGGCCGTCAACTCCGGCCTGCTGCGCCCCGCCGGACTCGTCGGACTCGGCCGGATCAGCGAGATCCGCGGCTGGAGTTACGCCGACGGGCACGCCCTGCTGGGCGCCGGACTCACCCACGCCCGCATGGGCCGCCCCGACTTCGCCGCCCTCATCCCCGCACTCGCCGCCGCGGCCCGCGCCGCCGGGCCGCCGCAGATCCGCAACGCGGGAACGCTCGGCGGCAACATCGCCGGCGCCGCCCCGACCGGGGACGCGCTGCCCGTGCTCGCGGCGCTGGAGGCCACCTTGGTGCTGGCCGGGCCGGAGGGCGGCCGCGAGATCCCGGTGAGCCATCTGCTCGCCGGAATGGACCCGTTGCGCCCCGGGGAGCTGCTCGCCTACGTGCGGGCGCCGCTGCTGCACGCCCCCCAGGTCTTCCTCAAGGCGACCACGCGCACCGGGCCGGGCCGGGCGCTGGCCTCCGTGGCGGTCGTCCTCAACCCCGGCCGCCGCGAAGTGCGCTGCGCGGTCGGGGCGGTGGCGCCGATGCCGCTGCGCCCGCTGGAGGCGGAGGCGTGGGTCGCCTCGCTGATCGACTGGGACGGCAACCGCGCACTTGACCCGCAGGCCTGCTCGGCCTTCGGTGAGTACGTCGCCATGGCCTGCATCCCGGACCCGGTGGAGGGCGAACTGCCCCCCGCCGTGTCACACCTGCGGCGTACGGTTGCGACATTGGCCCGCCGCGCACTGGGGAGGGCACTTTCGTGAGCGACGACGGCACGACGGGCGGAGGGACGGCCGCAGGCATGAGCGGACAGTCCGAACCGGGCTTCCCCCACGACCCCACCGCCCCCTGGGGCACCGGGGGCGACGGCGTCTGGCACCCGCTTCCGCACACCGGCGAGTACGACGCCGACGCGACGATGCACGTCTCGTTCGCGGAGCACTTCCCGGACTTGGCCGCCATGCCGCCCGGTTCCGACCCGCTCGCCGCGCCCGGCCACGGGTACGTGCCGCAGCAGCCGGCCTCCCAGCCGGACGGCCGCGCGGCGCAGCCGTCGCCCGGCGCCCACG
>CAYNNX010000077.1:0-14329 GCA_964398515.1 uncultured Streptantibioticus sp. | reverse complement strand
CACGAAGCGCACGGTCACGATCCTTACGGCCATGGCACGTCCGGGCACGGCACGATGCCGCCGTACGGGCCGGACGGCGGCTCCGGCGACGGGTACGCGTACCCCTCCGGCTACGACCCCGACACGGCGGCGGGCGGCCCGAACTCCGCCGCGCACGGCGGCTCGGCGGCGCCGGCCGATCCGGCCGCGTTCGACCCCGGGCCGATGCCTGCCGCACAGCCCCACGAGGGATGGGCGCCGACGGCCGGCTCGTCCTACCCGGGGGCTGCCTGGGACGCGGGCGGCGAGGGCGTGCCCCCGGCCGCCGAAGCGCCGGCGCACGGCGGATTCCGGGGCGGCGGCGAGCCGGACGCGGCGACGGCGGGCTCCGGCCAGCCGTGGTCGGTCCCGTTCGCGGCGGACGACTCGGGCGACGAGTCCGGCGAGTACTCGATGGGCGCGCTGGTCGGCCAGGTGCAGACCGCGCAGGGTGCGCCCGCGGACGGCACGCCGCACGCCGCGCACGGCGACCCTGCCGGCCACGCCGGTCACGACGCCGCCGGCGTCCCCGGTCACGACGACGGCCGCGGGGAGCACGCGGCCGAACCCCCGACTGGGGCCGCCTCGCCCGGGTCGGCGCAGGCAGCCGCCGAGGCCGGAGCCGGCGCCGAGGCCCAAGGCGCCGCACCGGCCCACGCCTCGGACGCCGAAGCGGAGGCCGGCAACCCGAACGATTCCGACCACCCCGAGCCCCAGCCCCCCGGCGACGGCGGCACGCACAGCGAACACCCCACCGCCTCCTACGTCCTGCACGTCAACGGCGTGGACCGGCCGGTCACCGACGCGTGGCTCGGCGAGTCGCTGCTGTACGTGCTGCGGGAGCGGCTCGGCCTGGCAGGCGCCAAGGACGGCTGCGAGCAAGGGGAGTGCGGGGCGTGCTCCGTGCAGGTCGACGGCAGGCTCATCGCCTCGTGCCTGATGCCCGCCGCGACGGCCGCGGGGTGCGAGGTGCGCACGGTGGAGGGGCTCGCCCAGGGCGGTCAGCCGTCGGACGTGCAGCGGGCGCTCGCCGAATGCGGTGCCGTGCAGTGCGGCTTCTGCGCGCCGGGCATGGCGATGACCGTGCACGACCTGCTCGAAGGAAACCACCGGCCGAGCGAGTTGGAGACCAGGCAGGCGCTCTGCGGAAACCTGTGCCGCTGCTCCGGCTACCAGGGCGTGCTGGAGGCGGTCCGCCAGGTCGTGGCGGAGCGCGCGGCAGCCGCCGCGGAGGAGGCCGACGCCGAGGCCGCCGCCGCACCGCAGGCCGGGGCGATCGCCCGCATCCCGCACCAGTCCACCGGCCCGGACGGAGGCACGGTATGACGCCCCGCACCGGCATCGCGGCTGTTCCCGCTTCTGCAGCCGTTCCCGCACCCGCAGCCCTACAGACGACTCAGACGACCGGAGAGCTGTCCGCATGACTGGACCCGACGCGGTGACCGCGACGCCCACTGCGGCCGGTGGCACGGCGACCGCACCCGCCACCGGGGAGCGCACGCACGGCCTCGGAGCGTCCGTTCCCTCCCCCGACGCGGCCGCCAAGACGCAGGGCACCTACCCCTACGCGGCCGACCTGTGGGCCGAGGGCCTGCTGTGGGCGGCGGTGCTGCGCTCTCCGCACCCGCACGCGCGCATCGTCTCGATCGACACCGCGCAGGCCGCCCGGATGCCGGGGGTGCGGGCCGTCGTCACCCACGAGGACGTACCCGGGGACGCCCTGCACGGGCGCCGGGTCGCCGACCGCCCGGTCTTCGCGCACGAGGTCGTCCGGCACCACGGCGAGCCGATCGCCGCGGTCGCCGCCGACCACCCCGACACGGCACGGCTGGCCGCGGCCGCGATCGTCGTCGAGTACGAGGTGCTGGAGCCGGTCACCGATCCGGAGAAGGCGTTCGAGGCGCCGCCGCTGCACCCGGACGGCAATCTGATCCGCCACATCCCGCTGCGCTTCGGCGACCCGGACGTCGTCGGAGAGGTGATCGTCGAGGGGCTGTACCGGATCGGCCGCCAGGACCCGGCGCCGGTGGGCGCCGAGGCGGGGCTGGCGGTGCCGCGGCCGGACGGCGGGGTCGAGCTGTACGTGGCCTCCACCGATCCGCACGCGGACCGCGATCTGGCCGCCGCCTGCTACGGGCTCGAACAGGACCGCGTCAAGGTCGTCGTCACCGGCGTGCCCGGCGCGATGGGCGACCGGGAGGACCCCGGTTTCCAACTGCCGCTGGGGCTGCTGGCGTTGAAGACCGGCTGCCCGGTCAAGCTGGTCGCCACGCGTGAGGAGTCGTT
This sequence comes from uncultured Streptantibioticus sp., assembly GCA_964398515.1. Classification (GTDB taxonomy): domain Bacteria; phylum Actinomycetota; class Actinomycetes; order Streptomycetales; family Streptomycetaceae; genus CAYNNX01. The sequence continues at coordinate 12,025 of CAYNNX010000077.1, read as the reverse complement.
CCTCGGCCACGCCCACCGACACCCGGCCCTGCTGCGCTACCGCCACCACGCCGACCCCGAGGGCCGCCTGGTCAAGGTGGAGGCGCAGCTGCTGCTCGACGGGGGCGCCTACGCCGACGCCTCCTCCGACGCGCTCGCCGCCGCGGTGGCGTTCGCCGCCGGGCCGTACGTCGTCCCGCACGTCTTCGTCGAGGGCTGGGCGGTGCGCACCAACAACCCGCCCGCCGGGCACGTGCGCGGCGAGGGCGCGATGCAGGTGTGCGCCGCCTACGAGGGCCAGATGGACAAGCTCGCCGCCCGGCTCGGCCTCGACCCGGCCGAGCTGCGCATGCGCAACGTGATGGCCACCGGCGACCTGCTGCCCACCGGCCAGACGGTCACCTGCCCGGCGCCCGTCGGCGAGCTGCTCAAGGCGGTGCGGGACGCGGAGCTGCCGCCGCTGCCCTCGCCCGAGGACGAGGCCGAGTGGCTGCTGCCGGGCGGACCGGAGGGTGCGGGCGAGCCCGGCGCGGTGCGGCGCGGGGTCGGCTACGCGCTCGGCATGGTCCACATGCTCGGCGCCGAGGGGCACGACGAGGTCTCCACTGCGACGGTGAAGGTGGAGGGCACCTCGGCGACGGTGATCTGCGCCGCCGTCGAGACCGGCCAGGGGTTCGCGATGCTCGCCCGGCAGATCGTCCAGGAGGTCCTGGGCGTCGAGGACGTCCGCGTCCTTCCCGCCGACACCGACCAGCCCCCGGCCGGACCGGCCGCCCGGGGCCGCCACACCTGGGTGTCGGGCGGCGCGGTGGAGCGGGCCGCCAAGATGGTCCGCACGCAGCTGCTGCAACCGCTGGCGGCCACGTTCGGGATGTCGGTGGAGCTGCTGACCATCTCCGACGGGAAGATCACCTCCTACGACGGCGTGCTGTCCACCACGGTCGCCGAGGCGCTCGACGGCAAGGAGCTGTGGGCCACCGCACAGTGCCGCCCGCACCCCACCGAGCCGCTGGACGACTCGGGCCAGGGCGACGCCTTCGTGGGCCTGGCCTTCGCGGCGGTGCGTGCCGTCGTCGACGTCGACATCGAGCTCGGTTCGGTGCGGGTGGTCGAGATGGCGGTCGCCCAGGACGTCGGCCGCGTCCTCAACCCCCGGCAGCTCGCCATCCGCATCGAGGCGGGGGTGGCGCAGGGCGTCGGGATGGCGCTCATGGAGGACCTGCGGACCTCGCGCGGTACGGTCAAGCGCCCCTCCCTCACCGGCTACGCCCTGCCGACGGCCCTGGACGCCCCGCCGGTGCGGATCGTGAAGCTGGTCGAGGAGCGGGACGTCGTGGCGCCGTTCGGCGCGAAGGCCGTCAGCGCGATCCCGGTGGTCGTCTCGCCCGCCGCGGTGGCCGCCGCCGTGCGGGCCGCCACCGGCCGCCCGGTCAGCAGGCTGCCGATCCGCCCGCAGGCCGCGGTCGCCAAGCCGCCCGCCGCGCCCCCGGTCGCGTAGCGGAGCCGTCACGACGGGTGCCGCGGAGTCCGCTCCCGTGTGACCCCGCCCATAGGACGTACATCACTTACGAAGGCGTGTAGTGGAGCGATAAAGGCGCCGGAACGAACGTATTCCGACGCTTTTCTGCCGTGTCCGCACCGTGTCGCGGCCACCGCCATAACGACGCCGGGTAGTAGGTCACATTTTTGCCACGCCATTTTCCGGCCGCTAAGAATTGCCGGGTCGCAGGGCGCCGTGAGTTCGAGAACGGCGCTTTTTGCCTGCCGGATGGGCGCCTGCGGCGACGCGACCGGAAGAGGACAGCTCACACATGCGCATCCCCGCCATTCCTGCCTTCAACCGCCTGACCCGGAACCACGCCATCGCCGCGGCAGGTCTCGCCGCAGTCGGCGCATCCGTTCTTGGTTTCACGGTGACGCCGGGAACGGCGCAGGCCGCGGTGCCCGCCAACCCCGTCATGACCCTCGCCAGCTACGCCATGGGCGGATCGGACAGCGGTTCCCACGGCCGGCTGGACGTCTCCCGGCTGACCGAGGGCCTCGCCCAGCACACGGCCGCGCAGGCCACCGCCGCCCAGCAGCTCAAGAACTGGCCCGCGCCGCAGCCCAGGGCCGCCCAGCACGCGCAGCCGCAGGCGGCGAACCGCTCCGAGCAGCGCCGGCCCATCCACGTCCACGCGCGGCCCAAGCCCAAGCACGCGCCCGCTCCGGCGGCCCCGAGCTACCCCGACAACCTCGACGGCTGGATCCGCCACGCGCTGGACATCATGCACCAGCACGGAATTCCCGGTAGCTACGAGGGAATTCGCCGCAACATCCTGCGTGAGTCCAGCGGCGACCCGCGTGCGATCAACAACTGGGACATCAACGCGCGGAACGGCATCCCGTCCAAGGGCCTCCTCCAGGTGATCCAGCCCACCTTCGAGACGTATCACGTCGCGGGCACCTCGAACGACATCTACGACCCGGTTGCGAACATCGCGGCCGCCTGCAATTACGCGGCGCACCGCTACGGTTCGATGGACTTCGTGAACTCGGCTTACTGATCCGCCGACGCGTCTCGCAATCCGGCGCAGCGCCCCTCGGATGCTGCCCGAATCCCGCGCAGAACCCGCGAGGAGCCCGCACCCGACAACCGGGTGCGGGCTCCTCTTCTCGGCCCACCGCCGCTTCGGAGGCCGTGACCGGAATCGAACCGGCGTAACCCGCTTTGCAGGCGAGTCCCTCAACCACTCGGGCACACGGCCGTGTTGACCTGTTCCACGACCATACGGGCGCGCCCCCGCACCGGGTCAACGATCCCGCACGCTCTGCAACGGGACCGACATGCTCCGTTCACGGGGGTTCACGACGGTCCACGATGTGACCTGGCTCGCAGGGGCGGGTGACGCGGCCGGGAATGGCCCGGGGGGCCGCTGCGGCGCCGGTAGGCTGTCACGGTTTTCGTACGTACCCGAGAGACGGATCGGAGACCGTGACCACAACCGCCTCCCACCACCTCTCACCCGCCTTCCCCGGCCGCGCCCCCTGGGGCACGGCCGGAAAGCTGCGCGCCTGGCAGCAGGGCGCGCTCGACGCCTACATCCAAAAGCAGCCGCGGGACTTCATGGCCGTGGCCACCCCGGGCGCGGGCAAGACGACGTTCGCGCTGACGCTCGCCTCGTACCTGCTGCACAACCACATCGTCCAGCAGGTCACCGTGGTCGCGCCGACCGAGCACCTGAAGAAGCAGTGGGCCGAGGCCGCGGCGCGCATAGGGATCAAGCTGGACCCCGACTACAGCGCGGGCCCGCTGTCGAAGGAGTACCACGGGGTCGCCGTCACCTACGCCGGCGTGGGCGTACGGCCCATGCTCCACCGCAACCGGTGCGAGCAGCGCAAGACGCTCGTCATCCTCGACGAGATCCACCACGCGGGCGACACCAAGTCGTGGGGCGAGGCGTGCTTCGAGGCGTTCGACCCGGCCGCCCGCCGCCTCGCGCTGACCGGCACCCCGTTCCGCTCGGACACCAACCCCATCCCGTTCGTCGCCTACGCCGAAGGCGCCGACGGGGTGCGCCGATCGGTGGCGGACTACACCTACGGCTACGGCGACGCGCTCGCCGACGGCGTCGTGCGGCCGGTCATCTTCCTCTCCTACAGCGGCAACATGCGCTGGCGGACCAAGGCGGGTGACGAGGTCGCCGCGCGGCTGGGCGAGCCGATGACCAAGGACGCCATCAGCCAGGCCTGGCGTACCGCACTGGCCCCCACCGGCGAGTGGATCCCCAACGTGCTGCGCGCCGCCGACCAGCGGCTGACGGAGGTCAGGAAGAGCATCCCGGACGCAGGCGGCCTGGTCATCGCCTCCGACCAGGACTCCGCCCGCGCCTACGCCAAGCTGATCCGCGAGATCACCGGCGGCAAGGCCACCGTCGTCCTCTCCGACGACGCCGGCGCCTCCAAGCGCATCGACGAGTTCAGCCAGGGCGACGACCGCTGGATGGTGGCGGTGCGCATGGTCTCCGAGGGCGTGGACGTGCCGCGCCTGGCGGTCGGGGTCTACGCGACCACGATCTCCACCCCGCTGTTCTTCGCCCAGGCCGTCGGCCGTTTCGTCCGCTCCCGGCGGCGCGGCGAGACGGCCTCGGTCTTCCTGCCCACGATCCCGATGCTGCTGGGCTTCGCGAACGAGATGGAGGCCGAGCGCGACCACGTGCTCGACAGGCCGAAGAAGGACGGCGGCGAGGAGGACCCCTACGCCGAGGAGGACAAGCTCCTCGCGGAGGCCGAGAAGCAGCAGGACGAGGTCACCGAGGAGCAACTGCCGTTCGAGGCGCTGGAGTCGGACGCCGTCTTCGACCGGGTCCTCTACGACGGCGCCGAGTTCGGCATGCAGGCCCACCCGGGAAGCGAGGAGGAGCAGGACTACCTGGGCATCCCCGGCCTGCTCGAACCCGACCAGGTGCAGCTGCTGCTCCAGCGCCGGCAGGCCCGGCAGATCGCGCACAGCCGCAGGAAGCCGGACGCCGAGGCCGATCTGGTCGAACTGCCCGCCGAACGCCGTCCGATCGTCACCCACAGGGAACTCCTGGAGCTGCGCAAGCGCCTCAACACGATGGTCGCCGCCTACAACCACCAGAGCGGCAAGCCGCACGGCGTGATCCACAACGAACTGCGGCGCGTCTGCGGCGGCCCGCCCAGCGCGGAGGCGACCGCCGGGCAGATCCAGGAACGCATCAAGAAGGTCCAGGAGTGGGCGACCCGCATGCGGTGAGCAGGAACCGGGCACGCCCGCCGGGTCGAATCGGATCGGGGCGGGTCGGGCCGCACCGGGTCGGGTCGGGTCGGGTCGGGTCGGAAGAGCCTCCCGCCGGTCCGGAGAGGTCAATCTCCCGCTTCCCGCAATGCGGGTAAACGATCCCGTATCGCTCGCGATGGCCGTTGATTGGTAAAGCTCTGTGCCCGGATTGTGGACGGGCCCTTCCGCTCAGCGGTACCCCTCGCTACTGTCCCGCTCACGCACGCACCGTGGCAACGCCGCCGCGGAGCGCAGCCGGGTAGCACCTGACCGGCGGCCTCTGCGCGCGCTGCCGACGGGACCGGCAGCGGGCCACTCCGCACGAGCCGCCACTCACCTGAGGAGGGGGCGTCGTGACCGCGGAGACCTCACAGACGCTCGACCGGGGCCTGCGGGTCCTGAAACTGCTGGCCGACACCGACCACGGGCTGACCGTCACCGAGCTGGCATCGCGGCTCGGGGTCAACCGCACCGTCGTCTACCGCCTGTTGGCGACCCTGGAGCAGCACGCCCTCGTCCGCCGCGACCTCGGCGGCCGGGCCCGCGTCGGCCTCGGCGTGCTGCGCCTGGCCCACCAGGTCCACCCCCTGCTGCGCGAGGCCGCCCTGCCCGCGCTGCGCTCCCTCGCCGAGGACGTCGGCGCCACCGCCCACCTGACCCTCGTCGACGGCAACGAGGCGCTCGCGGTCGCCGTCGTCGAGCCCTCCTGGACGGACTACCACGTGGCCTACCGCACCGGCTTCCGTCACCCGCTCGACCGGGGGGCGGCGGGCAAGGCGATACTCCTGGGCCGCACCCGCGCGGCCCGGCTGCCGGCCACCGTGCCCGCGCAGCGGGACGGGGAGGCCGCGCCGCGATGTACCGACGGCCCCGCCGAGGCCGCCGGGTACGTGCTCACCCACGGCGAACTGGAGGCGGGCGCGAGCGGGGCCGCCGCCCCGCTGCTCGGGGTCACCGGGATCGAGGGCAGCGTCGGCGTCGTGCTGCTCGCCGAGGTCGTGCCCGAGAGCGTCGGGGCGCGCGTGGTCGAGGCAGCCCGTGAGGTCGCGGAGGCGCTGCGGTGACCTCCCGCCGCCGCGCCGGGAACGGTCCACCGGCGGCTCACGGGTTGCCCGGGCGCCCCGGCCACCCGTCCGGGAGCGCTGATTCGTTTTAATGCCCTACGTGTCTTCTCGCGCCCGGACCCTCGCCGTCTGTTCCGCCCTCGTGGTCGCGCTGCTCGCGGCGGCCGCCTTCGCCCCGCTGCCGATGACGATCGCCTACCCCGGGGATACCGCCGACGTCCTCGGTGCCGACCACGGCAGTCCCGTGATCACCGTCTCGGGTACGGCCACCCGGCGGACCGTCGGCCAGCTGCGGCTGGTGACCATCAAGGCCACAGAGCCGCAGGCCTCCGTGCACTTCACGGACGTGGTGAAGGCGTGGTTCCGGCGGGACGAGGCCGTGATGCCGCGGGACGCCGTCTACCCCGGCGGGGGCACCCCGCAGCAGTTGCAGCAGCGGACCGTGGAGGAGATGCAGCAGTCCCAGCAGGCGGCGACCGCGGCGGCCCTGCGCTACCTCGGCCTGTCACCCGCGAAGGTGAAGGTCGACCTCAAGCTCGCCGACGTCGGCGGGCCCAGCGCGGGACTGATGTTCACCCTGGGCGTCATCGACCGCATCCGCGGCAACGGAAAGGGCGGCGACCTCACCGGCGGCCGCACCGTCGCAGGCACCGGCACGATCACCCCCGACGGCACGGTCGGGGCGGTCGGCGGGGTGCCGCTGAAGGAGCAGGCGGCCGCGCGGGACGGCGCACGCGTCTTCATCGTGCCGAAGGCCGAGTGCTCCGACGCCAAGGCCCTGGTGCCGCAGGGCCTTCGGCTGGTCCCGGTCACCGACCTCGACGGAGCGCTCTCCGCCCTGTCCGCGCTGGCGAGCGGCGGCCCGGTGCCCGCCTGCTGAAGCCTGCCGGCCACGCGGGCCGCGTCACGCCCCGCCGGGCCGGGTGCTGTCCTGCGCGGCCTGCTCGACCAGGGGGATGATCCGCAGCGGGACCGCGTTCTCCATCACGATCGCGGTCGAGGCGCGCACGATGCCCTCGAAGCCGACGACCCGGTCGATGACGCGCTGGAGGTCGGCGTTGGAGCGGGCCACCAGGCGGCAGAGCATGTCGCCGCTGCCGGTCGTGGTGTGCAGCTCCAGCACCTCGGGCACGGTGGCCAGGTGGGCCCGCACGTCCTGCCCCTGCCCCTGCTTGATCTCCAGCGTGGCGAACGCCGTCACCGGATACCCCAGCGCCGCCGGGTCGACCTGCGGGCCGAAGCCCCGGATCACCCCGTTGGCCTGCATGCGGTCGAGGCGGGCCTGGACGGTGCCGCGGGCCACCCCGAGCCGCCGGGACGCCTCCAGCACCCCGATCCTCGGCTCCTGCGCCAGCAGCGTGATCAGCCGCCCGTCGAGCGCGTCGATGCCCATGCCGCCTCCTCGTCTGGCCGGATCCCGCCGGTTCCCGCCGGTCGGTGGTCATCATGTACAGATTGCCGAGCAGACACCGTCTTCCGCTAGTCATATTGCCCAGAGAAAATGCGGACTATTGCGCAGAATGAGGTGCGGCGCGACGCTTCTGCCATGACTGAGACCCAGGACACGTTCCCCGTCAAAGGCATGGACGCCGTCGTCTTCGCGGTAGGCAACGCCAAACAGGCCGCGCACTACTACTCGACGGCGTTCGGGATGCAGCTCGTCGCCTACTCCGGACCCGAGAACGGCAGCCGGGAGACGGCCAGTTACGTCCTGGAGTCGGGCGGCGCCCGCTTCGTGTTCACCTCCGTCATCAAGGCGGAGAGCGACCACGGCCGCTTCCTCGCCGAGCACGTCGCGGCCCACGGCGACGGCGTGGTCGACCTGGCCATCGAGGTGCCCGACGCCCGTGCCGCCTACGACCACGCCGTCGAACACGGCGCCACGGGCCTGGCCGAACCGTACGAGCTCAAGGACGAGTACGGCACGGTCGTGCTCGCCGCCATCGCCACCTACGGCCAGACCCGGCACACCCTGGTGGACCGCAGCGGGTACGACGGCCCCTACCTGCCGGGCTTCGTGGCCCGCGAGCCGATGGTGGCGCCTCCGGCAAAACGTTTCTTTCAGGCCATCGACCACTGCGTGGGCAACGTCGAGCTCGGCAGGATGGACGAGTGGGTGGCCTTCTACAACAGGGTCATGGGCTTCACCAACATGAAGGAGTTCGTGGGCGACGACATCGCCACCGAGTACTCCGCCCTGATGTCCAAGGTCGTCGCGGACGGCACCCGCAAGGTGAAGTTCCCGCTCAACGAGCCGGCCGTCGCCAAGAAGAAGTCCCAGATCGACGAGTACCTGGAGTTCTACGGCGGCCCCGGCGTCCAGCACGTCGCCCTCGCCACCAACGACATCGTGGCCACCGTGCGGGCCATGCGCGCGGCCGGCGTGGAGTTCCTGGACACCCCGGACTCGTACTACGACACGCTGGGGGAGTGGGTCGGCGAGACCCGCGTGCCCGTCGAGACCCTGCGCGAGCTGAAGATCCTCGCCGACCGCGACGAGGACGGCTACCTGCTGCAGATCTTCACCAAGCCGGTCCAGGACCGCCCGACCGTCTTCTTCGAGATGATCGAACGCCACGGCTCCATGGGCTTCGGCAAGGGCAACTTCAAGGCGCTCTTCGAGGCCATCGAGCGCGAGCAGGCCCGCCGCGGCAACCTCTGACGCCCCCGTTGGCCGCTTCCCCGCGCGGCCGGTCGGTGCGAGGCTTACGACCATGACGGATCTCGTGGAACGGCTTCGTGCGGGACTGCCGTACGAGGCGGTGGTGACCGACCCCGACATCACCGCCTCGTACGCCAGCGACATGGCGAGCTTCTGCGACAGCGGCACCCCGGCAGTCGTCGTCCTGCCGCGCACGGTCGAGCAGGTCCAGCACGTCATGCGCACGGCGACCGAGCTGCGGGTGCCCGTCGTCCCGCAGGGCGCCCGGACCGGCCTGTCGGGCGCCGCCAACGCCAGCGACGGCTGCATCGTGCTGTCGTTGACCCGGATGGACCGCATCCTGGAGATCGACCCGGTGGACCGCGTCGCGGTCGTCGAGCCGGGCGTGGTCAACGCGGTCCTCTCCCGTGCCGTCGCCGAGCAGGGCCTGTACTACCCGCCGGATCCCTCCAGTTGGGAGCAGTGCACCATCGGCGGCAACATCGGCACCGGCTCCGGCGGCCTGTGCTGTGTGAAGTACGGGGTCACCAGCGAGTACGTCCTCGGCCTGGACGTCGTGCTGGCGGACGGGCGGCTGCTCAGGACCGGCCGCAGAACGGCGAAGGGCGTCGCCGGCTACGACCTGACCCGCCTGTTCGTCGGCTCGGAGGGCAGCCTGGGCATCGTGGTGCGGGCGATACTGGCGCTTCGCCCCGCGCCGCCGCGGCAGCTCGCGCTCGTCGCCGAGTTCCCCTCCGTGCGGGCGGCCTGCGACGCGGTCTGCGCGATCATGGGTTCGAACGGGCGCGAGGCGCTTCCACCGAAGGGTGGTGGCGGGCGACGGGTGGGCGTGCCGTCCCTGCTGGAGCTGATGGACCGCACGACCGTGCGGGCCGTCAACGACATGGCCCGCATGGGCCTGCCGGAGACCACGGAGGCGCTGCTGCTCGCCGCCTTCGACACCGCCGACCCCGCGGCCGACCTCGCCGTCGTCGGCGAGGTGTGCGCGGCGGCCGGGGCCACCGCGGTCGTCCCCGCCGAGGACGAGACGGAGTCCGACATGCTGCTCCAGGCCAGGCGGATGTCCCTGCCGGCCCTTGAGCGCATCACCGGCACCACGATGATCGACGACGTGGCGGTCCCCCGCTCCCGGCTCGCCGAGATGCTCGAGGGCGTCGCGGCGATCGCCGACCGGTACGACCTGGTGATCGGCGTGTGCGCGCACGCCGGTGACGGCAACACCCACCCCGTCGTCTGCTTCGACCCCGCCGACCCCGACACCGCCCGCCGGGCCCGTGAGTCGTTCGACGAGATCATGGCTCTCGGCCTGCGCCTGGGCGGGACGATCACCGGCGAGCACGGCGTCGGCGTCCTGAAGAAGGAGTGGCTCGCCCGGGAGCTCGGCCCGGTGGGTGTGGAGCTGCAACGCGGGGTGAAGGCGGTCTTCGACCCGCTGGGCATCCTCAACCCGGGAAAGGTCCTCTGAGTTCAACCTTCCGGGAGGTCGTCGGTCGGCCACGGGTCGCGGCGCCGCGACTCGTCGCGGTCCCGGCGCTCGCGCATCGTCGGCGCCAGCAGCTCGCTCAACTCGTCCTCCATTCCCAGCCGTTCGTGTTCGGTGCCCGGCGGCACGACCCGCAGCGTGCGCTCCAGCCAGGCCGCCACCGGGGACGACGGCGCCTCCAGCAGGGCGTTGCCGTCCGGAGAGCTCAGCGCCAGGCACACCACGCTGCGGCCCTCCACCTTCGTCGGCCAGATCCGCACGTCCCCGTGCCCGCTCGGCCGGAACACCCCCTCGACCAGCAGCTCCCGGGCGAACGTCCAGTTGACGGGCGCCTCAGACCCGACGTGGAAGCTGATGTGCACGGCGAAGGGATCGTCGGACCGGTACCGGAGCCGGGCCGGTACGGGGACACAGCGCTCCGGCGACAGCACCAGAGTCAGTTCGAGCTCGCGTTCCACCACGGTGTGCATGAAGACGACGTCCTTTCCTCGGCGGCCCCTGGCGGAGTGACGCAGCGGGCGCTGCGGGGGCCGCACCGGGAGAGAGCGCATACTCCCCACACCCTTACGCGACTTCGGACCCGAGTGGGGGATTTTGCCGAACGTCTCCCGGCGCGGCGCCGCACGGGCTAAGGAGGAGCCGGCCGCGCCGGCCGCCCCCAACAGCCGCCGCGCAGGCGGCATTCCGCTTCTCTCCGTCGCCCTCGGTCCCCCGTTCGACGGGTGTCTTCCGGTTCGGCTTCGTCCTCGGAGCGCCGCGTTCTTCGTTAATGTCTTCCCGGACAGTTGCCGTTGATGGGAGTTGGGGGTAAGCCATGACCTCCCCTGCTGGTGAGAATCCCCGTCCCGGGTACTACGCGGACCCGTCCATTCCGGGCTACGTCCGCTACTGGAACGGCTCGGCGTGGGTGCCGGGCACAAGTCGGCCGCAGCCGAAGCCCGGTGAGGTCCTCAGCCCCCCGGCGGGCGCCGCCGCTGCGCCGGCCACCCCGCAGGTTGCGGCGCGTACCCCCGCGGTCGAGGAGTCGGGGCCGATGTTCCTCGACGAGGATCCCAAGGCGCCGGTGGCCGAGGTGCCGGACCCCGACGGGGCCGCCGCCCCCGCCGCCCCCGCCGCCCCCGCTGCCTGGAGCGCCGATCCCGCGCGGCAGTCCGGGGTCGGCGAGGACGCCCGGCGCGTGTCGTGGGGGACGGCCGAGCCCCAGCAGCCGCCCGCGGGTCAGACGGCGAGCGGTCAGGGCGCCTCCGGTCCCGCCTACGGCTACCCCCAGGCGCCGCCAGGCGGTTACGGCTATCCGCAGCACGCACCCGACCCCGGCACGCCCGCCGCCGCGTCGAGCGATCACGGCCGTCCGCAGCAGGCGGCGCCCCCCGCGAACCCCGCCCCCGGCAACCCCGCCGCCCCCGGGAGCGGCGGGACCGGCTCGGGCGACCAGCCCTCCTGGCAGCGCCAGGTCCAGCAACTGGCCCGCAAGGACGGTGTCCCCGAGGCCGGGGCGGCGCTGCCGGGAGCGCCCCCGGGTGCCGGTGCGGACCCCGGTCCCGCGCTGCCCTGGCGGCCGCCGGTGAGCAACCCGTTCCTCTCCGCCCAGGAACCCGCCCGGCCCGCCGGGACCGTGCGGCGGCTGGTCGCGCGCATCATCGACACCCTCGTGGTCGGCGCGGCCGTCGGCGCCGTGGCCTTCCCGCTCGCGATGGCCTCCGTCCGCCACATCCAGGACAAGATCGACGCCGCGCGGCAGAGCGGGGAGACCGTCCAGGTCTGGCTGATCGACGGCACCACCGGGGTCTATCTGGCCGCCGTCCTGGGCGCCCTGCTGCTCGCCGGAGTGCTCTACGAGGTGCTGCCCACCGTCAAGTGGGGCCGGACGCTGGGCAAGAAGCTGCTGGGCGTCCGGGTGCTGGACATCGAGTCGCAGCTGACCCCCGGGTTCGGCCAGGCGCTGCGCCGCATGCTGGTGCGGCAGCTGCTCGACGTCGTCCTGGTCGGCGTGGTGAACGCGCTCTGGTGCCTTGTCGACCGCCCCTGGCGGCAGTGCTGGCACGACAAGGCGGCCC
>CAYNNX010000076.1:12592-21790 GCA_964398515.1 uncultured Streptantibioticus sp. | reverse complement strand
CCGGTGGAGTTCATGAAGATGCGCGCTCAGCGGCTGACTCCGATCGAACACAGCCGTTACGTCCCGGTGGACGGGATGGAAACGGCCGACACCTCGACGACGACGGTCACCGAAGCCCAGTTCGTCACGGGGAAGTACACAGCGCTTCCGTTCGCCATGGGCCTTCGTGTGCACGACTGCGCCCAAGCCGTTGCCGACAAGCGCGACGGCGCGCGACCGGTGTGGTTCTACGGCCTGAGTGACCGGTCCTGGGCGGCCGTGATGTTCCGGGACGGCGAGAAGGAGGCGCGCGTCTGGCAGTCGGGTCCGCGTCGGCTGTGGGACGAGGTGGAGGCGGCCTACCGGTGGTGGGTCTGCCGTGGCGAGCCGGACCACACGCGGTTCGGTCTCACGGTGACGCAGGAGGGGCAGCGGGCTTGGCTGGATGATCCGGGGGAGTCCTGGCCCGTGTGACCTGTTCGCCCTGAGCGGGCGTTGCCGCTCGCGCATCACCCATGGCGATCGTCCCGGGTCAGGGTAGCGCTCACAACGGCACACGAAAACCGGAACACCCCTTCGGCTGGAGCTTACGGGGGTGGTCCGTTGGAAGTCACTGATAAGGCCCCGTGCCGATGGGTACCGGGGGCGTCGTCCTCGTCCAACGAAGAAACCGCTGGGCGGAGGCGTTTTAGTCCCTTCCGTGGACTAGTTCGACTGGAACTGGTACTAGTTCTGAGGCAACGTCAGATTCGACGGATTCGACCTGGAAGCAACGTCCGAATCCACGTCAGAAGCAGCTTCAGAAACCGGTCCGCGCGCCCGCGTCCCCAGAGGGCGGGCAGGCACCCTACCTCCGGGAGGCATCAGACCATGACCGGCGATCTCCTATGGGAACACCGGCAGTTGTCCATCGGCGGCCAACTGGTGGACCCGCTGGGCGACGGGGCCATCGAGGTGGTCTCGCCCCACACCGAGCAGGTCGTCGGCCGGGTACCGCACGCGGCCCCGGCGGACGTGGACCGCGCGGTCGCGGTGGCCCGCAAGGCGTTCGACGCCGGGCCGTGGCCGCGTACCACGCTGGAGGAGCGGATCGCCGTGGTCACCCGGATCAAGGACGCCGTCGCGGCCCGGCACGAGGAGTTCGCCCGCGTCATCAGCGCGCAGAACGGCTCCCCGTACTCGTGGAGCGTGCTCGCCCAGGCGCTCGGGGCCGTCATGGTGTGGGACGCCGCGATCACGGTGGCCCGGGACACCGCCTTCGAGGAGCGGCGCGCCGGGGTGCTCGGGCCGCTGCTGGTGCGCCGCGAACCGGTCGGCGTGGTCGCCGCGGTCGTTCCGTGGAACGTGCCGCAGTTCACGGCCGCCGCCAAGCTGGCCCCCGCGCTGCTGGCCGGCTGCACCGCGATCCTCAAGCCCTCGCCGGAAGCCCCCCTCGACGCCTACCTGCTGGCCGGGATCGCCCGCGAGGCCGGACTCCCCGACGGCGTGCTGTCGGTGCTGCCCGCCGGCCCGGAGGTCAGCGAGTACCTCGTCGGCCACCCCGGCGTCGACAAGGTCTCCTTCACCGGGTCGGTCGCCGCGGGCAAGCGCGTGATGGAGGTCGCCGCACGCAACATCACCCGCGTCACCCTCGAACTGGGCGGCAAGTCGGCGGCGGTCGTGCTGCCCGACGCCGACCTGGACGAGGCGATCGCCGGGATCGTCCCCAGCGCCTGGATGAACAACGGGCAGGCCTGCGTCGCCCAGACCCGCGTCCTCGCCCCGCGCAGCCGCTACGACGAGATCGCCGAGCGCCTCGCGGCCGCCGCCTCCGCGCTCGTCGTCGGCGACCCGCTGGACCCGGCGACCCAGGTCGGGCCGCTGGTTGCCAGGCGGCAGCGGGAGCGGTCGCTGGAGTACATCGCCCTCGGGCAGCGCGAGGGCGCCAAGGTCCTCGCCGGCGGCGGGCGTCCGGCCGCGCAGGAGACCGGCTGGTACGTCGAGCCGACCCTGTTCGGCGAGGTCTCCAACGCCATGCGCATCGCCCGTGAGGAGATCTTCGGCCCGGTGGTGTGCCTGCTGCCCTACGAGGACGAGGAGGAGGCGGTCCGGATCGCCGACGACTCCGACTACGGGCTGTCCGGCAGCGTGTGGACCTCCGACGTCGCCCGCGGCGTCGAGTTCGCCCGCCGGATCCGCACCGGCACCTACAGCGTCAACACCTTCAGCCTCGACATGCTCGGCCCGTTCGGCGGCTTCAAGGACTCGGGGGTGGGACGGGAGTTCGGGCCCGAGGGGTTCGCCGAGTACCTCGAACACAAGATGATCCACCTTCCCGCCGGATGGGAGGGGTGACGCCGATGGGCGAGCGCTGGCGCGTGCGGGTCGACCGTTCGCTGTGCATCGGCTCGGGGATGTGCGTCAGCCACGCCCCCGGCGCCTTCACCCTCGACTCGGCCCGCCGGTCGCATCCGGCCGAGCCGGAGCGCGACGCGTCCGAGCCGGTGCTCGCGGCGGCCGAGGGGTGCCCGGTGGAGGCCATCACGATCATGCTCGCGGGCAGCGGGAAGGCGGTGTTCCCGCCCGAGGAGCAGTCCGGCCGGTAGCGCCCACCAGCCCGCGTTACCCACGGTCACCCGTGCATTCCGCACGGTCGCGACGTGACAGTCGTGACTGTTGCCGCCCTCGGAGCGCGTGGAAATCTCGGAACCCACGCGTTCCGAAGGGGGATTGAATGGACCAGCGGTACGAGGTCTACGCGCTCGCCGACCCGCACTTCTACGAGACCCCCGACCGCCTGGCCGCGGAGCCGCAGGCCCTCGCCGCGGCGCTGTTCGACACCGCCCGCCGCCCGGTCCCCGACGGCTGGCGCAGCGTGCGCAGCGGCGACTGGCTCCACCTGGGCCCCGTGGACGGCGACGGCGAACCGCTGCCCGGGCAGCCGGCGCAGGGCTGGAAGATACACGTCTCGGCGACCCGGGAGAACGCGGACAAGACCGCCGCGACCGTGTGGGACACCTGCGTCCCGCTCGGGGTGCCGTTCAAGTTCGTTCCCGCCCCGCACCTGCTCCACCTGCGAAACAGCAAGTACGCCGGCCGCGACACCAGCGGGAAGTTCGTCACCGTCTACCCCCGGGACGAAGAGCAACTGCACCGGCTGCTGCGCGAGTTGGACGGTGTGCTGGGCGGCCAGGACGGCCCGTACATCCTCACCGACCTGCGGTGGAACGACGGCCCGCTGTACGTGAGGTACGGCGCGTTCGCCCCCCGGTTCTGCGTCGGCGACCGCGGCACCCTCGTCCCCGCGGTGGCCGACCCCGACGGGCGCCTGGTGCCGGATCTGCGCGACCCGGCCTTCCGCACCCCGCCGTGGGTCACCCTGCCCGCCTTCCTGGAGCCGCAGCTGGCCGCCCGCAACGCCACGACCGTGGGCGACCTGCCGTACCGCATCGAGAAGGCGCTGCACTTCTCCAACGGCGGCGGCGTCTACCTGGGCACCGACAGCCGCGACGGCCGCAAGGTCGTGCTGAAGGAGGCGCGGCCGCACGCCGGGCTCGCCTCCGACGGGGCCGACGCCGTCGCCCGCCTCGAACGCGAGAAGCGGGCGCTGGAGATGCTGTCGGGGTCGGGCGTGGCGCCCGAGGTGCGCGACTGGTTCACCCTCGGCGGCCACCGCTTCCTCGTGATGGACTTCCTCGAAGGGCGCACCCTCAACTCCTTCTTCGCCCAGCGCCATCCGCTGCTCGTCGCCGAGCCGGAGCCCACCGCGATCGCCGCCTACACCGACTGGGCGCTGCGCATGCACCGGGCCGTCGAGGAGGCGGTGGCCGCCGTCCACAGCAGGGGCCTGGTCTTCAACGACCTGCACATGTTCAACATCATGGTCAGCCCCGACGAACGGAGCGTGGCCCTGCTGGACTTCGAGGCCGCCGCCCCGGCGAGCGAGCGCGGCCGGCAGATCGTCGCCCACCCCGGCTTCTTCGCCCCGCCGGACCGCGTCGGCACCGAGGTCGACGCCTACGCCCTCGCCTGTCTGCGGCTCGCCCTCTTCCTGCCGGTCACCACGCTGCTGGTGGTGGACCGCGGCAAGGCGGCCCACCTGGCCGAGGTGGTGGCCGAGCAGTTCCCGGCCGTGCCGCGGGGCTTCCTCGACGAGGCCGTGCGGGAGATCACCCGCGGCACACCGGGCAGCCGGCCCGCCCCTGCCACCCCGCCCGCCTGCGACGACTGGCCGCGCAGCCGCGACTCGCTGGCCGCCGCGATCCTCGCCTCGGCCACCCCGGACCGGGACGACCGCCTCTTCCCCGGCGACATCGCCCAGTTCTCCGACGGCGGCGGCCTCGGCCTCGCGCACGGCGCCGCGGGCGTGCTCCACGCCCTCGCCGAGACCGGGGCCGGACGCTACGAGGAGGGCGAGCGGTGGCTGCTGAAGCACACCGCTCCCGCACCGCCCGGCACACCTCTCGGCCTCTACGACGGGCTGGCCGGTGTCGCCTTCGTGCTCGACCGGCTCGGACACCGGCAGCGGGCGCTGGACCTGCTCGACCGGATCCTCGCGGAGCGCTGGCAGCGGCTCGGCTCCGACCTGTACGGCGGCCTGGCCGGACTCGGCCTGGTCTTCGACCACCTGGCCGAGGCGACCGGCGAGAGCGCGCTGCACGACCGGGCCGCCGAGGCCGCCGGGATCCTCGCCGACCGGATCGCCGCGGGCGGCGCCTGGCCCAGGGTCGGGCTGCTGCGCGGCGCCACCGGAGCGGCGCTGCTCCTCCTGCGGCGCCACGAACGCCACCGCGCCCCCGAACTGCTCCAACTCGCCGGGCAGGCCCTTCGGTTGGACCTGGACCGCTGCACGGTCCGCGACAACGGCGCCCTGGAGACCAGCGAGGGGCGGCGCACCCTGCCGTACCTCGGCGACGGCAGCGCGGGGATCGGCATGGTCCTCGACGACTACCTCGCGCACCGGCCGGGCGAGGCGGAGCTGGAACGGGCCCGCGAGGGTGTCCTGCTCGCCGCGCGGTCGCGGTTCTACGCACACCCGGGGCTCTTCCAGGGCCGGGCGGGAATGATCCTGCACCTCGCCCGCACCACCGCACCCGGCGCCCTGCCGGAGCACCTGGCCGGTCAGATCCGCGCGCTCGACTGGTTCCGGATGTCCTACCGGGGGCATCTCGCCTTCCCCGGCCACCAGATGATGCGCCTGTCGATGGACCTCAGTACCGGAACGGCGGGCTGCCTGCTCGCCCTGGGCGCCGCACTCGGCGACCGCGGCGCGCACCTGCCGTTCCTGCCGCCACCGCGGCCCTAAGGCCCGGCGCCGCCGTGCGGCGGCGCCGCGGGAAACACCTGAAACAAACCTGCACAGGAGAGGAAGCGATCATGGCCCTGCTCGACCTGCAGAACCTGGAGTCCGAGGAGTCCCACAACGGTGGCGGCGCCAGCACGGTGAGCCTGCTGTCGTGCATCAGCGCCGCGAGCGTTCTGCTCTGCGTCTGACCGCCTCCGGCGGTACGCATACCGGGCGGGCTCTCCCCAGGAACGGGAGGGCCCGCCCGGGCTCGTCCCGGCTCAAAGCCAGCCGGCGCCCCGCGAGATGCGGATGGCGTCCACCCGGTTGCGGGCACCGGTCTTGCGCTTGATCGAGGCCATGTAGTTGCGCACCGTGCCGTTGGACAGGTGCAGGCTGCTCGCGATCTCGGCCACCGAGGCGCCCTCGGCGGCGAGCGAGAGCACGCTCAACTCACGTCTGGTGAGCGGTATCTCGGCGGCCCGCAGGAAGTCGAAACCGAGTGAGGTGTCGATGAAACGTTCCCCCTCGGCGACGCGACGGATCGCCCTCGTCAGGCCGTCGGGGGAGGCGTCCTTGTTCACAAAGCCCAGCGCCCGGGCCTGCGAGGCGCGCCGCAGCAGGCCGGGCTTGCTCGCCGCGGCGAGCACCAGGAGAGCGGGGGATCGCGCCGGTAACGACCGGCGCTCCGGTATGGACGCCCGCGGCGCCGCCGACGACACCCCGGACAGCTCCGCCAGTCCCGCGTCGGTGGCGAGTCTGGCGGAGCCCGGACAGTCCACGTCGACCACGCACACGTGTGGCAGCAATGACCGCGCGACTCCTCCCAGGCCCTTCCAACTGGTCGCCGCGACCTCCAGATCGCTCTCCCGGCCCAGCAGCGCCGCCAGGGCCGACCGCAGCAGACAGGTGTCGTGCACCACAAGTACCCTGATCACTATCGCCTCCCGAAGACCCGAAGATCCTGCGCGGGTGTGCGCGCGTCGAAACCAGACCATTACTACTGGTCGTGGCGCGAACCGGGGGGTGCGATTCCGGCCAAGGCGGAGCGCAAACGGCGCATTACAGCATTGCGCGCCCCCGTGCGCGCCCCTACACACCCCGCGAGGCGTCGTACCTGTCAGGCGGTCAGGTCGATCAGCCGGCAGACGGTCTCGATGTCGATCTTGACCTGGGCGATGGAGGCGCGCCCGGACAGCCAGGTCACCAGGGCCGAGTGCCAGGTGTGCTCGATCACCCGGACCGCGGAGAGCTGCTCGGCGGTGGGCGGCCCGGGCAGCCGCATCGCGTCCAGGATGATGGCGGTCGTCAGCCGGGAGACGGTGTCCACCTCGGCGCTGACCGAGCGGTCGGCGAAGGTGAGCGCGCGCACCATCGCGTCCGCCAGGTGCGGTTCGCGCTGCATCGCCCGGAAGGCCCGCATCAGGGTCTCGGCGACCCGGGCCGAGGGCGCCTCGCCGGACGGCGGGCGCTTGCGCAGCGTCTCGTGCATCTGCTGGAGCTGGTCCTGCATGGTCGCCACCAGCAGATGGATCTTGGACGGGAAGTAGCGGTACAGGGTGCCCAGCGCGACCTGGGAGTTCTCGGCGACCTCACGCATCTGGACCGCGTCGAAGCCGCCCCGGCTGGCGAGCTGCGCGCTGGCGTGGAGGATGCGGCGGCGGCGGGCCTCCTGACGTTCCGTCAGGGGCGGGGAGGCCGGTCTCGGTTCTGTGGCCATGTGTCCCGTTCCGTGGAATCCGTCCGCTCACCGCGGCGCACGAGCGTGGTGTGCGCATGATGGCAGGCGCCGGGTCGTGGCGCGAATCACCTGATCCGCCCCTGGCGGCCTCGCTACCTGCCGGTAGATTCGAGGTCCGTCGACGCCTGAGTCTGAAACTTGTTCTAGATTACGCGACCGGTTACGCTCCGGCCGGGAAGCAGTGAGAAGGGGGCCGTGGGTGACAGTCGAGGCCGCTCAGGCAGCAGTCGGGCACGCCCCCCTCGCGCCGGAGCCGGGCCCCGGCCGGTCCGGGCCGGACGGGCCGCTGCGCATCGCCCTCCTCACCTACAAGGGCAACCCCTTCTGCGGCGGCCAGGGCGTCTACGTACGCCACCTCTCCCGCGAACTCGCCAGGCTCGGCCACACCGTGGAGGTCATCGGCGCCCAGCCGTACCCGGTCCTCGACGAGGGGGTCGTCCTCACCGAGCTGCCGAGCCTGGACCTCTACCGCCAGCCGGACCCCTTCCGCACACCACGCCGCGAGGAGTACCGCGACTGGATCGACGCGCTGGAGGTCGCCACCATGTGGACCGGCGGCTTCCCCGAGCCGCTGACCTTCTCCCTGCGGGCCCGCCGCCATCTGGCCGCCCGCCGCGCCGACTTCGACGTCGTCCACGACAACCAGACCCTCGGCTACGGGCTGCTGGGCATGGACCGCCTGGGCCTGCCGCTGGTCACCACCGTCCACCACCCCATCACCGTCGACCGCCGCCTGGAACTGGCCGCCGCGCCGAACTGGAAACGGCGGCTGTCGGTGCGCCGCTGGTACGGGTTCACGCAGATGCAGAAGCGGGTCGCCCGCCGCCTGCCGTCCGTGCTCACCGTCTCCGCCTCCTCCCGCGCCGAGATCGTGGAGGACCTGGGGGTGCGCGAGGACCGCATCCACGTCGTCCCCATCGGCGCCGACACCCGCCTGTTCTCACCCGACCCCGCCGTCCCCGAGGTCCCCGGCCGGATCGTCACCACCTCCAGCGCCGACGTGCCGCTCAAGGGGCTGGTCTTCCTGGTCGAGGCGCTCGCCAAGGTGCGCACCGAGCACGAGGACGCCCACCTGGTGGTCGTGGGCAAGCGCGCCGACGACGGCCCGGTGGCCGCCGCCATCGAACGCTTCGGGCTCGCCCGGCACGTCGAGTTCGTCAAGGGCATCTCCGACGCCGAACTGGTCGACCTGGTACGCGGCGCCCAGGTGGCCTGCGTGCCCTCGCTGTACGAGGGCTTCTCACTCCCGGCCGCCGAGGCGATGGCCACCGGCACGCCGCTGGTGGCGACCACCGGCGGTGCCATCCCCGAGGTGGCCGGGCCCGACGGCCGGACCTGCCTGGCCGTGCCGCCCGGTGACGCGGGCGCGCTCGCCGCAGCCCTCACCCGGCTGCTGGGCGACGAAGGCCTGCGCACGCGGCTCGGTGCGGCCGGCCGCGCCCGGGTCCTCGCCCGCTTCACCTGGGAGCAGGCGGCCCGCGGCACCGTCGAGCGCTACCGCGAGGCCATCGCCCTCGTAACCCCCAAGTGAAAGCTGAGTCCACGTGCTGACCGTCGACTTCTCCCGCTTCCCGCTCGCCGCAGGCGACCGGGTGCTCGATCTCGGGTGCGGCGCGGGCCGCCACGCCTTCGAGTGCTACCGGCGCGGCGCTCACGTCGTCGCCCTGGACCGCAACGGTGACGAGATCCGCGAGGTCGCCAAGTGGTTCGCGGCCATGAAGGAGGCGGGCGAGGCCCCGGCCGGGGCGAGCGCGACCGCCATGGAGGGCGACGCGCTCCAACTGCCGTTCCCCGACGAGAGCTTCGACGTCGTCATCATCTCCGAGGTCATGGAGCACATCCCGGACGACAAGGGCGTGCTCGCCGAGATGGTCCGCGTCCTGCGGCCCGGCGGCCGCATAGCGGTCACGGTGCCGCGCTACGGGCCGGAGAAGATCTGCTGGGCGCTGTCCGACGCCTACCACGAGGTCGAGGGCGGCCACATCCGCATCTACCGCGCCGACGAACTCCTCGCGAAGATGCGCGAAGCGGGCCTGCGCCCCTACGGCACGCACCACGCGCACGGCCTGCACAGCCCCTACTGGTGGCTCAAGTGCGCGTTCGGCGTCGACAACGACAAGGCGTGGCCGGTCAAGGCGTACCACCAGCTGCTCGTGTGGGACATCATGAAGAAACCACTGGCCACCCGGCTCGCCGAGCAGGCGCTCAACCCGCT
>CAYNNX010000076.1:0-12582 GCA_964398515.1 uncultured Streptantibioticus sp. | reverse complement strand
TCCTACGCTATGTCTCGATCGACGATGTTGGCCAGGCGATCAACCCGCTGATCGGCAAGAGCTTCGTGGCGTACGCGACCAAGCCGCACCTTCCGGCCACGGGGGTTCCGGTGCGCGACGCACGTGCGAACGACGGGGGAGGGGCGTGACGTCCCCCGGGCGCACCGAACGGCTCGTGCTGCCGGGGGTGCTCACCGCGCAGCAGGCCGCCCGCACGGTCGCCGGGATCGCGGCGGTCCAGCGCGCTGACGGCGCCATACCGTGGTTCACCGGCGGCCACCTCGACCCGTGGGACCACGTCGAGGCCGCGATGGCGCTCGACGCCGCCGGTGAACACGCGCGGGCGGAGGCCGCCTACGACTGGCTCGCCCGCAACCAGAACGCCGACGGCTCCTGGTACGCGGCCTACTCCTACGCCGACGGCGCCGACGGCGAGCCGACCGACCGGGGGCGCGAGAGCAACTTCTGCGCCTACATAGCCGTCGGCGTGTGGCACCACTACCTGTCCAGCGGCGACGACGCCTTCCTGGACCGTATGTGGCCGCACCTTTACGCGGCCGTGGAGTTCGTCCTGGGGCTGCAACTGCCCGGCGGCCAGATCGCCTGGAAGCGGGAGGACGACGGCACCTTCCCGGCCGAGGCGCTGCTGACCGGCTGCTCCTCGATCCACCAGGCGCTGCGCTGCGCGCTGGCGGTCGCCGAGCACCGCGAGGACCCGCAGCCCGACTGGGAGCTGGCCGCCGGCGCGCTCGGCCACGCCGTGGCACACCACCCCGAGCGCTTCCTCGACAAGGGCCGCTACTCGATGGACTGGTACTACCCCGTCCTCGGCGGCGCCGTGCGCGGAGCGGCGGCCAAGGAGCGCATCGGGGCCCACTGGGACCGCTTCGTCGTTCCCGGGCTGGGGGTGCGCTGCGTCCTGCCCAACCCGTGGGTGACCGGCGGCGAGAGCGCCGAACTTGCGCTGGCGCTGTGGGCGATGGGCGAGTCGGACCGCGCGGTGGAGATCCTGAAGTCCATAGGCCACCTGCGGGCCGAGGACGGCATGTACTGGACGGGGTACGTCTTCGAGGACGACGCGGTCTGGCCGGTGGAGAAGACCACCTGGACCGCCGGGGCCCTGCTGCTGGCGGTGGCCGCCCTCGGCGGCGATGAGGCCACCACCGCGGTCTTCGGTGGCGAACGGCTCCCGCTGGGGCTCACCGAGCCGGGGGACGGGTGCTGCCCGGCGGGAGAGAGCTGACGGGCAGTCAGATTCGGCGTATCCGGCCTGCCGCCGCGTGCCCGAGCAGCAGGTACACCACCGCCGCCAGACCGTAGTTGATCAGGGTGCGCAGCCAGCCCGCCGCCGGGGTGAACAGGTCGCGGGACCAGGCCGCGAGCCAGTCGGCGGCGTGGTGCACCCAGGTGACCAGGAGGTTGGCGGGATTGGCTTTGAGGACGTACAACGCGATCCACAAACCGATCACGACCGCCGCCGCATCCGCGATGAGGGCGACGGTGCGCGCTGCTTCATTGCTGCCGTAGCGTCTGGCCATGCCGAGCGCCTTGCCGCGTTCCGCGATGTGAAACATTGTGAGACGCCGTCAGGGAGCGTGCTGCGCGGCCAGCTCGGCGAGCACCCGCAAGGTCGCCGGGTCCGGGGCGGTCACCAGCAGGTCGGTGACCGGGCCGCGCCGCCACAGCTCCAGGCGTTCGGCGATCCGCTCGCGCGGTCCGACCAGTGAGATCTCGTCGGCGAACGCGTCCGGGACCGCGGCCACCGCCTCCGCCCGCCGCCCCTGGTGGAAGAGGCGCTGGATGCGGCGGGCCTGCTCCTCGTACCCCATGCGGGCCATCAGATCGGCGTGGAAGTTGCGGGAAGCGTGCCCCATCCCGCCGACGTAGAAGCCGAGCATCGCCTTGACGTCGGCGAGCCCCTCGGCGGGGTCGTCGCACAGCCGGGCGCGGACCAGCGGCGCCACCATGAAGCCGTCGGGCGCGTCCGCCAGCGAGCCGGAGAAGGCGTCCGCGCGCAGGGGGGACCAGTACAGCGGCAGCCAGCCGTCGGCGATCCGGGCGGTCTGCGCGATGTTCTTCGGTCCCTCCGCGCCCAGCAGCACCGGCAGGTCGCCGCGGAGCGGATGCGTGATGGGCTTCAGGGGCCTGCCGAGCCCGGTGGCGCCGGGGCCGGTGTAGGGGTGGCGGTGGTAGTCGCCGGCGAGCTCGACCGGGGCCGCCCGGCGCAGCACCTGCCGCACGACGTCCACGTACTCGCGCGTCGCCGTCAGCGGGCTCCTGGGGAACGGGCGGCCGTACCAGCCCTCGACGACCTGCGGGCCGGACAGCCCCAGGCCCAGCATCATCCGCCCGCCCGACAGATGGTCCAGGGTGAGGGCGTGCATGGCGGTCGCGGTGGGCGTGCGGGCCGCCATCTGCGCGACGGCGGTGCCCAGCCGGATGCGGGAGGTGTGCGCCGCGATCCAGGCCAGCGGGGTGAAGGCGTCCGAACCCCAGGACTCGGCGGTCCACACCGAGTGGTAGCCGAGCCGTTCGGCCTCGATCGCCAGGGCGGTGTGCCGGGGGTCGGGGCCGCGCCCCCAGTAGCCCAACGCCAGCCCGAGCCGCATGCGGCGACCCCCTCGGTATCGGTTTCCGATGGCTCCCGCTCCTGATGAACCGTCAGAAAACGGTACGGCCCCTCGCGCCGTGGCGGAAGGGGCCGTATGCCGTGAGGGGTCAGCCGCGCTGTATGCCCGTGGTGTCCTGGAGCACGCCGCGGCGGCCGTCCTGCGTCTGCGCCACCAGCGCCGAACCGCGCTGGTCCACGGCGAGGTACCAGGTGCCCGGGGTCAGCTCCGCGACCGGGTTAGGCGAGCCGTCCTCCGCGTACAGCGGCCTGGTCACCGGCACCGCGAACCAGAACGGCGCGAACTCCGGTGCCGCGGGCGCCTGCTGCTGCGGTGCGCCCGCGCCCGGCACCTGCCCGGTGGAGCCCAGCGGCGTTCCCGGCTGCTGCTGTCCCCCGTACGACGGCTGGCCGCCGGCCGGGTATCCGTAACCCCCGTCCGGCTGGGCTCCGTACGGCTGCTGCCCGCCGTAGGCCGGCTGCGGCTGCGCGGACTTGGCGGCGGGGAGGAGGGGTGCGCTCAGCGCCGGCACGGTCCCGCCGAACACGGCCCCGGCGGCCAGCAGCAGAGCGCCGGCCAGCGAGAGGTAGGCGCCGGCGCCCAGGCTGATGTGGTCGTTGACGCCCTGGTTCTGCGGGTCGTAGGCGAGGTCGCCGAAGAGCGACCACACGGCCGACCAGGCGGTGAAGACCGCCACCACGGCGCCCCAGTGGGCGAGTTCTATCCCGAGCAGCTTGCGGCCCTGAGGCAGCGCGCGCGCCGCGACGACGAGGGCCGCGGCGATTATCCCGGCCAGCGTGACCGTCGGCAGCAGCGGGAAGAGAGAAGGCTCCCAGCCGTTCACCGAGCAGTCGGAGGTGTCGCACTTGTCGACGGAGAAGTACGGCAGGAACGATGCGATCAGCAGCAGCACCGCTGCACCGATCACCGCGCCGTCTCCTCGGGTGAGGGAGCGGATGTTCACGTAGTGGTCCTTTGTCGTCTCGGTGGTCGTCGTCGCTGTGTCGCTGTCGCCGGTGCGCGCAGCGCACTCCGCCAGGGGTCCCCCACGGAGCAGGGGGAGGGTCGGAGCGCGGGGGTGGGCACCCATCGTACGGGTGCGGACCCCGCCGGGTGAGCCGGGTTGCGGGGTTGGGGCTTGTGCGCCGAAGGGTGGCGCCCGCACCCTTACGCCCCCGACGAACAGGTCAGTCCCTACCTTCCAGGTATGCGGCGATCCCGTCCGAGATGCCCTGGGCCGCACGCTGCCGCCAGGCCGGATCGGTCAGCAGTGCCGCGTCCTGGTCGTTGCGCATGTTGCCGCACTCGATGAACGCCTTCGGCACCTTCGACAGGTTGAGCCCGCCCAGGTCGTCGCGGACGGTCAACCCCGTTCCGCCGCCGGTGTAGTCGGCGAACCCGGTGCCGGTGTCCGCGGCGAACCGGCCGCGCAGCGCGAGGCCGAGGCGGCGGGAGGGGTCCGCGATGCCGGTGGTGTCCGCGATCCCCGCGCGCACCGGCTTGGGGATGATGACGTGGAAGCCGCGGCCCCCGGAGTCCGCGCCGTCGGCGTGGACCGAGACGCTCGCGTCGGCGTGCGCGTCGTTGCCGATGCGGGCCCGCTCGTCGACGCACGGCCCGTACGCGCGGTCCCCGTCCTGCGTCAGCTTCACCGTGGCGCCGAGCGCGGTGAGCAGGTCCCGGGTGCGCCGGGCCACGTCGAGGGTGAAGGACGCCTCGGGGTAACCGCCGTCGGTCGACGTGCCGGTCGTGTCGCATTCCTTGGTGTTCGTACCGATATCGACCTGCTGGTTGATCTCGGCCGTGTGGTACTGGTTGCCGATGTTGTGCCCGGGATCGAGCACCACGACCTTCCCCGCGAGCGGTTTGCCGGGCGGGGTGGCCGGTGCGCTCCCGGGGCCGGGCGCCGGGCGCCCGGAGGCGCGGGCGGTCGGCACGGGTGCCGCCTTCGGCGGCGCGGGCCCGACCGGGCCCAGGAACGACGCGTACACGAGCCAGCCCGCGAAGCACACCGGCACGAGCGCGGCCAGTGCCATCACGGCGAATCCGCCGGGGCTGCGGCGGGGCCCTTCCGTGGCGGAGCCGGACATGTCCGTGATGCTATCGCCTGGTGTCGACTGCCCTCAGTGCCCGGTGCCGGTCCGCCGCAGCACGCGCAGCGAACCGGTCACCGAGACCTCCTCGAACGCCCCGGAGTCAAGGGCCCGCCGGTAGATCCGGTACGGGGCCTGCCCGCCGTCGGCCGGGTCGGGGAAGACGTCGTGCACGACCAGCAGGCCGCTCAGGGCCAGATGCGGCGCCCAGCCCTCGTAGTCCCCGGTGGCGTGCTCGTCGGTGTGGCCGCCGTCGACGAACACCAGGCCCAGCGGCCTGCCCCACACCGCTGCCACCTGCGGGGAGCGCCCCACGATGGCGATCACGTGGTCCTCCAGCCCCGCGGCGTGCAGCGTGCGGCGGAAGGCGGGCAGCGTGTCCATCCGGCCGACCCCGGGGTCGACCAGGCCGGCGTCGTGGTACTCCCAGCCGGGCTGCTGCTCCTCGCTGCCGCGGTGGTGGTCGACGGTGATCGCGGTCACCCCGGCGGCCCGGGCGGCGGCGGCCAGCAGGATCGTGGAGCGGCCGCAGTACGTGCCGATCTCCAGCAGCGGCAGTCCGAGATTCGTCGCCTCGACGGCCGCCGCGTACAGCGCCAGCCCCTCGTCGGCCGGCATGAAGCCCTTGGCCGCCTCGAACGCGGCGAGGATGCCGGGGTCCGGCAGCGTGGTGGCCGGTGCCTGCGTCATGCGTGCGTGCCGCCTCTCGGATCGTGCGCGGGTGGTCGCCCCATCGTGCCGTATGGGCCCGGGCTGCGGCGCGGCCGGGTCGGCCCGCAGCCAACCCATCTGGTCAACAGGGCAGTTGAGGGTCGGCGCCGCCGTCGTACGGCGCGCGGCCTAGGTCCGCTCTCGGCCGTAATGCCGATGCGCGCCGGCCGTGTGGAGCGGGAGCATGTTCGCCATGACCGACCTCACCGACCGACAGCAGCAGCACGCCGACGTCCGACAGCGCTCCACGCGGCCGCCCGCATGGGCGGTCCTGCTGGCGGCCTGCGCCGGGCAGTTCCTCGTCGTGCTGGACGTGTCGGTGGTCAACGTGGCCCTTCCGGCGATCCGTTCCGACCTGGGGCTCGCCGAGACCGGGCTGCAGTGGGTGGTCAACGCCTACGCCCTCACCTTCGCCGGCTTCCTGCTGCTCGGCGGCCGGGCCGCCGACCTTTTCGGGCGCAAGCGGATATTCCTGCTGGGCCTGGCCCTGTTCACCTTCGCCAGCCTCGCGGGCGGGCTGTCCCACGCGCCCTGGCAACTGGTCGCCGCCCGCTCGGTGCAGGGACTGGGCGCCGCCGTGCTCTCACCCGCC
The DNA here is from genome assembly GCA_964398515.1 of uncultured Streptantibioticus sp. Taxonomy (GTDB): domain Bacteria; phylum Actinomycetota; class Actinomycetes; order Streptomycetales; family Streptomycetaceae; genus CAYNNX01. The sequence goes on along the minus strand of CAYNNX010000076.1, from coordinate 6,577 downwards.
ACCTTGACCATCCTCACCACCTCGTTCCCGGCCGGCCCCGCCCGGACCCGGGCCATCGGCACCTGGACGGCGGTCGGCGCGGGTGGCGGCGCGGCGGGCGGCCTGGTCGGCGGGGTGCTCACCGACTACCTGTCGTGGCGCTGGGTCCTCCTGGTCAACGTGCCGGTGGGCGCCCTCGTGCTCGTCGTCGCCGCGCTGTGGCTCACCGAGAGCCGCTCGAAGGCCGCCGCCCGGCTGGACGTGCCCGGCGCGGTGCTGGTCACCGGCGGCGTCGCCGCCCTCGCCTACGGGATCGTCAGCACCGGCACGCACGGCTGGGGCTCGGCCGACGCGCTCGTTCCGCTGCTGGGCGGGGTGGCGGTGCTGGCCGTCTTCGTGGCCGTCCAGGCGCGCACCGCGGCGCCGCTGATGCCGCTCTCGCTCTTCCGCATCCGCTCGGTGTCGGCGGGGAACGCGGTGATGCTGGTGTGCGGTTCGGCGATGTTCGCGATGTGGTACTTCATGTCGCTGTATCTGCAGAACGTGCTCCACTACAGCCCGCTGCGGGCGGGGCTGGCGTTCCTGCCGTTCTCGCTGTCCATCGTGGCCGGTTCCAAGATCGCGCCGCGGCTGATGGCCCGCTTCGACGGCCGCAACCTGGCGGCTGCCGGGGCCCTGCTGGAGGCGGCCGGGTTCGCCTGGGTGAGCCGGATGACCGCCGACGGCACCTTCGCCGGGACGATCCTGGGCCCCGCGGTCCTGATGTCGTTCGGGGCCGGACTGCTGATGACCCCGCTGGCCGCCGCGGCCACCTCCGGCGCCACGCCCGCCGAGGCCGGGCTCGTCTCCGGACTGGTCAACACCTCCCGGCAGATCGGCGGCGCGCTGGGGCTGACGGTGCTGGCCACGGTGGCGGCCGACCGGATCGGCACGGGTACGAGCCCGGCCGCCCTGGCCGCCGGGTACGGGCGGGTCTTCCTGGTGGCCACCGGGTTCGTGGTGGTCGCGGCGGCCCTGGCCCTGGTGGCGCTGCCGCGCACCCGGCGCTGAACGGGCGCCCTACAGCCAGCCGTTGGCGCGGGCGGCGCGCACGGCCTCCATCCGGTTGCGGGTGGCGGTCTTGCCGATGGCCGACGACAGGTAGTTGCGGACCGTGGACGCCGACAGATGGAGCTTCGCCGCGATGTCGGCGGCGGTCGCGCCGTCCGCGGCCGCGCCGAGCACGTCCCGTTCGCGCGAGGTCAGCGGATTGGGCCCGGCGCTGAGGGCCTCCGCCGCGAGCACCGGATCGACCACCCGCTCGCCCGCCAGCACCCGCCGTACCGCCGCCGCCAGTTCCTCCACCGGGCCGTCCTTGACCAGGAAGCCGCCGGCGCCCGCCTCCATCGCCCGCCGCAGGTATCCGGGGCGGCCGAAGGTCGTCAGGATCAGCACCCGGCACTCCGGCAGCACCCGCCGCAGCTCGGCGGCCGCGTCCAGGCCGCTGCGGCCGGGCAGTTCGATGTCGAGCAGCGCGACGTCCGGGCGCACCCGCCGGGCGGTCGGCACGATCGCGTCGCCGTCCGGGACCTGGGCGACGACCTCCATGTCGTCCTCCAGGCCCAGCAGCAGCGCCAGCGCGCCGCGCATCATGCCCTGGTCCTCGGCGAGCAGGACCTTCGTCCGTGTGACGGACTGTGAGGCGGTGTCCGGCCCGGGTCGGTGATCGCTCATGGGGCAAGGGTAGGCAGTCCAGGGGACAGGCCGACCGGCCACCGGGAAACCTGCTGTGCGGCCGCTCAGGATGATGTGCCATCCTTGCCCGCCATGACGACAGGCCGACCCCGTCGCAGCGCGCCCGTGCCCGGCGCGCAGCACGCACTGAGCAAGGTCCCGGAAGTGACAGCCCTCTTCTGGATCACCAAAGTCCTGACCACCGGCATGGGCGAGACGACCTCCGACTATCTCGCCCATGTGCTCGACCCGATGATCGCCGTCGGCATAGGCGGGCTCGGCCTGGTGGCCGCGCTGGTGCTGCAGTTCGCGGTCCGCCGGTACGTGCCGTGGATCTACTGGACCGCGATCGTCATGGTCAGCGTGTTCGGCACGATGGCCGCCGACGCCCTCCACCAGGGCCTGGGCGTCCCCTACGTGATCTCCGCGCCGTTCTTCCTGATCGCCCTGGCGGTCATCTTCGTCGCCTGGTACGCCAGCGAGAAGACGCTGTCCATCCACAGCATCACCACCCGCCGCCGGGAGGTCTTCTACTGGGCCACCGTGCTGGCCACCTTCGCCCTCGGCACCGCCACCGGCGACCTGAGCGCGGCGACCTGGGGCTGGGGATACCTCGCCTCGGGCATCGTCTTCGCCGCCGTGATCGCCGTCCCGGCCCTCGCCTACGGCGTGTTCCGGCTGAACGCGATCGCGACCTTCTGGTTCGCCTACGTCATCACCCGCCCGCTCGGCGCCTCGTTCGCCGACTGGATGGGCGTGCCGGAAAGCCGCAGCGGCCTGGGATGGGGCACGGGACCGGTCAGCCTCGCCCTCGCCGTCCTGATCGTCGGCTTCGTGGGCTGGCTGACGGTGACGCACAAGGGCGCCGACCCCGCCCCGGCCGCGCCCGAAACCGCTCCGTACGTGCGCGAGATGGTCTGAGCGCCGCCTGACCGCCGCCGCGGGCCCGGGACGATCCGGGCCCGCGGCGGCGCCGTCTCACGCCGCCTGCTCCTCCTCCACCGGCACCCGGGCCACCAGCCGGAAGCCGCCCCGGGCGGCCGGTCCCGCCTCCAGGGAGCCGCCGGCCATCGACAGGCGCTCGGTGAGCCCCTTGAGGCCGTTGCCGCCGCCCAGGTCGCCGCCGCTCCCCGAGCCGTCGCCGTCGTCGGTGATCTCCAGCCGGGCCCGGCCGCGGGCGGACTCCAGGGAGATCGCGCAGGCCGAAGCGCCGCTGTGCCTGACGATGTTGGTGACGCCTTCGCGTACCACCCAGCCCATCAGGGCCTCCGCCTGCGGCGGCAGCGGCGGGCCGGACTCGCTGACGCTCACCCGGATCCCGGAGGCGTCCAGGGCCGAGCGGGCCCGGTCCAGCTCGGTCGCGAGGCGGCATTCGCGGTAGCCGCTGACGGCCTCGCGGATCTCGGTGAGCGCCTGGCGGCTGACGGACTCGATGTCGGCGGCCTGCGCGAGCGCGGCCTGGAGGTCCCGCGGGGCCAGCCGCCGTACCGCCTCCGCCTTGACGACGACGACCGACATGGTGTGCCCGAGCAGATCGTGCAGATCGCGGGCGAACCGCAGCCGTTCCTGGGAGACGGCGGTGCGGGCCAGCTCCTGACGGGTGGCCCGCAGCTGGGCGACCGCGTCGTGCAGGGTGAGGATGGCGGCGGTGACCATGCCGGAGAGGAACGTGGTGTATCCGGTGGAGGCCGCGTCCCAGGCCTTGGCGCCCTCCAGGCCGGCGATGAACCCGGCCGAGCCGCTGAGCGCGATCACGACCATCCCGAAGTGGCGGCCGCGGGCGACGATCCCGGCGGCGAGCGCGACAAGCATGAACAGCTCCAGGAAGTGCTTCCCGAAGCCCAGCGAGAGCGCGTAGGTGAGCGCCACCAGGGCGCACAGCAGCCGCCGCGGCAGGGGGCCGCCCCTGGTGGCGGGGCGGAACGAGGCCATCACCGTGGCGACGTAGAGCGCCAGGAAGGCGGCGAGCCCGGTTGCGGCGAGCCAGGGCAGCGGGACGCGGTCGTCGGCGACGTCGGAGGCCGGGCCGAGCGCGATGAGCGCCCAGGGCAGCACGGCCCGGCCGTCCGGTGTCTTCAGCCGCGCGATCTCGGTCTCCAGGCTGTAGGCCTCGTGGTTGCGGCGCTGCGTCGCCAGCCACTGCCGCCAGCGGCGGCCTATGGCGCTCGTCCCCCGTTGTGCCGTCATGGCGCTGATCCGTCTCCCCTTCGTTCAGCAGGTCGGTCCTCGGGCCCGGTCGCGGCCCGCGTCCATCATGCGCCCAGGGCGTCGCGCCACACCCGGGCAGGGTTGATCTGACGTACCGTCAGGCTTCCGCCGCCTCGCGGGATGCGTTATACAGGTCCCCGTCGGCTAGAACGCGTTCCAGTGGTGTGGTCCGCGGCTCCGGCCGGTGCCCCTGATCGACCCCGGTGCGGCCGACGGTGCGGACGGTCTCACCGGGGTCCCGCCATCCGCCAGGCCGCCCGGACAAGGGAGCAACCGCCAGATGCCCATCGACGCCGAAAAGGCCACCTCGGCCGAGCCCCGCAGCACCCCGATCGCCTGGAACCACAAGGACGTCCAGCTCTACCACCTCGGCATCGGCGCGGGCGTGCCCGCCACCGACCCGGCCGAGCTGCGCTACACCCTCGAATCCCGGCTCCACGTCCTGCCCAGCTTCGCCACCGTCGCAGGCGGCGGTATGGCTTTGGCGGGCGGGCTGTCCGCACCCGGCATCGACGTCGACCTCGCCGCGGTACTCCACGGCGGCCAGCACCTCGCACTCCACCGGACCATCCCGCCGAGCGGCGAGGCCGTGCAGACGTCCAGGGTCGCGGCCGTGTACGACAAGGGGAAGGCCGCCGTGATCGTGCTGCGCTCCGACGCGGCCGACGCCGACGGGCCGCTGTGGACCTGCGACACCCAGATCTTCGTCCGCGGCGAAGGCGGCTTCGGCGGCGAACGCGGCCCCGCCGCCCGGCCCGAAACCCCCGACCGGGCGCCCGACATGACCGTGGAACGCGCCATCCGCGAGGACCAGGCGCTGCTCTACCGCCTCTCCGGCGACTGGAACCCGCTCCACGCCGACCCCGAGTTCGCCCGGCTCGCCGGCTTCGACCGCCCGATCCTGCACGGGCTGTGCTCCTACGGGATCGTGCTCAAGGCCGTCGTGGACACCGTGCTCGGCGGCGAGGCCGACCGGGTCCGCGCCTACGGCACCCGGTTCGCCGGGGTCGTCTTCCCCGGCGAGACGCTGCGGGTGCGCCTGTGGACCGAGCAGGGCCTCATCCAGGCCGCGGCGACCGCGGTGGAGCGGGACGACGCCCCCGTACTCGCCGGCACCCTCGTCGAGCACTCGTAGCATTCGTTGCTTTCGTTGCTTTCGCTCCCCGCGAGCATTCCCACCCGGAAGGGAGCCGCACCGTGCGCGCAGCCGTGCAGCAGGAGATCGGGCAGGACAAACTGGAGGTCGTCGACGACGCGCAGGCGGTGGGCTTCGGCCCCGGCAAGGTGCGGCTGCGGATCAGGGCCACCGGGCTGTGCCACTCGGACCTGTCGGCGATGACCGGCGTGCTGCCGCAGCCCGCGCCCTTCGTCCCCGGCCACGAAGGCGCCGGCGAGGTCGTCGAGGTGGGCGAGGGGGTCACCCATGTCCGCCCCGGGGACCGGGTGCTGGTGTGCTGGCTGCCCGCGTGCGGCGGCTGTCCGTCGTGCCGGCGCGGCCAGCCCCACCTGTGCCTGGCCGGCTTCCTGAACGCCGGCACCCCCAACTACCGCCGCCCGTCGGGGGAGCTGTTCGGCTTCGCCGGAACCGGCACGTTCGCCGAGGAGGTGGTGGTCGGCGCGGCCTGCGCCGTTCCGATCCCCGACGACCTGCCCTTCGAGATCGCGGCGCTCATCGGCTGCGGGGTCACCACCGGCATCGGCGCCGCCCTCAACACCGCGAACGTGACGGCGGGTTCGTCGGTCGCGGTCATCGGCTGCGGCGGCGTGGGCATCTCGGTGATCCAGGGCGCCCGGGCCGCGGGCGCCGCCCAGATCACCGCCGTCGACCCGGTCGCCGCCCGCCGCGAGGCCGCCCTGCGCTTCGGCGCCGGCGAGGCCGTCGCCCCCGAGGAGCTCGCCGACGCCAAGGCGCGGCTGACCGGCGGCGAGGGTTACGACTACGTCTTCGAGGTCGTCGGCCGCTCCGCCACCGCCCGCACCGCCTACGAGACCACCCGGCGCGGCGGCACGCTCTGCGTGGTCGGCGCGGGCGCCGCGGACGACTTCTTCCAGGTCAACATGTTCGAGCTGTTCTTCGACGAGAAGCGCATCCTGCCCTCCCTGTACGGCGGCGGGGACGTGCTGCGCTCCTACGACCGCGTCATCAGGCTGTGGCGGGCCGGACGGATCGACCTGGCGGGCCTGATCACCCACCGGGTGCGGCTGGAGGAGGTCAACGACGCGGTCGACCAGATGCGCAGCGGCGAGGCGCTGCGCACGGCGATCACCGTCTGAGTTCACGATCCGAGCCCCAACACGACCTGAGAGACGATTTGAGAGGCCCTCATGGTGCTGGAAGGACTGACCGCGATCGTCACGGGCGCCGGACGCGGACTCGGCCGGGCCGAGGCGCTCGAACTCGCCCGGCTCGGTGCGAACGTCGTCGTCAACGACTTCGGGCAGCCCGGCCGCGACGGGACCGGCGACGCATCGAGCGCCCCCGCCGACCAGGTGGCCGCCGAGATCGTAGCCGCCGGCGGCCGCGCGGTGGCCCACCACGGCGACGTCGCCGACCACGAACAGGCCCGCGAGCTCGTCGGGTTGGCGGTCGAACGCTTCGGCGCGCTGGACATCCTGGTCAACAACGCCGGGATCCTGCGCGACCGGATGGTCTTCTCGATGTCGCAGGACGAGTGGG
>CAYNNX010000075.1:10820-21799 GCA_964398515.1 uncultured Streptantibioticus sp. | reverse complement strand
GCCATCGTCATCTGGCTCCGAGACACCGTCCATGAGCCATCAGAAACGCCCTAGCGGCAATCGCTCAGGGCAGTTACAACTAGGCACCTCCCTAACCGAGAGCAGTCCGCGTCGCGCCCCCGTGCCGTGTGACTCGCGGTCGGCATTCGACCTTGACCGCCCCCTCTACGAATGCCTCATCCGTGGCCTTCCCAGACCACACTGCCCTGGTCCTTGAGCCCCCGTTCTGTGAGCTGGGCGGTCGTGGGTCGGTAGCGATCTGGCCTGCGGCGGAGCTGTCGATGGTTGTCGCCGTTGATCAGGGTTGAGCGACGGTTCACAGCGCGGGGACGGTCAAGAGCGGGGTCTGCGGGCAGGATGCCGCGGACGGTGACAGCTCGGTTTCGGTTACGGCGACTCGTGCGCTTCCCTCCGTGCCGCCCCATACGCTGCCGCACGACGGCAGGCTGGCATGACGGCACAGGGGGCGCTTCATGAAACAGATGCAACGGCTGGTTGAGCTGACCCCGGTTTCGTGGAGTCCCTGAAGCCAGGTTTATGATCCTGGCTCGAAGGAGAACCACGAGCAGTGCCAGCACCACGTAAATTCCCGGACGAGCTCCGCGAGCGGGCCGTCCGCGAGGTCCGCACCACCGGCCGCCCAATCGCCCATGTGGCCAAGGACCTGGGCATCCACAAGGAGGCCCTGCGCAGCTGGGTCCGCCAAGCCGAGGCCGATGCCGGAGAGCGCGACGACCGGCTCACCAGCGTCGAGCGGGAGGAGTTGAATCAACTCCGCAAAGAAAACGCGGAGTTGAGGCGGGCGAACGAAATCCTGAAGGCCGCGAGCGCGTTTTTTGCGGCGGAACTCGACCGTCCCCGGACGAGGCCGACCAGGTGATCGAGCACCTCAGGGACAAGGGTCTCGGGGTCGGGTTCGTCTGCCGGGTGCTGGAACTGAGCCAGTCGGCGTACTACGCGCGCAAGAAGCGGCCGAAGTCGACCCGCTGGCTCCGCGACGAGCAGCTGATGCCGCTGATCAAGGAGGTCCACGCCGAGTCGGGCGGTACCTATGGTGTCCGCCGGATCACCCGCGCGCTTCGGCGCAAGGGCGTCCAGGTGGCCCGCTGCACCGTGGAGCGGCTGATGGCCGAGCTGGGCATCGAAGGTGTCATCCGCGGGCAGCGGCGCCGGACCACCGTGCCCGAGCCGTCAGCGCCCCGCCCACCGGACCTGGTCGACCGCGACTTCGCCGCGAGCCGGCCGGACCAGCTGTGGGTGGCGGACATGACCCAACGCCGGTAAGTTAACCGCCCTTTGGGGCGCGAGTGGTGATCTTGTATTCGACCCTGCTGGGTGGACGGGTCGTGATCGCTTTGGCCAGGGCGACAGTCCCTTTGTGCTCTCTCGGTTTGGCGCGGGGGCGGCGTGTCAGGAGCGGGTGCATGTGAATCTCGCGCAGTGCGTCGTGCAGTAGTTGTGCTGGCGGTGCTGTCTGGCCGATGGTGCGGACCAAGGCCCTCAGTGTGACGGTGAAGGATAGGCGATCGGCGTCGATGGCTTCGGCGTGCGGGTATGTCTGTGCTGCCCGGGAGCGGGTGATCTGCACCAGCTGATAGACGATGAGCAGGGCATACAGTTCCTGGGCCACGCCCTGGGGGTCCTTCGAGCGCAGGACCTTCTGATGGCTGCGCAGGTAGGTCTTCAGGTCGGCGAACGCGATCTCGGCCTCCCAGCGTTCCGCATAAAGCCGGGCGATCTGTTCGGCGGGGGCCTGCTTGGGATCGAGCAGGGTGGTGATCAGTCGGTAGGGCTCGGTGCGGGGCTCGCCGTGTTCGGGGATGACGGTGACCTCGGCCTCGATGACGCGGATCCGGATGCCCTGGGCCTGACGGGCCCGCAGCCCCAGTCTGCGTCCGCGTTCGCGGGCGTTGCGGCGCCAGTCGCCCTTGACTGAGTAGACCGGGCCGGGCAGGACCGACAGGTAGGAGCCGTCGGGGAGTTCGGTGAGCACCGGCAGCTTGCGCCGGGAGGGAGTACGGAAGATCAGGTGGGCGCCGGTGCGGACGATCTGCGACACCTGGGGAAAGCCGGTGAAGTACCGGTCGGCCAGTACCAGCATGCCGCGGCGCACGGCCCCGGTCTGCATGAGCTTGTCCAGCAGCGGCAGTTCGCCGACCGACCACGGCCCCCACACCGCCTCGAGCACGGCCCGGGTCCCGCTGGCGATCAGCATGAGGACCCGGATCTGCGGATAGCGCCCGGAGCCGAAGCGGCCGCACGGCGGGGCGCCAAACGCCTTCCGGTTGGCTGGGCTGTCCGCCACGTCCAGGCGTGTGCCGTCCACTGACACCTTCAGTAGGGCCAGGTCGCATCCGAAGGCCGACATCCCCGGGGCACCGGGATCTCCGTGCGGGCCGCGCAGCCGCCGGAACAAGGCCCTGAGCGGGGCCGGGCCGAGTCTGCGGCGGGCCTGGACCGCGGCCGCGGTGGAAGGGATACGCAACATCCCGGCCCGCAACTGCTTCTTGAGCTGCTGGAACAGCATCCGCAGCACCTCGGGGTAGCCGGCGGCCGGACACAACCACAGGGCGAGAACGAAGTACAAGGTCACGCGGGCTGGCAAAGCACGCACCCGCTGTTCCCGGCGCCCGCAGTCGTCGATCACCTGATCCACGAGGTCGGGAGAGAGCAACTGGGGCAGGGCTCCCAGGCCGAGATCATCTAATGGATGCGGGGAGCCCGACGGCTTCAGCCTCACTCGGGTAGTAGGAACGGTGGCAGGATGAACAGACACGGGAGCCTCGGCACGGACGCGGTCTTCTTGGTCGAAAACCCAGTCCCGCCGGGGCTCCCTCCTGCCGTCAATCCCCCCAAAGGGCGGTTAACTTACCGGCGTTGGGACATGACCTATGTCCGCACCTGGTCGGGCTGGGTTTACGTGGCGTTCGTCCTGGACGTGTCCTCCCGGATGATCGTCGGCTGGCAGGTCGCGAACCACATGCGGACCGAACTTCCGCTGGATGCCCTGGAGATGGCGCTGTGGCGGAGGCGGGTCAAGAAGGATTCCGGGCTGATCCATCACAGCGACAGGGGGTCGCAATATGTGTCCATTCGGTACACCGATCGGCTCGCCGAGATCGGGGCCGCCGCGTCGGTCGGATCGGTCGCGGACTCGTACGACAACGCGATGGCCGAGGCGCTGAACGGCACCTTCAAGGCCGAGCTGATCGAGATGCAGGGTCCCTGGACCGGCTTCGACCAGGTCGAACGGGCGGTCTTCCAGTGGGTCACCTGGTACAACGACGAACGGCTCCACTCCGCCCTCGACTACGTACCGCCCGCCGAGTACGAACGCGACTGGTGGCGACAACAGGAAGCCACGCCACAGTCCGCCTGAAACAAGACCGCCGGACTCTACGAAACTCGGGACAGCTCAAAGGCCGTCAGACCGGCGGCCCCGACGCGGTCCAGGGCGCGCTGGAACCACTTGTAGTATTTGGTCCGACCTGGCATCCGGGCTCGAATGTGTCGGGTTCCGTGCCTTGTCCCGGTTTGAAGATGCCTATGCCTGGGTTTTCCTCACCTATAGGCAGGCTGATGTGGTCGGCGGGCGTGCCGTCCGGGATGTGCAGCCAGCCGCCGGGGCCGTCGGCGTGCAAGGCGTGGACGGTGAGCAGGCCGTCCAGGGAGATCTCCGTGCTGAACAGCAGGGCCGGAGTCTCGTTCCTGGCTCCGATGTGCACTCCGTCGGCGTGAACCGCTGCGGAGGCGAGCTGCTCGTATGCCTTCTGCCGGTCACTGTGGCTGCCCTTGCGCACGATCGGGATGACGCGCGAGGACTCGCTCGGCTTCCAGACCTCGGCCAAGAACTGCAGACGGTAGTGGTAGCCCACGGTCTTGGTTTTCGCCTTGTCCCGGCTGGTCAACATCCAGCCGGCCCGCAGCGCGGTGTCGGCTCGGACGAACGACACACTGTGGTCCGGGTAGCGGCGGGTGAGGAACTGCTCGCTGACGGCCAGAGCGAAGGCGTGTCCCAGCTCTGCAGCACCGACACCAGCGCCAGCTGCCCCGGCGAGAACCCCGGCCGCCCATCGGACGGATTCCGAGCCGGGATCGAGGCCACACTCTCCCAGAACGTCCGCACCTGCGGCCTGCGCAGAACCCGCTACTGCGGCCTGGCCCGAACCCACGTCCAGCACGTCCTGACGGCAGCGGCCCCACCCCCACCCCCGGAACCCGAGGCCACCCCGCACATTTCCAACGAAGCACCAACCGCCCCCGCCGTCACCGCCCCGCGAAGATCACCAACAGAGTCCCAGTATTGAGGCTAGAGCTGGGACCGGTGGGACCGTCGTGTCAGTATCGGGTTGCGTGCAGTGCGAAGACCTGGTCTGGAGTCAGCCGAGCCATGTCCCGTACGTCGGCCCGTTTGATGGTCGTGTAGAGCTCACGGCGTGGTGAGCCCAGGACGGACATCAGGAACTCGTCGCGCTGCAGAGCATCCACCGCCTCCGTGAGGCTCTGCGGCAGCGGCGTCACACCCCGGCGTCGCAACTCGGCATCGGAAAGATCGTTGGGATCCACCGTCAGAGGTTCGCCCGGATCAAGCCGGCGCTGCACACCGTCCAGCCCAGCGTGGATGATCGCGCCCAGCGCCAGATATGGGTTGGCTGTCGCGTCGCACGGCTTCACCTCAACGTTTGTCGTGGCGCTCTCATCATCGCGCAGCACCGAAGGGACGCGGATCGCTGCGTCGCGATTGTCCGGACCGTAACACCCAAAGGCACCTGCCCAGTTGCCTCGTACGAGACGCTCGTAGCTGTTCACGCTCGCGCACAGCAGTGCCGTCAGCGCGGGAAGGTGGGCCAGCACCCCAGCGATGAAGTGGTGCGCCACGTCTGAGAGGCCCCCATGGGGTGCGGCGAACGCGTTGCCGTCCCTCCAAAGTGAGATGTGGACATGGTTTCCGTTGCCCCGCAGCCCTGGCCTCGGTACGGGGGCAAAGGTCGCGCGCAACCCCCGCGCCCGCGCCACGCCCCGAGTGAATGCCCGCTGCCACACATGGTTGTCGGCGGCACGCAGACCCGAGGCGGGCCGGACCGTCAGCTCATGCTGGCCCGGTGACGACTCCGGGTGGTACTGCTCGACGCTGACGCCTGACTCTCGCAGCGCCCGGGCCAGCGCTACGATGTAGTCGTTCGCGACGTCGAATGCCTCACTGTCCAGCATGAGTCCGTCGTCGTACAGCTCGCCATCACGCAGGAGCGTGAACTCGGGCTCGTATGCCGAAAGGACGTCATAGCCCAGGTCGGCCGCGTGGTCGACCGCGTCGCGCAGGAAGGTTCTGGGGCAGGCGCCCCACGGTGTCCCGTCACGGTTCACAAGGTCGCAGAGCACTGCCCCCGAGCCGGGTGCGTAGGGGAGCAGGGCGAAGGTGCTGGGATCGGCCGTGACGCGGACCTCGTCCATGACCTGGAAGCCCGGCACGGGCTGGGCCAGATCCAGTAGGCTCGCTGACTGCCGAACCGTGGACAGCCCGACCCCAGACCGCAGCCGACCGGCCAGCACCTCTCGGGCCACCCCTTTGCCCCTGAGTATCCCGTTGTGGTCCACCCACAGGAAGCGGACCAGCTCGACATCGGCACGCTCGACAGTGGACAGCACCGCCTGCCTTTGCTCCGCAGGGCTGGCGGCGTACGGACGGGGTCGGACGGGACGGCCCACCGGCTTCCGGCCGACTTCGGCGATCGTCATGACACGCTCCCGACGCTCACCGCAAGCGCCGTCCGAACCAGGTCGAAGGGAGGCGCTGGCAGCCGGTGGAGGCGGTCACCACGCAGGATATGGTCGCCGGAGCCTGAGGCGAAGACGATCGGTCCCATCAACAGCTCGGGACCGTGGACGTCGACCGTGTTGGCTAGGGCACCCTTCGGCTCCCTCGTGCTTCGAGAGGTGCAGGTAAGGGGTGCGGGGCCTGCGGGGACCCCCTGCGCGAACTCGGTCGCCAGGTCCCGCATGAGCCGCAGGGCACCCACCGACAGAGGTTCGCCATGAGGCACCAGAGGGGTCGCGGCGGGCGTGCTGCCCAGTGTGTGATTCGTCATCAGAGAGGACATCTGATCTTCTCACTTTCGGCGAGAGCGTGATCGCGGACCGGTCACTCAACATCGAAAACCTTGTCCGCTGCTACTTGTGGGCTCACGTCACGCCCGGTGGGCGGATGCGGCCGGCTGTCCCAGTGAGTGCGTCTCGGCCCCCACCAGGAAGGGCGCGGTGTACGGCCGCGGGTCGCAGGGCGTGCGGCTGAACACATAGGCCCGCAGAGAACGCTCGTCTGCGCGGTCCGAGTCGTAGCCGATGATCAGGCTGGGCTCACACAGTCGTTCCAGGCTGAGGACCAGGTCCGCCACGTCCATGCCCTCGGCGTCGTGGAAGTCCTGCGAGGGTACGCAGCGGAAACCCATCTTGACCTTGAACGTGAACAGGCCGGCCTTGGTCAGGTGCCCGTACAGATTGGGTTCGTCGCCCAGAGTGGCCCACTTATACCCCTTCTTGCGGGCCGTGCGCATCGCCGCGAAGTACAGAGTCCGCGCCAGGCTGTCCCGGCGCCATGTCTCGGTTACGGCGGAGAACCGGATGCGTACCGCGTCCTGGTCGGGGCACTCCAACACCACGCATCCGCCAGCTAGTTCACCGTCTTGCTCGGCGAGGACGGCGAAGTATTTCTCGCCTCCACCGAGGAGTCGCTCCCGCTGGTGAACGGCGATGGGTATGCCGTAGGCCATCTCCCCGACTCGCCGCCCGTATAGGTCGAGGAAGCGGTCCAGCGGCTCGGGTTCGAGGACCTCGTGGACCGTGATGTCCAGGGCCCGCTCCGCCTGGCTCCTGGACCGGCGGATGTCATAGCGGGCCCTCTTGTCCAGCTGCGCGAGGAATTCTTCCTCAGTGGCGCCGAGTTGGGCGACCCAGGACAGCCGGATCGGCTTGCGGACGAAGCCCTGCTCGGTGAGTCGGGGTCGGAGCCGGTCCTCCGGCGTGGTGAGTCGGAGCACGTCGATGTGCTCGGTGGTCCCCAGCCAGGGGCGGCTGGCGACCTCGGCAGGGCTGACGTGGGCGATGGACAGCCCGTAATAGTCGACGATCTCCATTCCTGTCATCCATTCTCGGCGGGCTGAGTAGTGTGGATGGAGAAGAGGTTGCTGATGGTGGTGACGCGTGGGTTGATCTGTGTTTCGTCGGTGGCGTGCATGAGGACGACGCCCGCGTAGATCGAGGAGTCGAGGGAGCCGGTGAGGGTGTCACCGACCTGGACCTTTACCTCGGCGTGGACCACGCCGTCGGCCGCGAGGAGTTCCTCGGCGGGGGTGACGGAGGTGACTGTTCCAACTGGCCTGGGCAGCATGTACTGGATCATGTGGTCGGTGCGGGGCTCACAGGCCACCTCCACCGGTTCGCCCAAATGGGTGGCGAGGAAGGCGTCCCACAGGTCCACGCCGTAGTGGTGCCGAATCTGGGCGGCGATCCCGCCGCCGCCGGGCCGGCAGGCGATCTCGCCGATCAGATATCCGCTGCCAGTCTTGAAGACCTCCAGGTGTGTCACCCCCTCGCACAGGCCGAGAGCGGTGACGGCCTGCTCATGCAGGGCGGCCACGGCCTGGGCGTCGGGGTGGGCCTCCGGGAGTGTGCAAGAGCCGATCACTCCGCCGACGCTCTCCAGGACAGGCCGGAAGTAGCGGGAGACGGGCGAGAAGCGGACCTTGCCGTCCACGATGATGCCGTCGCAGTGGAACTCCGTCTCAATGTCGATCTTCTCTTCCGCCATCAGCGGAAAAGGAGCCGCCCGCAACGCCGCCGTACTCTCGGCCACGCTCAGCTCCTGCAGGTGTTCCGCGTCCCGTACGAGCACCACATAGCCGGCGCCGCCGCCACAGGCCCGCTTGACCACCAGGGGCCAGCCGAGTTCGGTGGCGGTGTCCTCGGCGTCCTGCAGACGGTTCAGCATGCGGAAGGCGGCTACCGGCAGGCCAGCCGCAGCCAGCTTCTGCTTCATCACAAACTTGTTCGAGAATGCATTCGCGACGTCGTAACCGGTGCCGGGGAGGCCGAAGTACGAGCGAAGGTAGCCGCCGGACTGGATGCTCCACTCTGACGGGGAGATCACGTACTCGAAGGGATTGCGCTCCCGGATCCCCAATGCCGCCAGACGCACCTGTGTCAGGTCGGCTATGGAGTCGACGATCTCTACATCCGTGCCGTCGTCGTAGAAGCGTCGGTACTTTTCGATGGTCACGACTGTGAGCCGGACATCCGGCCGGTCCTGCAGCAGACGGGCGGCGATCTGGCAGTTGGAGTTGACGAGTAGAACGTTCTTCGTGGTCATCGACCGGCCCCTTCAGTGACCCCCGTGACGAGGTGATTTTCAGGATTGTTCCTGTCGCGTTCACGCACAGCCGTCCACACGAGGATGGCCAGCACCGCGGTGACGGCGACCGGCAGGAAGACGCGGAACGAGCCGGTGAGGCTGACGGTGAGCCCCAGCAGCAGCGATGAGACGGGAACCACACCGGTGACGAACATCCGGATGACGGTGTTGACTCGTCCCGAGAGCTCGGCGGGGATCTCCTGCTGGCGATAGGCCATCGTGGTCGAGTTGACCCCTCCCTCCCCGAAGCACAGGACGCAGAAGCCGATCACGACCACCATGGGCGAGCCGATCAACAGTCCGAGCGATCCCAGGGCGGCCACGCCGAGCCAGACGGCGATCCGCTGCTGTCGCCGCTCGTGACCGGCAGGGGCGAAGGGACTCACCCAGGCCCCGAGGGCTGCGGCCACGGCACCACAGGACACCGCCGCCCCCATGGCCGTTTCCGACCAACGCCACTGCTCCCTGCCCACAGTCAGCAAGGTGGGCTCCAGCGCTCCGGCGCCGAGGTTGTAGAGGGCCACCGCCGCCGTCAGCCGCTGCAGATCGGGACGGGACCGGAAGTGACTGATGCCTTCGCGGAACAGCACGCCGACGGACGTGCGGCTCTTCTTGGCCGGCTGGCCGTCCTTAGGGAGGAACAGCGCCGTGGCGACGGTGGCCAGGAAGGTGGCCGCGTCGATCTCCAGAGCGCAGGCCGGGCCAACCGCGGCGATGGTCAGTCCGGCGAGGGCGGGACCGGCGAACCGGGCCGCGAGTGAGGCCGAGTTGAACCAGCTGGACGCCTGATCCAGGCGCTCCCGAGGAACTAGCGCCGGAATCAGCCCGTAGTCCCCAGCCACGTCCGAGACGACCTTCGCTAGCCCCATCACGCACAGGCATATGAACACCAGGGCGACTTGATGGGCAGCCAGGAGCAAGGGAATCACCGCCACGCTGACGCACTGGACCAACTCACCCGTGACGAAGAGCGCCCTGTTGTCGTACCGGTCGATGAATGCACCGAGAAAGGGAGCGGCCAGGTACGGCGCCGTCTGCGCCGCCATGCTCAGGACCGCCAGCAGACTGGATCCAGTCGATGCCACCAGCGCCCAGGGAACCGCCAGGTAGAGAAACGTGTTCCCGGCCATGGATATCGCCGTGGCACCGGTCAGCAGCAAGAAGGACTTCATGAGATCCCCGATCGAAGTCGCCGGACATCGGCCGCCTCCACCACCGACTGCACGGGCAGAGGCATGCCGGACGATGTTGCCAAGCAATGCCTAGATGAGGCAATTACGTTGCCTGAGGATGCAAGGCCCCTTCTCAGGGCTTCATGAGTCCGCCCACCCACCAGTCGTGCGGTTGGCCGTTGACCATGGTGCGCTTGCGGAGGGTTCCCTCAAGGGTGAACCCGAGTTTCTCGGCGAGTGCGCGCGAGGCGGTGTTGCCGACCATGGCCCACCACTCGACCCTGTGGGAATCGAGTTCGGCGAAGCACCAGTCGCACACCGCCCGTGCGGCTTCTGCCGAGTATCCCCGGCGGCGCTGCTCCTTGGCCGTCCAGTAGCCGAGTTCGTAGACGCCCTGGGACTTTCTGGTCGCGCAGAAAGAACCGACCAGGGCGCCATTGTCCTTGCGGAAGGCACCGAAGATGTGATCGCGGCCAGTGGCCCAGCCTTGAGGCACCGTCTCCTCGACGTACTTCTCGGCGTCCTCGCGCCGGAACGGGGAGGAGATCGGCGTGTAGTACTGGATGGCCGTGTCCTGACACGTCGCGTACACGGCGTCCGCGTCGGTGGTGGCGAAGGGCCTGAGGACGAGTCGGGCAGTTTCCAGGGTCACCGGATCCATGGCGCGATATCCCTTCAGTCTGCGAGGGCCTGCTCGATCACGTAGCGGGCGTTGGCGGAGATGACCGGGTTGGTGTGCCGGTAATACGGCAGTTGGATGACCGCCATGGACAGCGCCCAGCCACGGCCCCGGGCCCATGTGTCGTCATCGACGTCGACACACTCGCGGAAGACCTGTCGCGCGGTGCGCGGTAGGAGGTTCCACGCCGGGATGAGGTCGACGGCAGGGTCGCCGATCCCCACGGTGGCGAAGTCGAGGACCGCGACCAGACGGTTGTCCGCGACCAGCAGATTGCTGGGCATGAGGTCGGAGTGGATCCAGCACGGCGCCGCCCGCCAGTCCGGGGCGGCGAGCGCCGTCTCCCACACGGCGCGGGCCGCGTCGGCGTCGAAAGGTTCGTCTGTCTGCCGAAGCTCTTCGATCGCGGCCCGGGTCCCGGCGTCAACGGTGGCTAGCGGTGCGCCTCGGTGGGCCGGGGGTCCGCCATCGAGGTCGACCTTGCGCAGCGCGGTGACGAAGGCCGCGAGGTCGCGGGCCAACCGATCGGGCTCGGCCACCTGGCCCTCCACCAGGACCTCGCCCTCGATCCACCGGTGGACGGCCCACGCCCAGGGGTAGCCCTCGGAGGGCTCGCCCGTTCCGACGACCGTCGGAACGGCGACGGGCAGCAGCGGTGCCAGCTTCGGCAGCCACCGGGCCTCGTGTTCCTGCCCCTCGGCGCCGCCCGCGGTGAGCGGTAGCC
>CAYNNX010000075.1:0-10810 GCA_964398515.1 uncultured Streptantibioticus sp. | reverse complement strand
GTCCCGCCCGACGGCAGCCGCCGGACCGATAGGTTTGCCCACTGGGGGAACTGGGCGCGGAGCAATCGCCGAACGAGGTCTGCGTCGGTCTCCATCTCGTCCGCATGCATCTTGACCATTTTTCGACCGGTCGTCCCATCTTGTTCGTGTTGGGCCTGCTGTTGGGGGCGGGCAGTGAAAGGACCATGTGGGGCCCAGACGGATCTTGCGTACCGGGTGTCCCTACCCAGGGAGAGCCCGCCCGTACGCCGACGCGGGTTCGGACGCCCGTCGACGCGGACCGGATCCGCCAGTTCCCCTGGCCAACGCTAGCGGCGGTGGTAGTGTCCGCGCCGACTGCGATGTGTCCGGCGCGACAGCCCGAGTTCCCGCACCAGCCCGATCACGTCGCCGGGAGTGGCGATAAGCCGGGCGTTGAGCACCGCGGGGTGTGCAGCGACGCCCACCAGCCCACGACTCGTTCCAGCTGGCCGTGCGGCTCAAGTGCTCCGCCCGGTTGGTGAGGCGGGCGCGGATGCCGCGGGCGCGGGCTGGTACAGGGCCGTGGTGACCATGTCGATGCGGGAGTCCAGTGGGCCGGAACTGCCGACAAGCAGCATCCGTGGTGGGTCGGTCGGGACGGGGTTCATTCAGTCTCCTTCGGCGAGGAGGCGGCGGAGCCAGTCGATCCGTGCCGACTGCGCGGAGCGGGAGATGATGGCTTCGGGCACCCATTCGTCGAAGCTGTGGAAGGCGCCCGACCAGACATGCAGTTCGGCCTCACCGCCGCACTGCCAGATGCGGCTGGCGTAGGTGACGGCCTCGTCGCGGAGCGACTCCACGGAGCCAACGTCGATGAAGGCCGGGGCCAGGCCGCGCAGATCGGTGGCGCGGGCGGGTGCGGCGTAACAGGAGACGACGTCGGTGCCCCGTCGCTCCCCCAGCAGCGCGTTCCAGCCGGTAAGGTTGGAGACACGATCCCACAACCCGACCCGCTCCATCTGGTACGCCGACGGAGTGTCGCAGGTGTCGTCGAGCATCGGGCACTGGAGCATCTGCCCCAGCAGCCGGGGTCCGCCCTGATCGCGGGCGAGCAGGGCCATGGCCGCGGCCAGCCCACCCCCCGCGCTGTTGCCGCTGACCACGATGCGCTCCGGGTCCAGTTCCAGCTCAGCGGCCTGCTCTGCGGTCCACAGCAGCCCCGCGTAGCAGTCCTCCACCGGAGCGGGGTCAGGGTGTTCCGGGGCCAGGCGATACTCGACGGCGACCACAGCCATGCCGAGGGGCTCCGCCCGGGACAGCTCGCCGGCCAGCTCGCTGGTGCGGTTGTGGCCACCGACCATCCCCCCGCCGTGGGTGTTGTACAACACTGGGTGTGGACCCGGGGAGGCGGTGGGGCGGCAGATGAGCAGGGAGATGTCCGGCGCGCCGGGTGGCCCGGGCACGGTGCGCTCCGCGATGGTGAAGGCACCGCCCCGCCGGATGTCTTCGTCGCTGAGGCGGTTCTTCCGCGCAACCAGGCGGCGGGCGGGTATGAGGTCGGGGGTGAGCGGGGTAGGCAGGGTGCGGAGGATCTCCCGTAGCGGACTGTCCAGTTCGCGATCGAAGGGCGGATGCGGCACGGACCGCAGCGCTGAGGGCTCGGTGACGGTCATCGCGCCTCCTCAGCGCCGGTACCGATGGTCGGGACGAGGGCGAACGCATCGACCTCCAGCAGCAGTTCCGGCCGGTACAGCGCGGCCACCTGGACGACCGTGCTGGCCGGCGGCTGCTCGGTGTTGATGAACTCGTCGCGCACCGCGAGGATTGCGGGGATGTGCCTGGCGTCGGTGACGTAGTAGGTCAGCTTGATGACGTCCTTGAAGGTGGCGCCGGCCGCCGCGAGACAGCCGCGCATGTTGGTGAACACCTGGCGGGCCTGGGCCTCCGGGTCGCCCTCGCTGACGAGGACGCCGTCGGCGTCGAAGGGCATCTGCCCGGCCAGCGCAGCGAGCTGACCGGTGCCGGTCACGACGTGGGTGTAGCCGCTGCTGGGTGCGACTCCTTCGGGCGCAGATATGTGGGTGAGGATGGAGCTGCTCATGGTGCCTCTTCTCGGGTGTTTTCATCGGGGAACGAGCACCCACCGGTCGTGGAGCCAGTCTGCGAGCTCGCGGATCCGGTCGGCGGTGTGCTGCGCCTCCTTGCCCTCCAAGACCGAGGTCCCCATGAAGACGCGGGAGGCCCCGGAGGTACCGGCTGACACATCGCCCGGCCGTGCGTGGAGCGTCACATGCCGTACGGCGTCGCGCTTCGCGACCTCCGCCTCGTCTTGCCAGGGAACCAGAGTGTCGGCGTCGGTGGACAGGAAGACGTGGCCGAGGGAGGTGGGCGCGGGGCACTGGCCGTACAGGACGCGGGCCTTCTCGAACGCGGTGCAAGCGGCGTGGGTCAGCGGGGCGGGGTGACGCGCAGCGGTATGCTCTCCGGCCCGGCCACGTGGATGGAGCTGAGGCGCATCGCTGGTCCGGCCGGCTCCAGCCCGATCCCCGAGTCCAGGACCTCGGACAGCAGTAGGCGCAGCTGGGTACGTGCCAGGGTGCTGCCGATGCAGAAATGCTCCCCGGAAGCGAGCGCCAGGTGCCTGTTGGGGGTGCGGCCCACGTCGAAGCGGTCCGGATCGGGGAAGACGTCCTCGTCGCGGTTGCCCGAGGGCACCCAGATCACGACCTTCTCGCCTGCCTCGATCCGCTGCCCGCGGATGACGACGGGTCGGGTGGCGGTGCGCATGCTGTGGGCGGCGCTGGAGGTCCAGCGCAGGATCTCCTCGCCTGCGGTGGGCAGCAGCGTGCGGTCGGCGCGCAGCCGGGCCAGCTCCGCCGGGTGTTCCAGCAGCGCCAGCAGCCCGGCGGCCAGCGCCAGCCGTCCGTTCTCGGTGGCGCCGACGAGGTTCTCGCAGTTGAGGAGGATCTCCTCCTCGGTGAGCGGCTCGCCGTCGACGGTGCCGTGCACCAGCGAGGAGAGCAGGTCGTCGGTCGGCTCGGCCATGCGCTGGTCCATGAGATCGATGAAGTAGCCCATGAACCCGTGGTGGGCGGCGAGCGAACGGTGGGCGAGGAAGGCCTCGTTGGTCCAGTCGAACAGCGACTCCTGGTCCTCGCGGGGTACACCGATAGTCCGGCCGATGACGTAGAGCGAGATCCGTGCGGCCACGTCGTGGACCGCGTCGCAGGAGCCCTGTTCGACGGCCTTCGCGAGCGTGTCCCTCACCGCGTCCCGAATGAAGTCCTCCAACTGCCGTACCGCGCGGGTGTTGAACCAGTCGGCCATCAGCGCCCGGAGCTGTTTGTGCCGGGGCGGGTCGGTCAGGGCGAGCGTCTGCCCCGCGCCCGGGTCCTCGCCCAGTGCCAAGGGCCGCAGCAGGACCCCGTGCGCCGAGCTGAAGGTGGCGGGGTCGCGGTAAACGGCGCGGATGTCCTCGTAGCGGGTCAGAGACCAGAAGGCGGGCAGTTCCCCCGCATCGTGCCGGTGTACGGGGGAGTGTTCCCGCATCCAGCGCCAAATGGCGTGCGGGTCACCGGTGGCGTGCAGTCGGGGGTCGACGAGGCGTTCGGGTTGTGTGACTGGAGCGAGGCCGGTGCCGGTGCACTCGGTGAGTACGGTCATGAGGGGCCTCCTGTACGGCTGTTACGGATCACGGCCGGTTCGCAGCAGCTGGGGATAGTGCGGACGTGGTACAGGAAGGCGTCGACCACAGGCTCGGGCACGGCCTCCGGGCGGTAGGAGACGACCAGACGCAGACTACCGTCGAGTTCGGGCCACAGTTCGGCGTGGAACTCCAGCGGCAGTGTGGCGTAAGGCAGGCGCACGAACCGGGAGGCAGCGCCAGGCACCTCGAGCCGTGCCGGTGTGTTGTCCTGGAGGGCGAACAGCACCTGGTAGAGCGGTGGTCGGCCGTTGACCGGCCGTCGCCCGGCGGCCCGGATCAGTTCGTCGAAGGGGACGTCCTGGGCGGCCAGGGCGCCGTTCACCAGCCGTGCCGTGGCCCGTACCGCCTCCGGGCCGTTGCCCAGCACCGCGCCCCGTAGCCGTAGCGGGACCATGGTGAGGTGGCAGCCGACGGCGTGTTCCGTGAGCGAGGTGTCCCGCTGCGCCACCGGCACGCCGACCGTGAGATCGCGCTGTCCGGTGGCCTCGGCGAGGGCCAGCCCGCAGCGCCGCAGCAGGACGGCGAAACGGGTGGCGCCCGCTGCGGCCGCTTCCTCGTCCAGCTCGGCGACGGCCGGTGGGGGCAGCTGTAGCTCTCGGTGGCGGGCCGGGCCCGGGGTGCGGGGCCCGGCCGGCCACTCCAGGTCGGGTGCGCCGGCCAGTTCCCGGTGCACCCAGGCGCGCTGGGTGTCCTCGTCGGTGTGGGCGCGCCGCCGAACGTGCTCGGCGTGTGCGTGCGCGAGGGTAGGCACGGCGGGGGAGGGCTCGGCGGGCAGTCCGAGCGCTCTGCGGTATCCGGCAGACAGGTCGCGGGCGAGGACCGACTCCGACCAGCCGTCGAAGGCGAGGTGGTGCACCACGCAGCCGAAGACCGCGCGCGACTCACCGTCGTCGACCGGGACCAGCACGGTCCGCCAGACCTCGCCCTCGGTGGGCTCCAGACCGTCCGCGAGTTGTTCGTCCAGCGCCTTGAACGCGGCGTCTAAGGTGGGCTGTGGGGGCACTGGCTCCAGCTCGGGGGCGGGCAGGCCGGGTAGGAGGGCGGCAGGGGTCGGGTCGACGACGTACCGAGCCCGCAGCGACTCGTGCCGTTCGTGCGTCCAGGCGATCGCGGCGGCCAAGGCCTCCCGGTCGAGGTCGCCTTCGATGACCCAGCTCATCCGGCATTCGCCGGTCCGGTCGGTTGGGTCAGTCAAGTGACGGGTGAGATAGACGAGTTGGAGGGGGGTCAGCGGCACCCGGTCCGGTTGTGTCGCAGTGTCTGTCTGCTCTTGCGGGACGGTCCGGAGCAGCGAGGCGAGCCCCGCGGCCGTGGGCTCTTGGTAGAGCCGGGAGACCGGCACCGGCCGCCCCAGCCGGGCGGACAGCCGGGCACAGACCCGTCCGGCGTCCAGCGAAGTGCCGCCCAGCTTGAAGAAGGACGTGCCGGCGGGTACCGGGGGGCGCTGAAGGACCTCGGCGAAGGTCTCGGCCACCAGTAGCTCGGTGTCGTCAGCCGACGGAGTCGTCCCGCCCGGCGCGTCGACGGAGCAGGGGCCAGGCCGCACGGCCAGCAAGGCCCGCTCGTCGAGCTTGCCGACCGGGGTGAGTGGGAACGCGGGCACGCTCACGACCTCGGCGGGGCAGTGGTAGGGCACCAGGGCGGTGGCCAGCGCGTCGCGAGCGCCAGTCAACGGGTCGCCCGCCGACCGGGGGACGCAGAAGGCGACCAGGTCTTGCACGGCACCGAGGATGTCCTGGCGGGCCAGCACGCGGCAGGCACGCACGCCCGGCAGCAGTTCCTCGATCTGTCGTTCCACCTCGGCCGGTTCGACCCGATGGCCGCGGATCTTGATCTGCCGGTCCGCTCGTCCGCCGTAGCGCAGCAGCCCGTCTGCGTCCCAGGAACCGAGGTCGCCGGTGCGGTAGACGCGGGTGGGGCGGCCTTGTGCCCGCACCGTGGTGAACGCGGCGTCGGTCAGCGCGGGATCGCCGAGATAGCGCAGTGCCAGGCCTTCTCCCGCAAGGCATATCTCCCCAGTCTCCCCGACACCGCAGGGACGTTCGCCGTCCAGTACGTACACCTGCGTGCCCGGCACTGGGGTGCCCAGCGGGATGCCGTCGGCCGAGGCGCAGTCGGCCTCGGTGATGCGGTGGGTGGTGGCGAAGACTGTGGACTCGACCGGTCCGTATCCGTTGAGCAGGGCGATGGCGGAGTGTCGGCGCAGGAACTGCCTGACGTGCGCGGGGGAGAGCCGTTCCCCACCGATCATCAGCTGCCGCAGCCCGGTGAAGGCCTCCAGGTCCTCGTCCACCACCATGTTGAACAGGCTGGCGGTCAGCCAGACGGTGTCCGCGCCGTACTCGCCGACGGCGCGGCGCAGCGCCTGCGGGGAGAGATATGGCTCGTTCACGAGCAGCGCGGTGGCGCCGTTCAACAGGGCGCCCCACAGCTCCAGCGAGAAGGCGTCCCAGGGCATCGGTGCGGCCACGGGAACGACCGTGCCCGGTCGGATGTCCACGAAGCCGTCGTAGCCGGACGAAGGGAAGAGCCGGGCCGTGGCGCGGTGCGGGCTGAGCACACCCTTGGGGCGGCCGGTCGTGCCCGAGGTGAAGAAGACGCAACAAGGGTCCTCGCCGCGCACGGCGGCGGGGCGGAAGTCCTCGGGCGCGGGAACCGGGCCGGTCGGCGGCTGCCACACCGCCGGCGCGCTGAGTCCGGCGTGCTCGTTGTACTCGGGCGCGCCGATCAGCAGTGGAGCATCCAGCTGGGCGACGACGTCCCGCAGCCGCCGCTCGGGCCAGGTCGGGTCGAGTAGGGCATAGGCGGCCCCGGTCTTCAGCACCGCTAGCAGCGCGGTCACCAGGGCGGTGCCACGGGGCAGCAGTACTGGTACGACGCGGCCGTGACCGGCTCCGGCGGCGACCAGCCGTGCCGCCCAGGCGTCGGCGGCACGGTTCAGGGCTCCGTAGCCGATGGGGCCCTCGGTCCCGGTCAGGGCGATGGCCTCGGGGCGGTCACGGGCGGTCCGCGCGAAGGTCTGATGCAGCCCCTCGTCGGGCACCGGCCAATGCTGTCCAGCTCGCATGTGCGCGCGCTCCCCTCGTAGGCAGCGAGGACCGTCGCTGCGTTGCCCTCGTTTGACAAGAGGTTGCCACAACTAGGCAATGTCAGGCAACCTCTTGCCGGGCAGTTTGAAAGCAAGCCTCTGGTGCCGCCGCCCGCCCCGATGGCCCGTGGCGGACACCACCCAGCGAATGAAGGGGAAGCATGTCCCGCGATCGTTCTCTCGATATCGCCGTCACTGGCATCGCCGCCCGGTTCCCTGGTGCCCCGGATCTCGCCGACTGGTGGTCGGCCGTGCTGGCCGGGCACGTGCTCACCCGGCGCTACGAGCGCGCCGAACTGCTCACCGCCGGCGTTGACCCGCGCCTGGTGGACGACCCGGACCATGTGCCGGTGCACGGCCACCTCACCGACGCCGACCGGTTCGAGAACGCGCTGTTCCGGGTCAGCCCGCGCGAGGCCGAGATGATGGACCCGCAGCATCGGCTCATGCTCGAGACGGCCTGGGCTGCCCTGGAGGACGCCGGCTGCGCGCCCCGCTCCGCCGAACTGCCCACGACCGCCGTCTTCGCCACCGCAAGCAGCAGCGGTTACCTGCGCAGCATGGTCGCCTCCGGCCGCCTCGACCCGCTCACCCTGGAAGACGCCCTGCATGGCACCGAGCCCGACTTCATGGCGAGCCTCATCTCGTACAAGCTCGGCCTGACCGGACCGGCGATCGCAGTGCAGACGGCCTGTTCCTCCTCGTTGGTCGCGGTGCACCTGGCAGTGCAGGCACTGCTCAACGGCGACTGCGACCAGGCGTTGGTGGTTGGGGCGGGCATCGCCCATCCCCAGTCCGGGCATCTGCACATGCCCGGCGGTATCCACTCCGCCACCGGCGACTGCCGCCCCTTCGACGCCGAGGCCGACGGGGTGGTCTCCGGCTCCGGCGTGGCCGCCGTGGTGCTGTGCCGCTACGACGACACCAGGGAGGAGACCGGACCCGAGCCGTACGGGGTCATCCTCGGCACCGCAGTGAACAACGACGGCTCTGCCAAGGCCGGTTACTACGCGCCGTCGATCGACGGCCAAGAGGCCGTGATTCGGGCGGCCGTGAGCGTGGCCGACATCCCCGCAAGCTCCCTCGGCTATCTGGAGGCCCACGCCACCGGCACCCGCGTCGGCGACCCCATCGAGTGGGCCGCCGCCTCCGCGGCATATGCCGGGCTCGGCGCCCGGCCCGCCACCATTGCGGTCGGTGCCCTCAAGGCCACCACCGGGCACCTCGACAACGCCGCCGGAGTCGCCTCGCTCATCAAGACCCTGCTGGTGGTGAAGGAGGCGGTCATCCCGCCGGTCGCGGGCTTCAAGCAGCTCAACCCGCTCCTCGAGACGGAGGGCTCACCGCTGTACGTGCCCACCGAAGCCACCGCGTGGACCGGGCCGAGCCCGCGCCGCGCCGGTGTCTCCTCCTTCGGCGTCGGCGGCACCAACGCGCACGTCATCATCGAACAGGCCCCTACCCGCCCGCGCCAGGAGCCCGCCGCGACGCGCGAAGCGGGGCATCTACTCCTGCTGTCCGGCTTGGACCCGGCCGCGGCGGACCGCTCCGCCGCCCGCCTCGCCGCCCATCTCGACCGGCACGCCCCCGCGCTCGGCGACGTCGCCGTCACCCTGGCCACCGGCCGCGCCGAACTCCCTGCCCGCCTTGCCGTCACCGCACGCGACACTGCCGAGGCCGTCCGGCGACTCGCCTCTGGCCGGAACACGGTGCGCGGCACCGCGGCTGAGACGCCGACACCCGCCGTCGTCCTCTTCCCCGGCCAGGGCGCCCAGCGCGCCGGGATGGCGCTGCCCCTGCAAGCCGCCCTGCCCGACTTCGCCACCGTGCTGGAGGACTGCCTGGCCGCCTTCCCCCCAGCCACCGCCGGCGAACTGCGCCGCGCCCTGCTGGATCCCGACTTCCCGGCGGAGCGGCTTGCCGCCACCGACCTCGCCCAGCCTGCGCTGTTCGCGGTCGAGTACGCCGCCGCCAGGGCGCTGCGCGCGCTCGGCGTTACACCGGTCGCCCTCGCCGGACACAGCCTGGGGGAGATCACCGCGGTTGCTGTCGCAGGCGGCTTCGACCTGGTGGAGGCGGCGCGGCTGGTCTCGATGCGCGGCCGCGCGATGGCCGACTGCCCGCCCGGCGCCATGCTTGCCCTGGAGTGCGACGAGACCACCGCACTGGCCCTGGTCGCTCGGGCCGGCCGACGCCTGGAGCTCGCCTCGCTCAATGCCCCGGAGAGCTGCGTACTTGCCGGCTCGGAGGGGGAGGTCGAGGCATTCCGGTCCTGGCTCGGTCACCAGGTGCACGCCACCCGGCTGCGGACCAGCCACGCGTTCCACTCGGAGCTGATCGAGCCCGCACTGCCACCGCTGGCGGCCGCCCTCGACGAGCTTGTTCCACGCTGCACCACTGTGCCGATCGCCGCCAACCGGACCGGCGACATCCTCCCTGCGGGCACCGTGCTCGGCACGGAGTACTACCTCGGGCAGGCCCGCGACACCGTCCGCTTCGCCGAGTCGCTGGCCGCGCTGGCCCGGCGGTATCCCGGTGCGGTGGCGATCGAGGTAGGGCCGGGCCGGGCCCTGTCAGCCATGGCCGCGGTCGCGGGGCTCACCCCGGTTGCACTCAGCCCGAATCGCACGGACCGGCCGGCTGAGGAGGTGCTGGCCGCGCTGGGCACCCTGTGGACGCTGGGCCAGCCGCTGTCCACCGCCGCGCTATGCGGTCCCGGTGACCTGCTCCACCTGCCCGGCTATCCCTTCGCCGGGCCGCGCTGGATTGCGCCGGAGGCCGCCATGAGCCGGGCCACGACGCCCGTCGCGGCGGAGTCCCGCGACGAGCGCTCCGCCGGGGAGCTTGCCGAGCTCGAGGCGTCGGCTGGTCCGGCGGAGGTGCTGGCCGCGCTCTGGGCCGACCTGCTGGGCCACACCGCGCTCTCCGACGACTCCGACTTCTTCGCGCTGGGTGGGGACTCGTTGCTCACCACCCACCTGGCCCGCCGGATCAAGCTGGAGCTTGGGGTGACGGTGCCCATCCGGGAGATGTTCATTGCCCGTACCCTCGGACGGCAGCGGGAGATCGTGCTCGGGCTGCTGAAGGAGCGGCCCGCTGTGCCCGTGGGCTGAGACGGTGGCGGCACGGCGCCCCGGGAACGAACGGTCCCGGAGCGCCGTGCCGCGTACGGGGCGACTTGGCCCTGGTGGTGGGGCCGAGGCGGTGCCGTATACCCATGCATGACCCGCGCCCGGGCGGAGATTCCCCGTAGCAAACCCGCCGAGGCGCGGCATGGGGTGGCTCGGTGTTCAGCGTGCCGGGGTACCGCTGAGCACTTCCTCGACCAGGGCGTAGGGGGGCTCGTCGATCAGGTAGAAGTGGCCGCCACGCATCGTCCGCTCGCGGAAGGGACCGTACGTCAGCTCCGGCCAGGGACGCCGGTCGGCATCCGCGTCGCAGTCGCCGACGATGGTCGTCACTGGGCAGGTCAGCACCGGCGCGGGCGTCATCGTGTACCCATGGAACAGCCGTCCGTCCGCCCGTACATAGGGGATAACCAGTTGCTGGAAGAACGGATCCGCGGCGAGCTCCGGATCGGTGCCGCCCATGCCTACCAAGCGTGCGGCGACGGTCGCGTCGTCGTCCTCGTCCTCGGTGAATGGTTCCGGCGTCGGCAGCGGCGCATTCCGCGAGCCCGAAGCGAATAGGTGCACGATGTGCACTCCACGGGCCTGGAGGCTGCGCGCCGTCTCAAGCGCCACCGCCGCGCCCATGCTGTGCCCGAACAGCGCCAGCGGCCGGTCCGCCAGCGGCAGCAGGGCCTCGGCGACCTCACTGGCCATCGCCCGCAGGTCGGTGGCGCACGGCTCCGCCATTCGCTCCGCCCGGCCGGGGTAGCGCACGGCGTACACCGCGCTGCCCCGCAGGGCGGACCACTCCCGGAAAAAGGAGGCGGAGCCCCCGGCGTGCGGGAAGCACACCAGTCGCCGGGGGGCGTCGGGACGGTCTGCGAGAGTCTTCAGCCAGGGGTTGTCGGGCGCGATCACCATGCGTGCAAACGGTGCCCGCAACAG
>CAYNNX010000074.1:0-21892 GCA_964398515.1 uncultured Streptantibioticus sp. | reverse complement strand
GCCGGGACCATCCGGTCTTCCGCCGCCGCCGCTTCTTCCACGGCCGCCCGGTCGAGGGAACCCACGACGAGCTCTCCGACATCTCCTGGTTCACCCCGGAGGGTGAGGAGATGACCCAGCAGGACTGGCAGGCGGCGCAGGCCAGATCGGTGGTGGTCTTCCTCAACGGCAACGCCATCTCCGAGCCCGGGCCGCGCGGCGAGAAGATCACCGACGACTCCTTCCTGCTGATGTTCAACGCGGCGCCGCAGGAGCTGTCGTTCGTCGTCCCGGTCAACCACGGCAAGGAGTGGCAGGTCGTGGTCGACACCGCCCGGCCGGACGGCGTGCCGCCCGGCAGCGGCCGCAAGGTCCGGGCGGGCGACCGGCTGCGGCTGACCGACCGGAGCCTGGTGGTGTTGCAACGACCGGCGTAACGCCGCCGGATTCCGTGATGCGGACGGCGGCGCGGGTAGGAATGTTCATATGACCCCGCCGCCCACCGCCACCTACCGCCTCCAGCTGCAGCCCGGCTTCCCCTTCTCCGCGGCCGAGGAGGCGGTGCCGTACCTGGCCGCGCTCGGGGTCTCCCATCTGCATCTGTCACCGGTGCTGGAGGCGGTGCCCGGATCCACCCACGGGTACGACGTCACCGACCACACCCGGGTGCGGGCCGAGCTCGGCGGCGAGGAGGGGCTGCGGCGGCTGGCGCGCACGGCCCGGGCGCACGGGCTCGGCCTGGTGCTGGACGTGGTGCCGAACCACATGGCGGTGCCCGTGCCCGAACGGCTCAACAAGGCGCTGTGGGAGGTGCTGCGGGACGGCCCCGAAAGCCGCTTCGCGCACTGGTTCGACATCGACTGGGCGGCCGGCGGCGGCCGGGTGCTGCTGCCGGTGCTCGGCGGGCGGCTCGCCGACGAACTGCGTTCGCTGCGGGTCGAGGACGGCGAACTGCGCTACTTCGACCACGTCTTCCCGCTCCGCCCCGGCACCGAGGATCTGCCGCTGCCGCAGCTGCTGGCGGCCCAGCACTACCGGCTCGCCTGGTGGCGGCTGGCCCGCACCGAGCTCAACTACCGCCGGTTCTTCACCATCGCCCAGCTGATCGGGGTGCGGGTGGAGGAGCCCGAGGTGTTCGAGGCCACCCACGGCACGCTGCTGCGGCTGCTGCGCGACGGGATCGCCGACGGCCTGCGGATCGACCACCCCGACGGCCTGGCCGACCCGGCCGGCTATCTGGCCCGGCTGCGCCGCGCCACCGGCGGCAGATGGACGGTCGTGGAGAAGATCCTGTGCGGCGAGGAACGGCTCCCGGAGGACTGGGCCTGCTCCGGCACGACCGGGTACGACGCGCTGCGCCGCATCGACGGGGTGTTCACCGACCCCACCGGGGCCGACCGCCTCGCCGCCCTCTACCGCGACCACACCGGGGTCGCCGCGGACCGCGGCGGCCGCTGGGAGGCCACCGCGCAGCGGGCCGCGCGGCACGTGGTCGGCCACGAACTGGCCGCGGAGGTCGAGCGGCTGGGCCGGGCCGCGGACCGGGTCTGCGCGGCCGACCCGGCCCTCGCCGACCACGCCCCCTGGGCGCTGCGCGCCGCCATCCGCGAGCTTCTGGTACG
The DNA here is from genome assembly GCA_964398515.1 of uncultured Streptantibioticus sp. Taxonomy (GTDB): domain Bacteria; phylum Actinomycetota; class Actinomycetes; order Streptomycetales; family Streptomycetaceae; genus CAYNNX01. The sequence continues at coordinate 20,291 of CAYNNX010000074.1, read as the reverse complement.
GCTGCCCGTCTACCGCCCGTACGCCGGCTCCGAGCGCTCCGCGCCCATGCTGGCCGAGGCCGCGACCGGCGCGCGGCGTGCCTTCACCGTCCCCGAGGAGGCCCACGCGGTCGACGTGGTGCGGGATCTGGCGCTGCGCCGGCTGGGCCGGGGCGTGGACCACGACGACTTCGCGGTGCGGTTCGCCCAGGTGGCCTCGGCCCTGCACGCCAAGGCCGAGGAGGACACCGCCTTCTACCGCTACGTTCCGCTGCTGTCGCTGAACGAGGTCGGCGGCTCGCCCGGCGCCGCGGGCACCTCGCCGGAGGAGTTCCACGCGTTCTGCGCGCGTCTGCTGCGGGACTGGCCGGACAGCGGCACGGTGCTGTCCACGCACGACACCAAGCGCAGCGCCGAGGTGCGGTCCCGGCTCGCGGTGCTCTCCGAGGTACCGGAGCGGTGGGCGCGGCTGCTCGCCGAGGTGTCGGCCCTGGCGCCTGCCGCGCCCGATCGCCATGCGGCCTATCTGGCCTGGCAGACCGCGCTCGGCCTCGATGCGCCGGATGCGCGGCGGGTGGTGGCCGCGGTGCTGAAGTCGGTGCGCGAGGCGGGGGTGCGCACCAGCTGGACCGAGCAGGACGAGGAGTACGAGCGGGCCGTCGAGGCGTTCGTGGCGCAGGGCCCGTGCGGTGCGGCGTGGAGCGCGCTCGACGCCTTCAACCGGGAGATCGACGCGCACGCGCGCGCCAACAGCCTGGGAGCCGCGCTGCTCCAGCTGACCATGCCGGGCGTCCCCGACCTCTACCAGGGCACCGAAGGCGCCTACGCCGCCCTGGTCGACCCCGACAACCGCAGACCGCCGCGGCTGCTGCCCGCGCTGCTGGCCGAGCTGGACGCCGGGCGCCCGCCGCGCGGCCTCGACGAGGAGAAGCGCCTGCTCACCGCGGTGGCACTGCGACTGCGGCGCGACCGGCCCGAGTGGTTCGGCGCCTCCGGCGGTTACGAGCCGCTCTTCGCCACCGGCCCGGCCGCGGCCCATCTGCTGGCCTTCTCCCGGGCCGGGCGGGTGATCACCGCGGTCACCCGGCTGTCGGCCCGGCTGGAGCGCTCCGGCGGCTGGCGGGACACCCGGCTGGAGCTGCCGCCGGGCACCTGGCGGGAGTTGCTGACCGGACGGGAGCTGGCGGACAAGGCGGCGCCGGCGGAGCTCTTCGACCCGTGGCCGGTGGCACTGCTGCACAGGGCGTGACGTAGAGTCAGGTCATATGACGGAGACCACCTGCAGAGTCGTCTACACCAAGTACGACGGATCGCTGCACTGGAACCACGCGGACGTGCTGCGGCTGGGCGAGGACGAGCACGGCGTGTGGCTGGGCTGTCCGGCGGGGGCGCACGGCCGCCGCGGCTACGAGCCGCCGGTGACCTACCGGCACGCGTTCGTGCTGCTCTTCCCACGCGACTCGTGGTGGACGGCGGTGTTCAACGCGGCGCCCAACAAGACGGAGGTCTACTGCGACATCACCACCGTGCCGCAGTGGCGGGACGACCTGGTGACCATGGTGGACCTCGACCTGGATGTGATCCGGCGCCGGGACGGGACGGTGTTCCTGGACGACGAGGACGAGTTCGTCGAGCACCAGGCGCGCTATGGATATCCGCCGGAGGTGGTCGAGGCGGCACGGCGGTCGGCGGGCGAGCTGCTGGAGGCGGTCACCGGTGACGTCCAGCCGTTCGCCGGGGACTACCACCGGTGGCTGGCGCAGGTGGCGGAGGGCTGAACCGCCGCGCCCTCAGCGGCCGGCGAGGCGGAAGCCGACCCTGCCGAAGGCGACCACGTCGCCGGGGCGCACCGGGGCCTCGCCGACCAGGCGGTGCCCGTTGATCCACGTCCCGTTCATCGAGCCGAGGTCGCGCAGCAGCCAGACCTCGCCGTGCCGCCGCAGTTCGGCGTGGGCCCGGGAGACGGAGTCGTCGCTCAGCCGCAGCCCGTGAGCCGCCGTGTGATCCCGCCCTATGCGCAAGGGGTAGGGCCCCTGCTCGGGCAGCATCAGCTTCGGCAGCCGCTCGGCCGTCCAGGCTCTGCGGATCCGGACGCCCCACCCCGAGACCGCGGCCACCGTCCGGGTCGTCCACCGGGTCAGCCGCCCGTCCTTCGGCAGGTCGGCGACGAGCGCGTCGAGGTCGGCGCGGCCGCGGGCGGTCAGGGCGAGTTCCATGCGCCGCATGAAGGTGTCCTGCGAGATCCGCCCCTGCACGGCGTGCTCCCGGAGCACCTCGATGGCGTGCTCGCGCTCGCCGTCCGACGGCCGGACGGTCGCCGTCTGGAACTCGTATGACGTCACGGCTGCGATTCTGCGGCGCGGGCGCGGGAGTGTCCAGCGGATCCCAGGCGCACCCGCGGCGTACGGCAGCGCCAACACGGGTGCAAACAGGGGTGCTTCGTGTCACCATAGCGCTCTCGGTCACTCACTGTGCGTGCCGATGTCAGGCTGAAGGGGGGTCAGCCCGCATGCCCGGTGTTCCCGCGCGCCCGCTCGGGGTGCAAGCCATCGAGGAGCTGGTCCACGACTGCTGGATCCGCGGCGGTGGCGGTGACCGGCGGCCGGATCGCGACCTGCCGCTGATCGTGCTGCTGGGGCGGCACGGCAGCGGAAAGACCGCCGTACTGGAGTATCTGGCCCACCGGGCGTCCACGGCGCCGTACGCCGGGTTCGACTTCGCCACCGCCGGCTTGCGGCCGCACGAGGTCGCCGCCCGGCTGGCGTTCCGGCTGTCGCTGAAAGGCCGTCACCAGCGGCCGCTGCACTTCCCCCGGCTCACCCACGGGCTGGTCGCCGTCGACCCGGAGCTGCGGCTGGACGTCAACCGCCCCGACCAGGCGCGCCGCGCGCTGGGCAGGGCGATGCGGTCGGCCAGGCGGCGCAGCGCGGGCCCCGCCGCCGACGCGATGTCCGAGGCGGTCGGGCTGCTCAACGACTTCGGCGTGATCCCGGTGCCGGGGGCCGGGCTGATGGCGGCCCTGCTGCTGCGCGGCCTCGGCCCCCGGCTGCTGCGCGCCTACGCCGGAGCCGGTCTGGACTGGTACGGCCAGGGCAGCGCCCGGGAGCCGCTGGACATCCTCGTCGAGCTCAACGAGCGCAGCCGCAGCGAGGAACAGGCCGACATGGAGCGGGTCGACCGGCTGCTGTGCGAGGCGTTCCTCGCCGATCTGCGCGCCGCCTACAGCGGCCGCGGCGGCCCCGGCCGGGACCGCAACTGCCTGGTGGTGCTGGACAACATCGACCACGGCGGCGGCACCCGCTTCCTGCGGCTGCTGCTGGAGCTGCGCGAGTCGCTGATGCAGCACGCGGGCGGCGGCTGCGATCCGCTGCTGGTGGTGGCGACCTCCTCGACCGCGCGTGCGGTGCCCGGCCCGTTCGACCCGGGCCCGGCGGGCCTGCGGATCCGCAGCGGCGAGCAGATCGGGTACGCCGACTGGCGCGCCGGCATACCGCAGTCCCCGCCGGACCCGTCGTGGTGGTGGTACGCCGTACAGCTGCCGGACCTTACGGCCGGACAGGTCTCGCGGCTGGGGGCGGCCATCGCGCCCCGGCTGCCGGAGGCGACCCCGCTGGTGCACCGGCTCACCTACGGCCACCCGTGGAGTGTGCTGCGGATGCAGCAGGCGGCGGCCCGCATGATCGACCGCCCGGACGCCGACGCCCGGCTGCGCGGCATCCTCGACGCCAGGCCCGAGCCGCAGGACGGCGACGGAGCGGCGGCGGCGACCCTGAGCGAGGAGGCGCTGCGCTATCTGCTGCAGGGCATGGAGCCCGAGCAGCTGGCGGGCCTGGTGACCTGCGCGGCCTCCCGGGATCTGGAGTCGGCGGTCAACTCCGGCCTGCTGGAGGGGTTTTCGCCCCGGGTGCGGGACACGCTGCTGGAGGACACCGCGGAGCGCCTGTGGGTGGTGCGCCCGCTGCGGGAGGACGCGGGCACCCGGGGCGGCCGCGGTTCCGGATACCTGCCGTCGCAGGGCCCGAACGCGCATCCGGCGCCGCTGCCCGACTCGCCCGTGCTCCAGCCGTGGCTGTGGCTGGTGCTGCTGCGGGAGCTGGCGCAGCGCGGGGAGGGCGACCGGTACCCGGACTGGACGCGGGCGCACGAGCTGCTCCGCGAGTGGCACGCCTCGCGCGACGGGCACAAGCTGGGCACCCGCTACCACGAGCTCGCCCTCGGCCGCGTCGAGGACGTCGTCACCCACCTGGCGGCCTCCTTGCACACCCTGCCGACCGAGGCCTGGCTGTACGAGCTGTACGCGATCACCGCCGCCCCCATGCGCACCCCGGTCGTCACCGACGTCCCCGCCTCCCACCGGGCGGACTCCCTCACCCGGCAGCTGGCGCCGCGCGGCTACCGGGACCACCGCTCGCTGGCGTTGCTGGTCACCGCCTTGTGGCTGGCCGTCGACCCGCGCAACCGGCTGCCGAGCGCGCGGCCGGAGCTCAACTTCACCATCAGCGCCTCGTTCCGCGATCTCGCCCTGCACGCCGACGCCAACAGCGCGGTGCTGCGGTCGGAGGGCGCCCGCTACGAGGCCCGCACGCAGTGAACGGAGGTCCCGCCGCGATGAGCAGACCGAACGGGCCGGTGTCCACCTGGGATTCGCCACGGCGCTGGTGGCAGGGGCGGCTGGGGCTCGGGGCGCTGGCCGTGGCGCTGGCCCTGATCGCCGCGGGCGTCTACTGGCTCACCCGTCCGGCGGACACCGGCTGCGCGGACGGCGTGGCCAAGCGCGGGCCGGATCACGCGTGCGTGGGGCTGACCGACGGATCCTACGCCTTCTCCCGGGACCTCGCGCCGGTGTTCAACCTGATCCACCAGGAGAACCAGCAGGTCGCGCAGGCGGCGGCGAGCCCGGGCGGCCCCCCGGCGGTGAGCGTGGTGTACCTGATGACGATGGTCCCGGAGGCGGGCCTGACCACGACCACCGACTCGATCCGCCACGAGCTGCAGGGCGCCTACACAGCGCAGTGGGAGGCGAACCACAGCCACGGGCAGGGCGATACGCCCAAGATCCGGTTGCTGCTCGCGCAGACGGGCGACAGCCAGGAGGAACGCGACTTCACCCTCGGGCAGATCGAGGCGCGGCGCGCCAAGGACGACATCGTGGCGGTCGCGGGCCTGGGCACCAGCACGACCTCGGCCCGCACCACCATCGAGCGGCTGACCAGGAACAACATCGCCGCGTTCGGCTCCGTGCTCACCTCCGACGCGCTGGCCGGGATCCCGGGGCTCGCCCGGGTGGCGCCGCCCAACTCCGACGAGGCCGCGGCCGCCGCGAAGTACGTACAGGGCGCCTACCCGAAGGCGAAGGTGCTGCTGGTCCAGGACCGGCGCTCCGACGACCTGTACACCGGCACCCTGGCCACCTCCTTCCAGTCGGCCTATCCGAAGGACCAGCAGGTGGCGCAGCCGATGTACTACGACTCCTCCAAGTCGGGGGTCGCCACCTACTTCCGGCAGGCCATGGCCAACGTCTGCCTCGACAGCCCCCAGGTGATCTACTTCGCCGGGCGCGGGGTGGACCTGCCCGACTTCCTCGGCCCGCTGGCCAACCGGCCGTGCGCGTCGGACCCGGTCACCGTGGTCTCCGGGGACGACGCGTCGCTGGTCGAGCGGTCCTCGGGGATCGGCGAGGTCAAGGGGGACCTGAAGCGCGGCAACATCAAGCTGGTCTACACCGGACTCGCCCATCCGGAGGCCTGGAGCCTGCGTCCGCAGTCCTTCAGCCAGGCCGCGATCGCCCCCTTCCTCCACGGGGGCCAGTACGACATCACCTTCCCCCGCGAGCCGCTCGCCGACGGCCAGGCCATCATGGGCTACGACGCCGTGCTCACCGCCGTCACGGCCGCGCGCGCCGCAGCCGCCGGCCCTACCGGCGTCAACCCGGTGACCGGCTCGGACGTGCTGCAGATGATGCAGGGCCTGCACGGCCAGAACGCGGTCTCGGGGGCGAGCGGCCTGATCTCGCTGGACCCGGACGGCGGCCCGCGGAACAAGGCGATCCCGATCGTCGAGTTGATGGCCGACGGCTCGGTACATACGGTCGCGGTGTCGTCGCGCAACGGCACGCCGCCGGACGCACGCCCCCAGGGAGGTTGACGCCTGTGTACGAGGTCTGGGCGCCGCAGGCCCGCCGGGTCGCGGTGCGCGTCGAGGGCGCCGACCACCCGATGGACCCCGATCCGGCCCGCCCCGGCTGGTGGTCCACGCGCATACCGGCGCCGGTGGACGGTGCCGCCTACGCCTTCGTCCTCGACGGCGGCGAGCCGCTGCCCGACCCGCGGTCGCGGCGCCAGCCGCACGGCCCGGACGGGACGAGCGCGGTGGTCGACCACTCGCGCTTCGAGTGGACGGCCAGCTGGCACGGCAGGCCGCTGGCCGGCGGTGTCCTGTACGAGCTGCACGTGGGCACGTACACGCCCGAGGGCACCTTCGACGCCGCCGCCAAGCGCCTCGACCACCTGGTGGCGCTGGGCGTGACCCACATCGAGCTGATGCCGGTGTGCCCGTTCCCGGGGACGCACGGATGGGGGTACGAGGGCGTCTCGCTGTGGGCGGTGCACGAGCCGTACGGGGGGCCGGAGGCCCTGCGGCGGTTCGTCGACGCGGCGCACGCGCACGGGCTGGGGGTCGTGCTGGACGTCGTCCACAACCATCTGGGGCCCTCCGGCAACCATCTGCCGCGGTTCGGGCCGTACTTCACCGACACGCACCGCACGCCCTGGGGCAGCGCGGTCAACCTGGACGCGCCCGGCTCCGACGAGGTCCGGGCCTACCTGATCGGCAGCGCGCTGGCCTGGCTGCGCGACTACCGGCTGGACGGGCTGCGGCTGGACGCGGTGCACGCGCTCGCCGACACCCGGGCGCTGCACTTCCTGCAGGAGCTGTCGGCGGCGGTGGACCGGCTCGCCGCCGAGACCGGCCGCCCGCTGTTCCTGATCGCCGAGTCCGATCTGAACGACCCGCGTACCACCACCCCGCGCGAGGCGGGGGGCCTGGGTGTGCACGCGCAGTGGAACGACGACTTCCACCACGCGCTGCACGCGGCGGTGACCGGCGAGTCCCGGGGCTACTACGCGGACTTCGCGCGGGCCCCGATGGCGGCGCTCGCCAAGACGCTGACGGGCGGCTGGTTCCACGACGGCACGTACTCCTCGTTCCGCGGCCGCGGCCACGGCAGGCCGCTGCCGCGCGGATTCCCGGCGGGCCGCCTGCTCGGATACGCCCAGACCCACGACCAGGTGGGCAACCGCGCCCTCGGCGACCGTCTGACGCCGGAGCAGCTCACCCTGACCGCGGCACTGGTGCTGACCGCGCCGTTCACCCCGATGCTCTTCATGGGCGAGGAGTGGGGGGCGTCGACCCCCTGGCAGTTCTTCACCGACCACACCGATCCGCAGCTCGCGCGGGCGGTCCGGGAGGGGCGGCGCCGGGAGTTCGCCGCGCACGGCTGGGCCGAGGGCGACATCCCGGATCCGCAGGACCCGCAGACCCGGCGGCGCTCGTGCCTGGACTGGTCGGAGCCGCGGCGCGAACCGCACGCGTCGGTGCTGCACTGGTACCGCACCCTGATCGCGCTGCGCTCCACCGAGCCGGAACTGAGCGACCCCGACCTGGGATCGGTGGAGGTCGCCTACGACGAGACCGCCCGCTGGATCCTGGTCCGGCGCGGCAGCCTGCGGGTCGCGGTGAACTTCGCCGACCGCAAGCAGGGGTTCACCCTCACCGGCCACCAGGTCCTGGCCGCCTCGGTTCAACTCCCGTACGAAGAGGGCCGGTTGGTGCTGCCGCCGCGCTCGGCGGCGGTGGTCCGCTCGCCCTGATCCGATGCGACGCACATGTTCCGTCAGCCACGATCCCGCGAGGCGAGCGAGCCGGAGGGCGCGCCGTTACCGAACGCGACGAGGCCGAGAGAGCGGCGAAGGAGCGAGCGCGGTGCCGAGGAGTGTCGGCATCGGTATGGGCGCCCGGAGGCGGGCGAACACCGTCAAGCGGCGTCGCGCGCCAGCGCGGTGAGGCGGGAGATGGCCCTGAAGTACTTCTTGCGGTAGCCGCCCTTCAGCATCTCCTCGCTGAAGATCCTGTCGAACGGCTCGCCGGAGGCCATCACCGGGACCTCGCGGTCGTAGAGCCGGTCGGCCAGGACCACGAGCCGCAGGGCGGTCGCCTGGTCGGCCACCGGTTCCACGCCGCGCAGGAAGACCGCGTCGACGCCCTCGCACAGGGCCCCGTAACGGCTGGGGTGGACGCGGGCGAGGTGTGCGAGGAGCTCGGGGAAGTCGTCCAGGGAGGCGTTCCTCGTCGCGTGCGCGGCCCTGGTGACCTCCTCGTCGCGCAGCGGCGGCGGGGCCGCGGGCAGGCCGCGGTGGCGGTAGTCCTCGCCGTCGATGCGCAGCGGCCGGAAGCGGGCCGACAGCCCCTGTATCTCGCGCATGAAGTCGGCGGCGGCGAACCGGCCCTCGCCGAGCTTGCCCGGCAGGGTGTTGGAGGTCGCGGCGAGCTTGACGCCCGCGTCGGCGAGCTTGCCCAGCAGGGTGGAGACCAGCACGGTGTCGCCGGGGTCGTCGAGCTCGAACTCGTCGATGCACAGCAGCCGGTGGCCGCTGAGGGCTGCGACGGCGTGCTGGAAGCCGAGGGCGCCGACGAGGTTGGTCAGCTCCACGAAGGTGCCGAACGCCTTGCGCTCGCGCGGAGCGGGCGCCGCATGCCACAGGGAGGCCAGCAGGTGGGTCTTGCCGACGCCGTAGCCGCCGTCGAGGTAGACCCCGCTGGGCCCGGCGGGTGCCGGGGCCTCTCGCCGGAACCAGCGCTTCTTCGCCGTCCCGGTGCCCGCCGCGTCCAGGCCCGCCGCGAAACCGCTCAGCACCCGGACCGCCTCCGCCTGGCTCGGCTGGCCGGGGTCCGGCAGGTAGGTGTCGAACCGTACGGAGTCGAAGCGCGGCGGCGGCACCATCTCGGCGACCAGCCGGTCGGCGGGCACGAACGGCTCGCGCGCGCACAGCGACACGGGCGCGTCGGCTATCGGGTGCGCGTCGGAGCAGGAGGCTGAGGCGGCAGATGACACGGTTCCCAAGCCTATGCGCTCGCGCGGAGCGGCTCAGCAGGGAGCCCGGGCGGCCGGTCCGGCGGCGGGAAGGCGCGGGCCTCGGCGCACTGCGGCGTCCGGCGCCCGGGGCGGCCAAGGGGGCGCGCGAAAGAGCAGGTCCGCGCCCTCTGCCGGGACGGATGCGCCGTGCAAGACTGCGCTCCATGCGCCGCTTGTTCCCTTCCCCCCACGCCGATGAGACCTTCGACACCCTCGACGCGCTGGCCGACGTCTACGCCTATCCCCCGGCCCGCCCGGACGGCTCCGCGTGGCTGCGCGCCAACATGGTCGCCTCGCTGGACGGCGCCGCCTGGCACGAGGGGCGCTCCCAGCCGCTCTCCTCGGCCGCCGACATGCGGATCTTCGGCGTGCTGCGCGGGCTCGCCGACGCGGTGGTGGTCGGCGCGGAGACGGTACGCCAGGAGGGGTACCGCCCGGCCCGCGCCCGGGAGGCGTTCGCCGCGCGCCGCGCCGCGCTCGGCCAGCCGCCCGCTCCGGTAATCGCCGTGGTCAGCGCCGGGCTGGACCTGGACTTCTCGCTCCCGCTGTTCACCGAACCGCTGGTGCCCACGCTGGTGGTGACCGGCGCGCACGCCCCGGCCGAGCGGCTCCGTGCCGCCGAGGCGGCGGGCGCCGAGGTGGTGCGGGCGGGAGAGGGCTCCCGGGTCGACCCGGCGCAGGCGGTCCGCGCGCTGGCCGCCCGCGGGCTGACCCGGCTGCTCACCGAGGGCGGGCCGCGGATGCTCGGGCAGTTCGCCGCCGCGGGGGTGGTGGACGAACTCTGCCTGACGATCGCACCGTTGATCACCTCGGGCACCGCTCCCCGGATCATGAACGGCCCGGAGATCACCGTGCCGGAACGCTTCTGCCCCGCTTCGGTCCTGGAGGAGGAGGGCTTCCTGTTCACGCGGTACGTCCGCCGGCCCGCACCGCGGCAGGCCCCGGCCTCCTGAACCGTCGTCCGGGACCGGCGCCCGCATCCGGAATATTCCGTTCCGTTTATCCCCGCGGGGGAATGCTTACCCCGCGAAGCCCAGCGTGCCCCGAGGCTGTCGGGCAGGATGGTTTCTTTGGGGGCCCAGTGGCCCGTGAGAAAGAAGGACGAGTCCGTGATCACGACCGTACTCATGATCGAAAAGCCGCTCGCCCCCGTCGACGTGCAGCTCGTGACCACCCTCCACGGCGAGGAGCCGGTCTCCTTCGTCGTTCTGATGCAGCCGCGCGGTGACCAGGAGCGCCTGCTGCGCGCGCTGGACGACGTCGTCCTGGGTGAACTGGACAAGGTCGCCCACGAGGACGAGGAGCCCGAGGGCGAGGAGGCGCTCGCGCCCGCGATCCACTCCCTGGACCACAGCGTGAAGGCGCTGCGCGAGACCGGGGCCGAGGCGATCGGCCAGATCGTCGAGAAGCACCCGCTGGACGCGCTGCGGTCCGTGGTGGAGGAGACCGGCGCGGAGGAGGTGATCGTCCTGACCGCACCCCACCTGATCGAGGAGTTCTTCCACCGGGACTGGGCGTCCCGGGCCCGCCACAAGGTGGGCGTCCCGGTCCTCAAGCTCTACGCCCACAACGACGTCCAGACCTCGTAGCCCTCCGGGGAGGATCACACGGGGGGCGGCGGGTGGTCCGCCCCGTCCGGCGCGAGTGCGACAATCGTGGCCCGAGCACGCCCGAGCCCCGAGGGAGAACCGCGCATGGCATCCGCCGTCCCGGCCGCACTGGTCCGACCCCACTTCATCGGCATCGGCGGCGCCGGCATGTCGGGCATCGCGAAGATCCTCGCGCAGCGCGGCGCCCGGGTCGCGGGCAGCGACGCACGCGAGTCGGCGACCGCCGAGGCGCTGCGGGCCCTCGGGGTGACCGTGCACATCGGCCACGCGGCCGGCCACCTGGCCGACGACGCGAGCGCCGTGGTCGTCTCCAGCGCGATCCGGGACGACAACCCGGAGCTGGCCGCGGCCCGCGAGCGCGGGATCCCGGTGGTGCACCGCAGCGACGCGCTGGCGGCCCTGATGGACGGCTTCCGCCCGATCGCGGTGGCGGGCACGCACGGCAAGACCACGACCACCTCGATGCTGGCGGTGAGCCTGACCACGCTGGGGCTCGACCCGGCGTACGCGATCGGCGGCGACCTGGACGCGCCCGGCTCCAACGCGCACCACGGCGGCGGCGAGATCTTCGTGGCGGAGGCGGACGAGAGCGACCGCAGCTTCCACAAGTACGCCCCCGAGGTGGCGATCGTCCTCAACGTGGAGCTGGACCACCACGCCAACTACGCCTCGATGGACGAGATCTTCGTCTCGTTCGAGACCTTCGCCGACCGGATCGTGCCCGGCGGAACGCTGGTGGTCTCCGCCGACCACCCGGGCGCCCGGGAGCTGACCGCCCGCGTCCGGGACCGGGTGAGGACCGTCACCTACGGCGAGTCCGCCGACGCCGACGTGCGCGTGCTGAAGATCGACCCGCGCGGTCTGACCAGCGAGGTCACCGTGGTCCTGGACGGCCGCGAGCTCACCTTCACCGTCTCGGTCCCCGGCCGCCACTACGCGCTCAACGCCGTCGCCGCGCTGGCCGCGGGGGCCGCCCTCGGCGTGCCCGCCGGCGAACTCGCCGCCGCCCTCGGCTCGTACACCGGCGTCAAGCGCCGCCTGCAGCTGACGGGCACGGCGGCCGGCGTGCAGGTCATCGACTCCTACGCGCACCACCCCACCGAGATCGCCGCCGACCTTGAGGCGATCCGCGGCAGCGCGGGCGAGGGCCGGGTCCTGGTGGTCTTCCAGCCCCATCTGTTCAGCCGCACCCAGCAGTTGGCGGGCGAGATGGGCGAGGCGCTCGCCCTCGCCGACGCCAGTGTGGTGCTCGACATCTACCCGGCGCGCGAGGACCCGATCCCCGGTGTGACCAGTGCCCTGATCATCGACGCGGCCGCGGCCAAGGGCGCCGACGTGGCGGCCGAGCACGACAAGGACGCGGTTCCGGAGGTGATCGCAGGAATGGTGAAGCCCGGTGATCTCGTTCTCACCATGGGGGCCGGCGACGTGACCGAGCTCGGTCCGCGGATCCTGTCCCGCCTGTCCGCCCTGGAGAGCTGAGGAGCCTGCGATGGCCTACGAGGTCGACAAGCCCGAGGAGCAGTGGCGCGCGGAGCTGTCCCCCGCCGAGTACCGCGTGCTGCGCGAGGCGGGCACCGAGCCCGCCTTCACCGGCGAGTACACCGACGCCAAGACGCAGGGTGTCTACGAGTGCCGCGCCTGCGGCGCCGAACTGTTCCGCTCGGAGACCAAGTTCGAGTCGCACTGCGGCTGGCCGTCGTTCTACGACCCGAAGGACTCCGACGCCGTGGAGCTGCTGGAGGACCGCTCCCACGGCATGGTCCGCACCGAGGTGCGCTGCGCCCGCTGCGGCTCCCACCTCGGCCACGTCTTCTCCGGCGAGGGCTACCCGACCCCGACCGACCAGCGGTACTGCATCAACTCCATCTCGCTGCGGCTCGTACCCGCCGCGAGCTGAGCCCACAATGGCGGGATGCTGACGACACTCCTGCCGTTCCTGGGCGCCTGCCTGGTCATCGCCGCCGTCCCGGGGCCGAGTTCCGCGCTCATCATCCGCCAGTCCATACGCGGGGGCCGGCGCGCCGGCCTCGCCACCGTGCTCGGCAACGAGTCAGGCGTCTTCCTGTGGGGGATCGCCGCCGCCTTCGGCCTCACCGCGCTGCTGGCGGCCTCCCGCGTGGCGTACGACACGATGCGGATCACCGGCGCCGTCGTGCTGGTCTGGTTCGGCGTCCAGTCGCTGCGCGCGGCACGGCGCGGCTCCGGCCCGGCCGAGCGCCCGGCGCCCGAGAGGCAGGCGTCCTCGCTGTGGCGCGCGTACCGGGCGGGGCTGGGGGTCAACCTCGCCAACCCCAAGGCCGCCGTCTTCGCCATGTCCTTCCTGCCGCAGTTCGTCCCCGCGGGCGCGCCGCACCTGCCGACGATGACCGCCCTGGCGACCTTCCAGGCGCTCTTCGAGATCGGCTACTACGGGCTGTACGTGTGGTTCGTGGGCCGGATGAAGGCGTTCTTCGACCGCGCGGCGGTCCGCCGCCGGATGGAGCAGGTCTCCGGCACCGTGCTGGTCGCCCTCGGTCTGCGGATGGCGCTGGACGGCTGAGGCCCCGGGCCGCGGGTCACAGCAGCCGGTACATGATGTGCAGGCCGACGTAGCCATGGGCCGGGTGGTGGAACCCCTCGGGCAGGGTCGCCACGATCTCCATGCCGAGCGACTTCCACAGCGCGACGGCCCGGGTGTTGGTCTCGACGACCGCGTTGAACTGCATCGCGCGGAAGCCCTCGGCGCGCGCCCAGGCGAAGACGTGCTCGCCGAGGGCGCGGCCGACGCCCTTTCCGGCGTGCGCGGGATCGACCATGAAGCTCGCACCAGCGATGTGCGAGCCGCCGCCCATGTGGTTGGGGTTCATCTTGGCCGACCCCAGGACCGCCCCGCTGTCGTCGACGGCCACCACGGTGCGGCTGCCCGGCGTCCCCGGCATCCAGATCGCGCGGCCCTGCTCCGCGTCGAGGTCGCGGGGGTAGGTGTACGTCTCGCCCGCCGCGACGACGGTGTGGAAGAAGGGCCAGATGGCGGCCCAGTCGCCGGCGGTGGCTTCCCTGATCGGCATGGGTCCAGGATGCGCGAGCCGCGGGGCTGCGGGCGAACGATTTACCCGCCCGGCGACCGGCTCCGACGCGGATGGCATCCTGGGCCGGTGACCAGCACCGGCCCCTTCACCGCTTCCGGCCCCGCCGCCCCCGCGGACCGCGACGCCGCTCCGCAGTTCGTCCTGCCGCTCGTCGTCCGCATCGAACGGGACGCTCCCCCGGGCCGCACCGACGCCCTGCAGACCGCGGCGCGGGCCGTTCTGGCGTTCCTGACCGACGAGCGGACGGCGCAGGGCGGCGAGTGGGCCGAGGCGCTGCGCTGCTGGGAGGACGGCCGGATCCGCAAGGTCGTGCGGCGGGCCCGCGGCGCGGAGTGGCGGCGCGCCGAAGCCCTGCCCGGCATCACGGTCGAGGGCGCCTCGGCGCAGGTCAGGGTCTTTCCTCCGGTGCCGTTGGACGGCTGGCCCAAGGAGCTGGCCCGGCTGCAGGTCTCGGGGACCGAGCTGGCCGATCCCGCCGTGCCGGAGCCGCCCGGGCCGGGGTCGGCCGTGCTCTGGTTCAACCCGCATCTGGAGATGTCGGCGGGGAAGGCCATGGCCCAGGCCGGTCACGCCGCCCAGCTCGCCTGGTGGGCCCTGTCCGACGCGGACCGCACGGCCTGGCGCGCGACGGGCTTCCCGCTGGCCGTACGGACCGCCGCCCCCGGCCGATGGGAGCGGCTGACCGCCTCCCCGCTGCCGGTCGTCCGCGACGCGGGCTTCACCGAGATCGCCCCCGGCTCCTGCACGGTCGTCGCCGACCACCCCGCGCTGCGCACCGGCGGCTGAGGCGGGCCGGGCGGCTCAGGTACCGTCGGGCAGGGCGTTTCCGTGGTCGGTGGGGGCGACGGCCGGCCACAACGCCATGACCTGTTCCGCGACCCCGGCGACGGGACGGCCCGTGGTGTCCACCACCAGCGTGCCGGGCGGGTCGGAGGCGGCGATGTCCTCCAGCTGCCGCTCGCTGCGCCGGATCTGGTCGCCGACGCCGGTGCCGAGCTCGCGGCGGCGCAGCCGGCTCTCCAGCTCCATCTGATCAGCCGTCAGCCTGACCACGGTGAAGGCCGCGTACGGCACCGCCTCGGCGATCCACGGCAGCTCCTGGCGCAGATCGGCGAAGACCCCGCAGAGCATCAGCCGGTCGTGGCCGAGCCGGGCGTAGTTCCCCCAGATCGCGGCGAGGTTGCGCAGGGCCGGCTCCCACGGCGGCAGCCCCGGCACCGGCCAGGGGTGGACGCGGTCCAGCTCGTCGCAGTCGACCAGGGCGTGCGCCACGCCGTCCACGGCGAGCCGGCGCGAAACCTCGTAGGCGGTCGTGCTCTTGCCCACCCCCGCAGCCCCGCACAGCACGAGCACGTCCACCGTGTCCGTGGCGTACGTCTCGCGCCCGCCGTCCGTTTCGCCCGCCATGCCGGGCCAGTCTGGCCCCCGGCGGCGCACGCCGCCAGAGCCGTAACCTCAAATCCAGCTCTGAACCCGGCAGTTGAGGGATTCGCCGGCGTTGCGAATGGCGATGCCAACCTCCGGGGGAAGGGGCATCGGGTGCCACGGGGGCACCCGGCGCCCGACCGACCGCATTCGGAAGGGGGACCGTATGCAGCACCTTGGACTGGGGATCGGCTGGCGGCCGGAGATCGGCACGGTCATCGAACGGCTCGACGGCGTCGCCTGGGTGGAAGTGGTCGCCGAGAACATCTGCCCGGGCCGGCTCCCGGACTCGCTGGAGCGCCTGCTGGACCACGGCACAACGGTCGTGCCGCACGGCGTCTCCCTCGGTCTCGGCGGCGCGGACCGGCCCGACCCGTGGCGTCTGGCCGATCTCGCCGAGCGCGCCGAGGCGTTGCGTGCTCCGCTGGTAACCGAGCACATCGCGTTCGTGCGCGGCGGCGGGGCGCTCACCGGCACCCCGGCGCTGGAGGCCGGGCACCTGCTGCCCGTCCCGCACACCCGGGAGGCGCTCGACGTCCTGTGCGAGAACGTGCGCATCGCGCAGGACTCGCTGCCCGTCCCGCTGGCCCTGGAGAACGTCGCGGCGCTGCTGCGCTGGCCCGGGGAGGAGCTCACCGAGGGCCGGTTCCTCGCCGAACTGGTCGAGCGCACCGGGGTACGGCTGCTGCTCGACGTCGCCAACCTGCACACCAACCACGTCACCCAGGGCGCCGACCCCGCCCGCACCCTGGACGACCTGCCGCTGGAGGCCGTCGCCTACGTGCACGTCGCCGGCGGCGCCGAGCGTGACGGCCTGTGGCACGACACGCACGACCGGCCGGTCGGCGAGC
Source organism: uncultured Streptantibioticus sp. (assembly GCA_964398515.1). Classification (GTDB taxonomy): domain Bacteria; phylum Actinomycetota; class Actinomycetes; order Streptomycetales; family Streptomycetaceae; genus CAYNNX01. The sequence goes on along the minus strand of CAYNNX010000074.1, from coordinate 4,225 downwards.
CGGTGCTGGAGATCCTCGCCGACCTGTGCTCGCGCGTCACGCCGCCCGGCGTGCTGCTGGAGCGCGACGACGCCTTCCCGGCGCGGAGCGAACTCGCCGCCGAACTCGACGCGATCCGCGCGGTCTGCGCCGCCGCACCACGCCCGGCGGAGGTGCGGCATGCCTGAGACCGCCTGCACCCTGCCGCGTGCGGTGAGCACCCCGCCGACGGGGCTGCGGACGGCGACGGCTCCGGCCACCGACGCGGCCCGGCAACGGCTCGCCCTCGCGCAGACCGCCCTGCTGTCCGCGCTCGTCGCGGGAACCCCGGTGCCTCCCGGCTTCGATCCGCGGCGCCTTCGCGCGCAGAGCCACGCCCTCGCCGTCAAGCGCGCCGGTGTCGTGGCCAAGGTGGCGCCCGAACTCCCGCGGATCCTCGGCACGGAGTACCGGCCGGCGTTCCTGGCCTACGCCCGCACCCGTCCGCTGCGCGGCGGCTACCGGCGTGACGCGCTCGCCTTCGTCGAGCACCTGCTGCAACTGCCGGACGTCCCCGGCGGCGACGGCCCGGCACGCCGCCGGGCGCTGACCCGCTGGTGGGCGGAGCGCTCCGGCCCCTCGCCCCTGCGCGGTGGCCTGGCCCGGCGTGCCCTGCGCCGCCTGCGCAACGCACCGGCGCGCAGAAGAAATCAGAGGCGCGTTGTCAGTAGTGTCGAGTAGAACACCTGTATGTGGGTCTGCCTGCTTCTCGTCGCCTGCGCGGCGGCGGCCGTCTCCTGCGTGCGGCTGTGCCGGGTGGCGGCAGCCGCCGCGGACATTCGGCCCGCCGCGGGCGAACGCGGTGCGCCGCCGCGTGAACTCCGCCTGTACGAAACGGCGTTCCTGGCCGGAGGGCCGCACCGGGTCACGGATGTGACGCTCGTGGCGATGTGCCGTCAGCGGCGCATGCTCCTGGCGGACACCGGGTGGGCCACCGTCGTCGACCCGGACGGCCGCGACGAGGTGGAGCGCTCGCTCATCAGCTGCATGGGGCCGCCCGGTCAGGCCCGGATACCGGCGATACGCGACGGGCACGCGGCGGCCGACGCCCTGCGGGAGCTCGGCGAGCGGCTGGCCTCGGCCGGCCTCGCGGTGCCCGCGGCCGTGCGGGAGAGCCTGCGCGACGCGATACGCCAGACCGGGGCGGCGGCCGTGCTCTCGGTGGCGCTGCTGCTGGTCACCGCCGGGCTCGGCGTGCCCGGCGGCGACGGCCCCGGCCTGCTGTGGTGGTTCGCGCTGCCGCTGGTGCTGACCGCGGGCTGCCTGCTGATCGCGCGGGCGGAGATCCACCCCTACACCCGGTGGGCGTCACCCGCCGGTCAGGCGCTGCTGCGGGCGCAGGGGGTGCCACGGCCGCGGCACGGGAGTTTGGGCGCGGCCGTGGACGGTCCCGCCGAGGACGACCGGCGGCTGCTGGTCCTCCTCGCGGTGCGCGGCGCGGCGGCGCTGAGCGATCCCGCCCTGAGCGCCGCACTCGGGACGGGCCGGCGCGGTCACCCGTGACCGCTGCGGCGGCGCCGCCCGCTCCGCACGCCCGGGCTCAGGCCAGCCCGGCCACCAGGTCGGAGACGGCCTTGCGGCGGCCGGTGAAGAAGGGCACCTCCTCGCGGACGTGCCTACGGGCCTCCGAAGCCCGCAGGTGGCGCATGAGGTCGACGATGCGGTGCAGTTCGTCGGCCTCGAAGGCCAGGAGCCACTCGTAGTCGCCCAGGGAGAAGGAGGCGACGGTGTTGGCCCGCACGTCCGGGTAGCCGCGCGCCATCTTGCCGTGCTCGGCGAGCATCCGGCGCCGCTCCTCGTCGGGCAGGAGGTACCAGTCGTAGGAGCGCACGAAGGGGTAGACGCTCACGTAGTCGCGGGGCGTCTCGTCGGCGAGGAAGGCCGGGATGTGCGACCGGTTGAACTCCGCCGGGCGGTGCAGCGCCATGTTCGACCAGACCGGCTCCAGCGCGCGGCCGAACCGGGTGCGGCGGAAGCGGTTGTAGGCGTCCTGGAGCGCGTCGGAGGTCTCCGCGTGCCACCAGACCATCACGTCGGCGTCGGCCCGCATCCCCGACAGGTCGTAGGTGCCGCGGATGACGACGTCCTTCGCGGCGAGCTGCTCGAAGAGCTCCTCGACCTCGTCCGCGTACCCGGAGCGGTCCTCGGGCAGCACGTCGCGCAGCCGGAACACCGACCAGAGGGTGTAGCGGATCACTTCGTTGAGGTCGCGGGCCTTCTTGCCCGCGTTGGGGATCTTGGCGGGGGCGGGATTCTCGGTCATGGGGCTATTGTCCCGCGCCGTCCGTACCGGTCCGCTCCAGGGTCCCCCGTACCTGCTCGGCGGCGGCCCGGCCGGACGCGACGCACGCGGGGATGCCCACGCCGTCGTAGGCCGCGCCGCACACCGTCAGCCCGGGGAGCTTGGCGATGTGCTCGCGGACGCGGGCCACGCGGTCCAGGTGCCCGACCGGGTACTGCGGCAGGCCCGCCTCCCAGCGGGTCACCCGGGCCGCGACGGGCGCGGCCGTGATCCCGGCGGCCTCGGCGAGGTCGTCGCGGGACAGGCGCACGAGGTCGGCGTCGTCCCATGCGAGGTCGGCCTCGTCGCCGTGGCGCCCGACGGAGGTGCGCGCCACGAACATCTCGCGGTCGGCCTGGTCGATCCATCCCCACTTGCGGCTGGCGAAGGTCGCCGCCTTGATCGTGCGGCCGTCGACGGGCGGCACGAGGAAGCCGCTGCCGTCCGGCACGCTCAGCAGGTCGCGGCGGCGGAAGGCCATGGTGACCAGGGCCATGCTCGCGTACTCGACGCTGTCCAACTCGGCGGCGGCGCCCGGGGATTCGGCGCTCAGCAGCCGCGCCGCGGCGGGTGCGGGCACGGCGAGCACGACGGCCCGCGCGTCGAGCACCGAGCGCCCTTCGGGCCCGTCGACGGTGACCTGCCAGCCGTCGGCGCGGCGGCGCAGCTCGCGCGCCGCGCAACCGGTGCGGATGTCGGCGCCCGCGGCACGGCAGGCGTCGGCGACCGCCAGCGGCAGCCTGCCCACGCCCCCGCGGATGCCCGTGAAGACCGGACCGAGGTCGGAGCGGGCCTCGCCGTTGTCGGACACGGCCCGGCCGGACGCCTCGGTGGCGGAGGCGGATGCCGCGGCCCGGCGCTGCGCGGCCCGTACACCCTCGATCAGGGAGCGCTCCTCGCGGGCGGCGGCGAAGAGCTGGGGGACGGCGGCACGCATGGAGATGCGGTAGGCGTTGCCCGCGTAGACCCCGCCGAGCAGCGGCTCGACGAGCCGGTCGACTACCTCGCGGCCGAGGCGGGCCGCCACGTACTCGCCGACCGCGACGTCGTCGCCGACCGGTGTGCGGGGCAGGACGTGGTCGAGCGGCAGCCGCGCGAGGCCCGCGGGCGTGAGGATCCCGGCGGCCGAGAGCGGACCGAGGTCGCCGGGGACGCCCATGATGTGGCCGCGCGGCATGGGCCGCAGCCGGCCGCGGGTCCACAGGGCGGCCTGGGCGGTCGCCGGCGGCTGGAGGTCGGCGCCGAGGCCGGCCTCGCGGGCGATGGCGACGGCCTCCGGTCGGCGCGCCAGCATCGACTCGGCGCCCAGGTCGACGGGGACGCCGGCGATCTCGCCGGTGAGCAGCTTGCCGCCGAGGCGGCCGGAGGACTCCAGCACGGTCACCCGGGCCCCGGCCGACGCCAGGTGGAATGCGGCGGCCAGCCCCGTCACCCCGCCTCCCACGACGACGACATGACGGGACGGGGGTGCGGGCTGCGGTGCGGTCATGGCGTCCACTGTGCCACCGCGCTCAGCGGATTTCGGTGGTTGTATGGACGAAGTCGACGAGTCGGGTGAGTGCGTCGGGGTCCGTGTCGGGCAGCACGCCGTGGCCGAGGTTGAACACGTGCCCCGGCGCCGCCTGTGCCGCGTGCAGCACCTCCCGGGCCTTCATCTGCACCGCGGCGGGCGGGGCGAAGAGCACCGCCGGGTCGAGGTTGCCCTGGAGCGCCTTGCCCGGGCCGACCCGCCGCGAGGCCTCGCCCAGCGGCACCCGCCAGTCGACGCCCACCACGTCGGCGCCCGCCTGGCCCATCAGGCCGAGCAGTTCGCCGGTGCCGACGCCGAAGTGGATGCGGGGGACGCCGTACCGGGCGACGGCCTCGAAGACCTTCGCGGAGGCGGGCAGCACCGAGCGCCGGTAGTCGTCGGGGGCGAGCGCGCCG
>CAYNNX010000073.1:0-22365 GCA_964398515.1 uncultured Streptantibioticus sp. | reverse complement strand
GTGTCCGAGGGGGGACTTGAACCCCCACGCCCGATAAAGGGCACTAGCACCTCAAGCTAGCGCGTCTGCCATTCCGCCACCCGGACAAGGTGTTCCGCGGTCTCCCGCGGCGACAGGAACAACGATACCAAGGATTCGGCATGCGTTTCACCTGCGTATCCACCCGGCCGGCGGTGCGGCCGGGTGGACGGGGCGCGGGGTGGCCGCAGGGTTACGGCATCAGGTGGTACTCGGGGAAGTTCCCCGGGAGGCGTTCGTCCGGGGGGCCGTCGGTGACGGCGCGGACGAGGAGCTCACCGCCGACGAAGGCGCCGCGCCAGGAGGCGCCGAAGCCGCCGAAGAGCTCCTCGCGGTCGCCGCGGGAGCGGGGCTTGCCCAGGCCCACCTTGAAGGCGCGGATCTGCGGGACGAGCCGGGCGGCCGTGCCGGGATCGCCGCAGGAGAGGGAGGCGACCAGGGCGCCGTTGCTGGCGTTCATGGCGGCGAGCAGTTCGGCCTCGGTGTCGACGAGGACGATCGTGTCGACCGGCCCGAACGGCTCGGCGTGGTGCAGCGGTGAGGACGGCGGCGGGGCGAGCAGGGTGACGGGCGGCACGTAGGCGGAGGTGTCCTGGCCGGGCAGGAAGCGGCCGTCGTCGAGCGTGCCCTGGTGCAGCGGGATCGCGCCGCGGTCGACGGCGTCGGCCACGAGGTCGGAGAGCTCCTTGGCCTTCGCCGCGTTGATCAGCGGGCCGAAGTCGAGTCCGGGGAGGTCCTCGTCCGGCGTGGCGACGGCCAGCGGGTGGCCGAACCGCACCGACCGGACCGCGGGCAGGTACGCCGCGAGGAAGCGGTCGAAGAGCCGCCGCTGGACGACGAAGCGCGGGTAGGCCGTACACCGCTGCTTGGCGTAGTCGAAGGTCTTGCGGATCTGGCCGGAGAGGGTGTCCCAGTCGTCGAACTCCCACACGCCCCAGCAGTTGAGCCCCTCCTGTTCCAGGATGTGGCGTTTGCCGAGGTCCGCCACGTCCGAGGCGATGCGGCCGCCGACGTCCCGCCCGCCGACGAAGGACACGCAGCCGATCTCCGGTGCGCGCACCAGGGCCTCGGACAGCTCGGCGCCGCCGCCGCTGACCAGGGTGAGCGGCAGCCCCTCGCGGGCGGCGAGCGCGGCAGCCAGGGTCAGGCAGGCCACACCGCCGTCGGTCGGGGTCTTGGCGACGACGGCGTTGCCGGCCAGGACCTGGACGAGCATGGCGTGCACGAGCACGCTCATCGGGTAGTTCCAGCTGGCGATGTTGCTCACCGGACCGCTCAGGGGGACGCGTCCGTCGAGCATCCGGTCGATCTCGTCGACGTACCAGCGAACGCCGTCGATCGCCCGGTCCACGTCGGCCTGGGCCAGCCGCCACGGCTTGCCGATCTCCCAGACCAGCAGCAGGGAGAGGAGCTCGCGGTGGGCGGTCAGCGCGTCGAGGGCGGCGGTGACGCGGGCCTTCCGCTCCGGGAGGGGTACCTCCCGCCAGGCGCGGTGCTGGTCGAGGCAGGCGCGTACCGCCTGCCGGGCGGTGTCGGCGTCGAGGCGGGGCACGCCCGCGATGGGGCTGCCGTCCACCGGCGACAGGGCGGGCAGCGGGTGGCCGTCGGCCTGCCAGCGGCCGTCCCACAGATTGCGGGCGCGGTCGTCGGAGAACGCCTCGGGCGCGGCGTCCAGGCACCGCCGCCAGGCGTCCGACCAGGCGGTTCCGGGTTTGAGGAGGAGGGTGGATGCCATCTCGGTCTCCGCTCGGAGGGGTCGGGAGATCTCGGTGGTGCTGACCGCCGTGTGCCTCATCGCACCGCACCGCGGGTCACACGGCGATGGTCACCGCACCGTAGCGGTTGGCGGACGCGCTGTGCGCGGGGCCGTGCCGGATGTGGGCGGAGTCACGCCCGGCGCGGGCGGCGGCGTACGGTGCGATCATCGACCGGAAGAGAACCGGGAAGGGATCCGGAAGAGCAACAGACCGGATGCAACCCACCGGACGCAACCGATGCGAGAGCGGGACTGATCACATGGGACGGGTCACCGAGCGGCGCCGCGTGCTGCGGATCCGGGACGGCGGGGCCGGGCACCGGGCGGACACCCTGGTCGCCGAGGAGCCGCTGGAGATCCGGCTGAACGGCAGACCGCTCGCCGTCACCATGCGCACCCCGGGTGACGACTTCGCCCTGACGGCCGGCTTCCTGGTCAGCGAAGGCGTCCTGGGCACGCCCGAGGAGCTCGCCACGATCGTCTACTGCGCGGGCGCGACCGAGGACGGTGCGAACACGTACAACGTGGTGGACGCACGCCTGGCGGACGGGGTGCCGCTGCCGGACATCACCCTGGAGCGGAACGTGTACACCACGTCCTCGTGCGGGGTGTGCGGGAAGGCGAGTCTGGACGCGGTGCGCACCACGGCCCGGTGGCCGATCGCCGACGTCCCGCCGGTGCGGTTGGAGCCCGGGGTGCTGGCCGCCCTGCCGGACCGGCTGCGCGCCGCCCAGCAGGTCTTCGACCGCACCGGGGGGCTGCACGCGGCGGCGCTGTTCACGCCCGGCGGCGAGCTGGTGGACGTGCGCGAGGACGTCGGCCGGCACAACGCGGTGGACAAGCTCGTCGGGCGCGCCCTGCAGCAGGGACTCCTCCCCCTGTCCGGAAGTGTCCTGCTGGTCTCCGGGCGGGCCTCGTTCGAGCTCGCGCAGAAGGCGGTGATGGCGGGCATCCCGGTGCTCGCCGCCGTCTCCGCGCCGTCCTCGCTCGCGGTGGACCTGGCCGCCGAGACGGGGCTGACCCTCGTCGGCTTCCTGCGCGGATCGTCGATGAACGTCTATGCGGGTGAGCACCGCGTAGACGTGGCGGCGGCAGCGCGCGGCTGACGCCTGAGGCGCCGGAGGCGGTTACGCCTGGGCGGAGTGGCCCTGGGTCTGCGTCGGGCCCTGCGCGGCGGTGTGCGAGCCGTCCGCGATCTCGCCGCTGACCGTGCGCTGCTCGCCGGCCGGGGTCTCGTCGCGCATCGCCTTGGTCTCGGCCTTGAGGATGCGCAGCGACTTGCCCAGCGAACGCGCCGTGTCCGGCAGGCGCTTGGCGCCGAACAGGACGATCGCCACGAGCACGACGATCAGCAGGTGGGTGGGGGTGAAAAGATCGCGGATCACGGATTCTCCTCAGGCGGTGACAGGGCGGGCGCGGCCCTCGGGTGACGACGACCGTTCCGATGGCAGGCTACCCTCCCCGCCGTCCTCCCCGGCAGTGGACCAGCGCTTGGCGATCACCGCGCAGACCATGAGCTGCATCTGGTGGAACAGCATCAGCGGAAGGACGATCAGCCCGGCCCGGGCGCCGAACAGCACGCTGGCCATGGGCAATCCGTTGGCCAGGCTCTTCTTGGAGCCGCAGAAGACGATCGCGATCCGGTCCGCGCGCCCGAAGCCCAGCCGCCGCGAGGCGATGGAGGTCGCGGTGAGCACCAGAACCAGCAGCATCGCCTCCACGCCCAGCAGCGCCAGCAGCCGGACCGCGGTGACCTGGTGCCAGATCCCCTGGACCATGCCCTCGCTGAACGCGGTGTAGACCACGAGCAGGATCGAGCCGCGGTCGACCAGCCCGAGGACCTTGCGGTGCCGGGCGACGAACGGGCCGATCCAGCGCCGCAGCACCTGACCGGCGACGAAGGGCAGGAGCAGCTGCGTGGCGATGGCGGTGAGCCCGTGCGCGGAGAACCCGGCGCCCTCGAAGCCCAGCAGCACCCCGGCGAGCAGGGGCGTCGCCGCCATCCCGATGAGGCTTGAGTACGTACCGGCGCAGATGGCGGCCGAGACGTTGCCGCGGGCGATCGAGGTGAAGGCGATGGAGGACTGGATGGTCGAGGGCAGCACGCACAGGTAGAGCAGGCCGGTGTGGAGCTGGGGGGTCAGCACGTACGGCACGAGGCCGCCGGCGGCCAGCCCCAGCAGCGGGAAGAGCACGTACGTGCTCGCCACGACCGTCAGGTGGAGCCGCCAGTGGGCGAGTCCGGCGACCGCCTCGCGGGTGGACAGCCGCGCGCCGTAGAGGAAGAACAGCAGGCCGACCGCGACGGAGGAGGCAACGCCGACCCCGGCGGCCGCGCCGCCCTCGGCGGGCAGGAGCGCGGCGAGCCCCACCGTGGCGATCAGCACCAGGATGTACGGGTCGACGGGGAGCCACGACGGCAGCGTGATGCGGCGCATGTCTTCTCTCGGTCGGCGGGCGGGCCCCCAGCTTCACCCGCGCCCGGGTGCATTGTGAAGTGCGTTCACCTCTCTGACTGCCATCACGGATCGCGATGACCGCGGTAGCCTGCCGGGGTGTTCGACCCGACGCAGCTGCGGACGTTCCTGGCCGTGGCGCAGACGCTGAGCTTCACGCAGGCCGCCCACCGGCTCGGGCTGCGGCAGTCCACCGTGAGCCAGCACGTGCGGAAGCTGGAGGAGGCGGCCGGCCGCCGGCTGTTCGTACGCGACACGCACGGGGTGGAGCTGACCGAGGACGGCGAGGCGATGCTGGGGTTCGCCCGCACCATCCTGGAGGCCAACGAGCGCGCGGCGGGCTTCTTCGCGGGCACCCGGCTGCGGGGGCGGCTGCGGTTCGGCGCCTCGGAGGACTTCGTGCTCACCCGGCTGCCGGAGGTTCTGGAGGGCTTCCGCCGGGACTATCCCCAGGTCGATCTGGAACTGACCGTCGAGCTGTCGGGGACGCTGCACGAGCAACTCGCACAGGGGCGGCTGGACTTGGTGCTGGGCAAGCGGCGCCGCCCAGCCGAGGGCGCCGGCGAACCCCACGGGCGGCTGGTGTGGCGGGACCGGTTGGTGTGGATCGGCGGTGAGCGGCTGCGGCTGGACCCGGAGCGCCCGGTGCCGCTGATCGTCTACCCGCCGCCCAGCATCACCCGGGCGCGGGCGCTGGAAGTGCTCGGGGAGGCGGGCCGGCCCTGGCGCATTGTGTGCACCAGCGGCAGCCTCAGCGGGGTGCGGGCCGCCGCACTCGCGGGGCTGGGCGTGGTCGCCCACACCGAGGGCCTGATCCCGCCGGGGCTGCACCGGGTGCCGGCCCGGGCGGCCCTGCCGGAGCTGGGCGGGGTCGACTTCGTGCTGCTGCGCGGCCGCCACCGCCCGGCCGCGCAGGAGGCGGCGGACGCGCTGTCCCGGGCGATCCTGGCGGCCGGCGACCGCCTGCACCGCGCCCGGTGACGGCCGCCCCTCAACCCGCTCGCCGGGGCTCGTAGGTCAACTGCTTGACCTGGCGCAACAGCGGTGCGGTCTCGACGAGTCGGACGCCCTGGAGGGGGCCGATCCGGCGGGTGAGGTAGTCGTACAGGCCGCCGGTGTCGCGGAAGACGGCGGTGGCGACGATGTTGGCCGTGCCGGTGACGGCGGCGGCGAAGACGATCTCGCGGTGGCGGGCGAGGGCGGCGCCGACGTCGGCGAGGGCGGCGGGGGTGACCGTCAGCCACAGGGACGTCTTGACGTCGTAGCCGAACTGGGCGGAGTCGAACTGGACGTCGATGAAGAGGGCGCCGGTGCGCCGCAGCCGTTCGACGCGGCGGCGCACGGCCGATTCGGAGAGCCGGGTCGCCTGCTGCAGTTCGGTCACCGGGGTCCGGCCGTCGCGGCCGAGGGCGGCGAGGATCTGCTCGTCGGCGGCGTCCAGGACCACGGGTTCCCGGGCGGGCTCGACGGGCGGCGGGGTGAGCGCGGCGACCTGTTCCGCATCGAGGACGTCGGACTTGGTGAACCAGCCCAGGGAGCCGCCGTAGAAGGTGTGCAGCAGGCAGTGCGCGCTGACGGCCGTGACGCGCGGTGTGCGCTGGAGCTTGTCGAGCAGCAGGGTGTCGCGCTCGTCGGTGGTGCGGGCGGCCATCATGCACAGCACTTCGGTGCCGCCGGAGGTCAGCGCGATCCACGAGGTGTCGGAGCGCCGGGCGAGCGCGGTGGCGAGGGTCTCGGCGGCGTCGGGCGTGCAGCACAGCCGCAGGAACCAGCGCGTGCGCCCCAGCCGGGCCTCGTCGGCCACCCCAAGCACCCGCAGGTTGCCGCGTGCGCACAGCTTGGCGTAGCGGCGGGCCACGGTCTGGTCGGAGACCCCGAGCACGGCCGCGATCTTGCTGAAGGGCGCGCGGCCGTCGATCTGGAGGGCCTGCATCAGCTGATGGTCCAGCTGGTCGAAGTCGGAGGATTCCACCGTCGTCTGCCCCCTGTCAGTCGGATTTCGGCGGAGAGGCGGCCCTGCCTGGCAGCTATCGGTGGCCCCGGCCGATCGTACGGGAGGTCGCACGCGGTGTGCGGCGACAGCCCGAAACGAGATGAGGGATTCCGATGCGCAAGTGGGGACCGCTGGTCGCGGTCTGCCTGGGGACGTTCATGCTGCTGCTCGACGTGACGATCGTGACGGTGGCGCTGCCCGACATGGCGGGGGCGCTGCACGCGTCGCTGGCCGGGCTCCAGTGGGTGATCGACGCGTACGCCCTGGCTCTGGCGGCGCTGCTGCTGGGCGCGGGCTCGGTGGCGGACGCGGTGGGCCGCCGGGCGGTGTACGTCGCCGGGACGGTGGTCTTCGCGGTGGCGTCGCTGGCCTGCGGGCTCAGTTCGGGGGCGGGTGTGCTCGTCGCGATGCGCTGCCTTCAGGGGGTCGGCGCGGCCGCGATGTTCGCCACCACGCTCTCCCTGCTGGGCGCGGCGTACCAGGGGCGGGACCGCGGTGTGGCGTTCGGCGTGTGGGGCGCGGTCTCGGGTGCGGCGGCGGCCCTCGGGCCGGTGCTCGGCGGGCTGCTGACGCAGGATCTGGGCTGGCGCTGGATCTTCTTCGTGAATCTGCCGGTGAGCGTGGCGGCGGTGGTGCTGACGCTGCGGGTGGTGGCCGAGTCGCGCGGCGGGGCGGACCACCGGGTGGATGTGCCAGGCACGGTGGCGTGGACGGTGTTCGCGGGGGCCGCGACCTATGCGGTGATCCGGGCGGACGCGGTCGGCTGGGGGGCGCCGGCCACGCTGGGCGCCTTCGCGCTGGCCGCGCTCGCGCTGATCGCGTTCCTGGTGGCCGAACGGGTCGCGGCCCGGCCGATGCTGGACCTGCGGCTGTTCCGGCGGGCGTCGTTCACGGCGGTGATGGCGGGGGCGTTCGCGCTGAACGCGGCGGCCTTCGGCGTGCTGCCGTACACCTCGATATGGCTGCAGACGGTGCTGGGGTTCAGCCCGCTGCGCTCGGGGCTGGTGGTGGTCCCGCTGGCAGCGGCGGCCTTCGTGGTGGCGGCGGCCGGCGGGCGGCTGCTCCACGGGGTGCCGGCGCGGCTGACCGTCGGCCTCGGGCTGCTGCTGATCGGTGCGGGCGCGGCGGCGCAGGGGCTGCTGGGTGCGGGTTCCGGCTGGTCGGCCCTGACGCCCGGTCTGCTGGTCGCCGGGGCGGGCGTGGGGCTGGCGACCCCCGCGCTGTCGCAGGCCGCCCTGGCGTCGGTCCCGCCGCACCAGGCGGGTATGGCGGGCGGTGCGGTCAACACCTTCCGGCAGCTCGGATACGCCCTCGCGGTGGCCGTCTTCGGCACGCTGGCCACCGCCCGCATGGCGCACCGGCTCACCGGCCACGCCCCCGATCCGCATGCGGCCGCCTCCGCGCTGGCCGGTGGCGCGGCGCACGAGGTGCTGGCGCACACCCCGCCCGCGGCACGGGCCGCGGCCGGACAGGCGCTGCGGGCCGCGTTCGCCTCCGGGCTGGACGCCGCGGCCTGGGCGGCGGCGGGCGTGGGCCTGGTGGCGGGGGTGCTCGTACTGGCCCTGGTCCGCTCCCCGGCGGCGCCGTCCGGCCCGGTCGAACGCGGTATCCGGAGTGCCGATTCCGGAACCCGTAACTCTGCTGTAATGCACGGGTGAGCAGGCCGCAGAGATTCGGTGCAGATTCCCGCCCCGGTGCAACCACGCAACCGCACGGCAGTTCCCGCCTTTTCCGGCAAACGCCTATAGGATCGGCGAATCGCCGGGGTAGAAATCCGATTTCTCGGGATCTGCGCGCAACTCCCGTGACGGTGCGGGATCAGGTAGCTTACGGGCCCGCCCGACCGGTTGCCAGCCGTTCTCGACCTGCGCTTCGGTCATCGGCCGGGCGGAACCGTGGCACCAGCGTCGAAGCGCCGCGCGGGGCGCTTGCGAGGAGCTAGATTTGCGCGAGTTCACCGTCCCGCCCCTGGCTACGGCGCCCCAGGTCGGAGGCTTGGCGGACGCTGTGTTCGGCAACGCCGCCGAGACACCCGACCTGGTCGTGCTCGGGCGCAAGGTGGACGGTGTCTGGCACGACGTGACGGCCGCGGACTTCCGTGACGAGGTGCTGGCGCTCGCCAAGGGGCTCCTGGCGCAGGGCATCCGCTTCGGCGACCGGGTCGGGGTCATGTCGCGCACCCGGTACGAGTGGACGCTCTTCGACTTCGCGCTGTGGGCGATCGGGGCCCAGCCGGTGCCGGTGTACCCGACGTCCTCCTCGGACCAGGTCTGCTGGATGCTGCACGACTCGGGCGCGGTGGCCTGCGTGGTCGAGCACGAGGACCACGCGATGACCATCGGCGCGGTGGTGGACCGGCTCCCGCAGCTCAACCGGCTTTGGCAGATGGACGCCGGAGCCGTGGCGGAGCTGAACGCCGCCGGAGCCCACATCGGCGACGAGGTGGTGGAGCGGCACCGCTTCGCGGTCACCCCCGACGCCGTGGCGACCGTGATCTACACCTCGGGCACCACCGGCCGCCCCAAGGGGTGTGTGCTCACCCACGCCAACTTCATGGCCGAGGCCGACAACGTCGTCGCGCGCTGGGAGCCGGTCTTCCACTCCAAGCCGGGGGACGAGGCCTGCACGCTGCTCTTCCTGCCGCTCGCCCACGTCTTCGGCCGCATGGTCGAGGTGGCGTGCATCCGCGGCCGGGTGCGCCTGGGCCACCAGCCCAGCCTCGCCGCCCGCGACCTCATCCCGGACCTGGTCTCCTTCCGGCCGACGTTCGTGCTGGCGGTGCCGTACGTCTTCGAGAAGGTCTTCCACGCGGCCCGCCGCAAGGCCGAGGCGAGCGGCAAGGTGGGCGCGTTCGACAAGGCCGTCGAGGTCGCCGTGCGCTACGCCGAGGCCCAGGAGAACAAGGCGTTCGGCACCGGCTCCGGCCCGAGCGCCGCGCTGCGCGTGCAGCACCAGCTCTACGACAAGCTGGTCTACTGCAAAGTGCGGGAGGCGCTCGGCGGCCGGATGCGCCACGGGATGTCCGGCGGCTCGGGGATGGAGCGGCGGCTGGGCCTGTTCTTCGCCGGTGCGGGCGTGACGATCTTCGAGGGCTACGGGCTGACCGAGTCCACGGCGGCGGCCACCGCGAACCCGCCTGAGCGCACCCGTTTCGGCACCGTCGGCCAGCCGGTGCCGGGCACGACGGTGCACATCGCCGACGACGGCGAGGTGTGGCTGCGCGGCGGGCAGGTCTTCGCCGGATACCTCAACAACCCCGAGGCGACCGCCGAGACGCTGAAAGACGGCTGGCTGGCCACCGGCGACCTGGGCGCCCTGGACGAGGACGGCTACCTGACGATCACCGGCCGCAAGAAGGAGATCCTGGTCACCAGCGGCGGCAAGAGCGTCTCGCCGGCGCTGCTGGAGGAACGGGTGCGCTCCCACCCGCTGGTCGCGCAGTGCGTGGTGGTCGGAAACGACCGGCCCTTCATCGCGGCCCTGGTCACCCTCGACCCGGAGTCGGTCGCCCACTGGCTGACGATGCGCGGCAAGCCCCCGATGCCCCCGGCGCAGCTGGTGCGCGACCCCGATCTGGAGACGGAGATCCGCCGGGCGGTGGTCGCCGCGAACACCCTGGTCTCCAAGGCGGAGTCGATCCGCACGTTCCGCATCCTCGGCGCCCAGTTCAGCGAGGAGCAGGGGCTGCTGACCCCGTCCCTGAAACTGAAGCGCAAGGCGATCGAGAAGACCTACGCCAAGGAGATCGAGGCGCTCTACCACGGATAATCGCCGATTTCCACCGGGCGTCGCGGGAATGCGCCTGGCGTGCCTGCCCGTTGAATCCGGGGTAACCGCACGACGCGCGACCATGATGAGACGCGACACGATGAGCAAAGGAAACCCCCGCTCGTGAGCAAGGTCCCCTTCGTCACTTTGAACAACGGCGTACGGATGCCCCGGCTGGGCTTCGGTGTGTGGCAGGTCGACGACTCAGAGGCGACCGCCGCGGTCTCCACCGCCCTCGAGGCGGGCTACCGCAGCATCGACACGGCCGCCGTCTACGGCAACGAGGAGGGCACCGGCAAGGCGCTGACCACCTCCGGCCTCCCCCGTGACGAGCTCTTCGTCACCACGAAGCTGTGGAACGCGGACCAGGGCTACGACTCGACGCTGCGCGCCTTCGACGCCTCCCTGTCCAGGCTCGGCCTGGACTACGTGGACCTCTACCTGATCCACTGGCCGGTGGCGCGACAGGACCGGTACGTCGACACCTACCGGGCCCTGGAGAAGATCCACTCGGAGGGCCGCGCCAAGGCGATCGGCGTGTCCAACTTCCAGCCGCACCACCTGCGGCGCCTGCTGGACGAGACGTCGGTCGTGCCGGCCGTCGACCAGATCGAGCTCCACCCGCAGTTCCAGCAGCGCGAGGCGCGGGCCTTCCACGCCGAGCACGGCATCGTCACCGAGGCCTGGTCGCCGCTGGGCCAGGGCAGGGGCCTGCTGGAGGACGAGACGCTCGGCCGGATCGCCGGCAAGCACGGCAAGAGCCCGGCGCAGGTGGTGCTCCGCTGGCACCTGCAGATCGGCAACGTGGTGATCCCCAAGTCCGTGACGCCGTCGCGGATCAGGGAGAACATCGACGTCTTCGACTTCGAGCTCGACGACGCCGACCTGGCCGCGATCGCCGCCCTGGACTCGGGCCGACGGCTCGGCCCGGACCCGGACACCTTCGACATGATGTGAATCTGACGAGACGTCAGATCTGATGGGGCCGCTCCGGGGAGACCCGGGGCGGCCCCGTCGCTCTGTCGTCACTTCGGAGCCGGTATCTCCTTGCCCGTCGCCCCGTCGATCAGTTTGCGCCCGTCCAGGGGCGCCTTGAGCGTGGTGCTCACCTGCACCACCTTGACGTAGGCCGCGCACATCATGCCCGGCTTGCGGTTGTCCGTCACCTCCACTGTGAGGGTGACCTGCGCGGACGTCTCCTGCGAGGCCAGCCGAACGCTCTGGCAGGCGCCCTGCTGGGCGGTGACCGTGATCTTGCGGCCCTGCTCGGCGAGGCCGGCGGGCTTGGTGATCGCCTGCTTGGTGACCTTGGGTGCGGGCGCCGGGGCGGAGCTGCTCGGCGGCGGGGTCGGGCTGGGCGGCGTGGCGGGGGCGCCGCCGGCGGTCGTGGAGTGACCGCATCCGGTCAGTACCGCACCGGCGACGGCGACCGCGGCGGCGCTCAGAGTGAGGGTTCGTGCGTTCATGTGGCTGTGACGTACGAGGGTCGATCCGGGTTCCGTCTCCCCCCGGGTCCGTCCCGCGCTCCCCCCGCCGCGGCCGGGCGGGAGGGCACCGAGTGCGGTGACTTCAGGCCGAGTTGGCGCCCACGTCGTGGATCTCGCGGCGCGCAGAGCCTACGCTCACTTGCTGCCCGGCGCCCGGCCGGCCGGGCGGCGGCCCCGCCGGGGCGGCCGAGTGCCCGACACCTACCCGTCCGGGGAAGATGTGAGCTCAACGACCGCCCGTAGGCGCCTTGCCGCGCTGCTGCTCGCCACCGCGAGCCTGGCCCTGACCGCGGGCGCGCCCGCCGCCGAACCGGGCGGCTCCCCCGGCGGCTGGACGCTGACGGGGCACGGCAGCGTCGACTCGCTCACCGGAGGTCAGGGGCTGGCCAGCCGCGCCGACGGCTCGCTGCTCTACCGGGGGCTGGGCTCCATCCCGCTTTCGTACCGTTTCCAGGGCTGGAACCACGTCGGCGACCCGGACATCGCCCGCGGCCACGTCTTCGACGCCTACCAGGGCGGCGACAAGGCCACCTCGAAGATGTTCGCGGTGACCACGCCGGACGGCCGGTCCTTCGAGTACACGCATCCGCTGGACCCCGGCGAGATGCTGAACAACTCCTTCGCCACCGTCTCGCCCGACACCCGGTGGCTGGTCTCCGGCGAGTGGGGCGACGAGCGGCGCCTGCAGGTCTTCCCCGCCCCCCTGCTCAACCCCTCGACCCCGCGAGCCGGCGGCACCCTGCCGCAGGCCGGGCAGATCACCCTGGACCGCACGATCAGCGACATCCAGGGGTGCGACTTCGTCTCCGGCACCCGGCTGGTGTGCAGCTCGGACGATACGGCCAAGGACCTCCTCCAGGTCGACCTGCCGCACCCGCTGGACGGCAGCGCCACCACCGGGCACGTCACCACGCTGCTCCAGCTCCCGCAGCACAGCATCTGCTCGGGCACCTTCGAGACCGAGGGCCTGGACTACGACGTGAACGCGAAGATCCTGCGCGTCGACGTCGTCCAGCCGGGCCTGTGCAAGGTCGCGACGACCGTCTACGAGTACCGGCCCACGACCACCGGCTAGGCCCCGGCCACGAATGCGGTCCCCCGCGCGGGGGACCGCATTCGTCACGGCGCCGGAGGCGCGAGGGGCGGTGCGGCCGGGAGCGTGGAGGCATGGATGAAGCACTCCGTGTCTCCGCCGGGAGGCCGCGCGCCGGCGCCGTGTCCGCCCGCCGCGTCCTGTCCGCCACCGCCGTCGCCTCCTGCCTCCCCTATCTGGCGCTGAAGACCGCCTGGCTGTCGGGGAGCACGATCGGCATACCGCCCGGCAGCGTGCTGCGGGACGGGGACGCGGGGCTTGTTGCGGTCAACGCCCTCACCGTGGTCATGGACGCCACCGTGATCGCTCTGGTGTTCGCCCTGACCCGGCCGTGGGGCAGGCGGCTGCCGGCGTGGCTGCTCACGGTGCCCATGTGGATCGCGAGCGGACTGATCGGCCCGATCTTCGTGGCGTACCCGGGGCAGCTGCTGCTGTCGCTCACCGGTGCCGCCCGTCCCGCCGCCGCACACCAAGCGCCCTGGCTCGACGGCTGGGTCTTCGCCGTCGTCTACACCGGTTTCGCGGTCCAAGGGCTGGCGATCGGCGGCCTGTTCGTGCTGTACGCACGCGAACGCTGGGGGCGGCTGCTGCGCGGACGGCTCGCGGAGCTGCCCGCCGACAGCCCGACGCGGCCCGCCCAGCGGGTGGTCGCCGCGACGGCGGCCCTGCTCGCACTCGTCCCCCTCGCCGCGCACACCGCGTGGGCGTGCGGTGCCGCCACCGGCCTCAGCGCGGCCCGGGCGGCCTCCGGGAACGGCGACTTCCGGATCGTCGAGGCGACCTGCGCGCTGTTCGCCGCGGCGGCCGTCGCCGGGGTGTGGGCGCTGGCGTTCCGCGTGCGGCCCCGGCTGCGTGTCGCGGTCCCGCTGGGGCTCGCGTGGTTCGGCGCGGGGACGACGGCGACGTGGGGCGGCTGGATGCTGCTGGCCGTGCTGCCGGGGTCGGGCCGGGACATCGTCCACGCCGACCAGGTCTCCCCGGCGATGTCCCTGATCTACGCTGTGCAGATGACCGCAGGCGTACTGATGGCCGCGGTGGGGGCGTTCTGGCTGGCCGAGCGGTCCCGGCAGGCCGCGGACCGACCGGGGTGAGGACGCTGTTCGGCAGGCGGGCGCGACTGCGCTGGGTCCATCTGATCCTCGGCGGCGCCCTGTTGATGCCGTACTACCTGCTGGTCGACACGGTGCTGTCCGTCACGGTCTACGGCGGCACGGCGGGGCAGGACGTCGCGCGGCCCTTCCTCGCCTTCGCGCTCGCCCTGCCGCTGGTCGCCCTGACCGCCGCCTTCCCCGTCGTACGGTCGCTGGAGGGCGCCGCGGCCCGGGTGCTGTGCGGGGTCGCCGGGGTCGAGACCGGCCGGGCCGGGTCGTGGGCGGCTCGGGCGCGGACGGCCGCCTGGTACACGCTGCACGTCGGGCTCGGCGGGGTGGTCAGCGGCATGAGCCTGTCCGTCCCGCCCGCCGCCGCCGTACTGCTGGCACTGCCGCTGCTGCCCGGGCTGCGGCGCCTTGCGCTCCCGTGGGAGCCGGTGCTCACCCTGGGCCACCCGGGCCTGGCGCCGCTGTCCGGCCTGGCCCTGCTCGCCTTGATGGTGGCCGTCGCCACCGGGGCCGGAGCGCTGCTGGCCCGGCTGGCGCCCGTACTGCTCGGGCCGACGGCGGCCGAACGGCTGGCCGCGGCCGAACGGCGGGAGATGCGGCTGGCGATGCGCAACCGGCTGGCGCGCGAGCTGCACGACTCGGTCGGGCACGCGTTGAGCGCGGTGACGCTGCAGGCCGCCGCGGCCGGTCGGGTCCTGGACCGCGATCCGCAGTTCGTGCGGCGGGCGTTGGCGGCGATCGAGGAGACCGCGCGGCGCGCGGTGGCCGAACTCGACGACGTGCTCGGCGTGTTGCGCGAGGAGGGTGGCGAGGCGGCGGTCGCGGGGCCGACCCTGGAGGGGCTGCCCGCGCTGCTGGAGCGGACGGCGGCCGCCGGGGTGCCACTGGAGGCGACCGTCTGCGACGGGCTGGACCGGCTGCCGCCCGCGGTGTCCCGCGAGGCGTACCGCATCGTCCAGGAGGGGCTGGGCAACGCCCTGCGGCACGCCGGGCAGGTCCCGGTGCGGCTGCGGGTTCGGATGGCGGACGAGGAGTTGGGGATCGAGATGACCAATCCGGTGGGGGCCGGGCGGAACGGGCGCAGGCCCACCGGGGGCCGCGGACTGCTGGGGGTGCGGGAGCGTTCGGCCGTGCTCGGCGGCACGGCGGAGGCGGGTGCCCAGGGCGGCGTGTGGCGCCTCGCGGTACGCCTTCCGGTGCGAAGGGCCGTGCGATGACGTTGCGGATCGTGCTCGCCGACGACGAGGCCCTGGTGCGCGGCGCGCTGCGGGCGATCCTGGAGAGCGAGCCGGACATTGCGGTGGTGGGCGAGGCCGCCTCGGGTGCTCAGGCCGTGCCGCTGGTGCGCGAACTGCGCCCGGACGTCGTGCTGATGGACGTGCGGATGCCGCAGATCGACGGCATCCGCGCCACCGAGCAGCTGCTGTCGACCATGCCCGATCCGCCGCGCGTCGTCGTGGTCACCACCTTCGAGAACGACGCCTACGTCTACGAGGCGCTGCGGGTGGGCGCCAGCGGGTTCCTCCTCAAGCGCGCCGAGGCCGATCAACTGGTGCGCGCGGTACGGGTGGTGGCCGCAGGCGACTGCCTGCTCTTCCCGGCCGCGGTACGGGAGCTGGCGGCCCGGCACGCCACCGCCGATCGCGCCCGGGGCCTGCGGGAGCGGCTCACCGACCGGGAGACGGAGGTGCTGCGCCTTTTGTCCGGCGGGCTGACGAACAGCGAGATCGCCGAGCAGCTCCTGGTCGGGTCGGAGACCGTCAAGACCCATGTGGCCCGGGTCCTGGGCAAGCTCGGGGCCCGGGACCGCACGCAGGCGGTGATCATGGCGTACGAGTCCGGCTTCATCACGCCGTCGCGTCCGCGATACGAGACGTGATTCCCGAAAGATGAGATCACCTCTACAGTGATCACACCACTGGAATCCCGATCGAGGGGGACGGACGATGGCCGCATCCGAGACCGCCTACACCCACGGGCACCACGAGTCGGTCCTGCGGTCACACCGCTGGCGCACGGCGGAGAACTCGGCCGCGTATCTCATCGGACACCTGCGGCCGGGCGCGCGCCTGCTGGACGTCGGCTGCGGGCCGGGGACGATCACCGCCGATCTGGCGCGGCTGGTCTCCCCCGGCGGCCGGGTCACCGCGGTCGACGCGGCGGCCGGGGTGCTGGAGGACGCCGCCGCGGTGGCGGCCGAACGCGGCGTGGAGAACGTGGAGTTCGCCGTCGCCGACGTCCACGCCCTGGACTTCGCCGACGACACCTTCGACGTCGTCCACGCCCACCAGGTGCTCCAGCACGTCGCCGACCCGGTGCAGGCGCTGCGCGAGATGCGCCGGGTGTGCCGGCCGGGCGGGATCGTGGCGGTGCGCGACAGCGACTACCACGGCTTCACCTGGTATCCGGAACTGCCCGAACTCGACGAGTGGATGGCCCTGTACCAGCGGTGCACCCGCGCCAACGGCGGCGAGCCGGACGCGGGGCGCCGGCTGCTGTCCTGGGCCCGGCAAGCCGGGTTCACCGACGTCACCGCGGGCGCCGGCGTCTGGTGCCACGCGGACGAGGCGGACCGCGCCCACTGGGGCGGCATGTGGGCCGACCGCGTCGTGCAGTCGGCCCTGGCCGAGCAGGCGCTGCGCGACGGTTACGCCACCGAGGCCGACCTGCGCCGCATCGCGCAGGCCTGGCGGCGCTGGGCGGACGATCCCGACGGCTGGCTGTGCATCCTGCACGGCGAGATCATCGCCCGCCCCTGAGCCGCGTCAGCGGCCGGCCTGCGCCGTGCGGCGCCCCTTGATCCACACGAAGACCAGCACGCCGGCGAAGAGGAACAGCGTGCCCTGGTAGACCGCCGCGTACCCGGCGCCCGCCACCAGCCACATCGAGAAGCCGAAGGCGCCCAGGGCGAGCACCAGGTCCCGGGCGAAGCGGCCGGGGCGCACCCGGTCGCGCTCGCCCGAGGCCAGCCAGTACAGCTGGGCGGCGGCGGCCAGCAGGTAGGGGACGGTGGCCGAGAACGTGGTGATCAGGACCAGGACGTTGAAGACCCCGGTGCTGCCGGTGGTGTAGTTGACCACGGTCAGCAGGGTGGCGAGGACGACACCGACCAGGACGCCGACGGTCGGCACCCCGCGCTTGACGCGTCCGAACACGGCGGGGAACAGGCCGTCCTGGGCGGCGGCGTACGGTGCCTGAGCGCTCATCAGGGTCCAGCCGTTGAGCGCGCCGACGATCGAGATCACCGCGGCGGCGGCGATCAGGGTGCCGCCCCAGTGGCCGCCGAACATGTTGTCCACGGCGTCGGAGAAGGGCGCGGTGGAGGTGACCAGGGCGCGGTGCGGGACCGTGCCGAAGACGGAGACCGTGCCGAGCAGGTAGACCACGGCGGCGCCGACGGTGCCGAGGACACTGGCCCGGCCGACGTTGCGCTCGGGGTCGCGGACCTCGCCCGCGCTGACCGACGCCGACTCCACGCCGACGTAGGAGTAGAGCAGCAGCGCGGCCGCGGCCGACAGGCCGCCCAGCCAGTTCCCGCCGTGCGGGTCGAAGGCGCCGAGGTTGCGCGGGTCGAAGAAGAACAGCCCGATGACGGCGACGAAGAACAGCGGCACGAGCTTGAGGACGGTGGAGACCACCTGGACCGCGCCGACCCAGCGGGTGCCGGCGAGGTTGGCAAGGGCGGGCAGCCAGAGCGCGAGCAGCGCGATCGCCAGGTCGGTGCCGGCGGCGTAGTGCCCGGGGGCCACCACGTGCACGTACCCGACGGCGGCCACGGCGAGGGCCGCGTTGCTGACCCAGGTCATCACCCAGTACGACCACGCGGACAGGAAGCCGGCGAAGTCGCCGAAGGCCTCACGCGCGTACACGTACGGGCCGCCGGTGCGCGGGTTGCGCCGGGCCAGGCGGCCGAAGACCAGGGCGAGCGCGATCGCGCCGACGGTGAGGACGACGAACGCCAGCAGGCTGAGCGTGCCGAAGGGGGCGACGGACGCGGGGAGCAGGAAGATGCCGCCGCCGATGATGTTGCCCATCACCAGGGCGGTCGCGGTGGGCAGCCCGAAGCGCCGGGCGGATGACGCCGGGGCCTTCGGGGCCGGGCCGGTCGCCGTGGCCGCGGGTCGGCCCTCGGTTCCGGTGTCGTGCATGCTCAGGGCCTTTCCAGGGCAGCGAGCCGCCGGGTCCCGCTCGGCCTGGTCGAGGCCGCACGGATCCCGGCGAAGTGGAGGGGGATGCTCCGCACGGAGCCCTCACATGGTTGCGCGACGCACCGGGATGCTCCAAATCACCGCGAATCATCCATCTGGGGTCCAGCGGCGACCGCAAAAGTTTGCGCCGCCGATGCCGCGGGCCGCGGTTCCTCCACCACGGCCCGGGAGGTTTCCCAGCGGTCCGGGCGGTTACCCGTGGCTGCCGGATCCGCCGGAGATCCACCGGGAAGGGGTGACGCCATGACCGAGTACGGCTACTTTCTGTCCTGCGAGGAGTCCGGGCCGAAAGAGCTGGTCGAGCAGGCGCGCATGGCGGAGCAGGCCGGATTCAGCGCCCTGTGGATCTCCGACCACTTCCATCCGTGGAACCACGAGCAGGGCCAGAGCCCCTTCGTCTGGTCGGTGATCGGCGCGCTGACGCAGGCCACCTCGCTGCCGGTGGAGACCGCCGTCACCTGCCCCACGGTACGCATGCACCCGGCGATCGTGGCGCAGGCGGCGGCCACCAGCGCGGTGCAGCTGGACGGCCGCTTCCGGCTCGGCGTGGGCAGCGGCGAGGCGCTCAACGAGCACATCCTCGGCGACCGCTGGCCGCCCGCCACCGTCCGGCTGGAGATGCTGGAGGAGTCGATCATGGTGATCCGGGAGCTGATGACCGGGCGCGAGGTGACGCACCACGGCAAGCACTACACTGTGGAGAACGCCCGGCTGTACACCGTGCCGGACGAGCCGGTGCCCATCGACATCTCGGGCTTCGGCCAGGCGTCCATCGGGCTCGCGGGGCGCGTCGGCGACGGCTACATCAGCGTCTTCCCGGACGAGAACGCCGTGACCCGCTACCGCAAGAGCGGTGGCGGCGGCAAGCCGGCGAGCGGCGGGGTCAAGGTGTGCTGGGGTCCCGACAAGGCCGCCGCGGTGCGGACCGCCCACCGCCTGTGGCCCGTCGACCAGCTCCCGGGCCAGCTCCCCCAGGTGCTGCCCACCCCGCGCCACTTCGAGCAGGCCTCGCAGCTGGTCACCGAGGAGCAGGTCGCCCGCAACGTGGCCTGCGGCGACGACGTGGACGAGCACGTCGCCGCCTTGCGGGCGTTCGCCGACGCGGGCTTCGACCACGTGTACGTCCACCAGATCGGCCCCGACCGGCGCGGCTTCTTCGACTTCTACCGCGCCAAGGTCCTCCCCCAGCTGGCCGGGTGACCGCCGACGCCGAAGGGGCGCGCGACTCGTGCACCGCGCGCCCCTTCAGGGCTGTTCAGAGCTGTCAGGCGCGGTGGCGGCGCCGAACGGTGACGGCGACCGCGGCACCGGCGGCGACCACGAGGGCCGAGGCGACCCCGACGGGAACCGCCGGGAACGAGGAGCCGGTCGCCGCGAGCTGCTGGGTGGCGTCATCGGTGCCGGGCGCGTTGCCGGAGCCGCTCCCGGAGTCGTCGGAGCCGGAGCCGCCGGTCACCGGCGGGATCGGCTTGACGGAGGCGACGGTGCCGTCGTCGTTCAGCAGCACCTGCTTGTTGTTCGGGTGCTTGAAGTCGAACAGGCGGGCCAGCGAGGTCGCCCGCTGGTCGAAGGAGGCGTCGCCGATGCGGGCGGTGTGCCAGTTGTCCTCGATGAACCGGGTGATCGACGTCTGCTCGGTCTGCGTGTGGTCGACCGCGTTGACCTTGCTGTACGGGGAGATGACCAGCAGCGGCTGCCGGGTGCCCGGGCCGCAGCGGTCCGCGTAGCCGCCGGCCGCGGCCGGACCCGCCTGGCAGGCGGGGCTGTCGGCCGCCTTGCCGTCTGAGCCGACGGTGGCGTCCTTCGAGCCGTTGAGCGGCTTGGCGTAGACGTGGTCGTACCAGCCGTCGGAGTCGTCGTAGGCGACGACGACCGCGGTGTCCTTCCACTGCGGGGACGTCTGCAGCTGGTTGATCTCCTTGACGAGGAAGTGCTGCTCGTCGATCGGGTCGGAGTAGCCCGCGTGGCCGTCCTGGTAGGAGGCGGCCTTCAGGAAGCTGACCGCGGGCAGCTTGCCGGCCTTGACGACCGTGTCGAAGTCGGCGAGGTCGTAGTTGTGGTTGGCCTGGCCGCTGTGGCCGATCTCGGCGGCCGACCTGGGCGGCAGGTGGTGCGGGTTGGCGGTGGACTTGTAGTACGCGAAGGGGTTGTGGTGCGGGCTGTAGTCCTCCACAGCCGCGCCGCCCAGGTTGGTGTGCGTGGTGCCGCCGCACTTGGCGTACGAGCCCTGCTTGCCGTTCCACGGCGTGCTCGGCCGGAAGCCGCCCTGGAACCAGCCCCAGCTGACGCCGCGCGAGTTGAGGCGGTCGCCGATGTTGGGGCCGGTCATCTCGGCGAGCGCGTTATGGCTGGCGTGGTCCTTGTCGGAGCAGTCGTCGAAGGCCCCGTCGGGGTCGTTGACGACGGTGCCGACGCCCTTGGCGTCCGGCGAGACGACGGTGTACTTGTCCGGCGTCGCGGTCTGCTTGGGGTTCTCGGTGCCGGAGGCGGGGTCCACCGAGACCACGCCGTGCGTCTGGCCGGAGACCAGCTCCAGCGCGCCCGGGGTGGAGGGGCCGTAACCGGAGCCGAACGAGTGGTCGTTGAGGGTGTAGTGCTGGGCGTAGTTCCACAGCGCGGTGACGGTGTTGCCGTCGTAGTAGTCCATCACCAGACCCGGCTCGCCGAACAGGCTGCCGGAGCACTTGCTGGTCTCGGTGTTCTGGACGAACTGGTCGGCCTTGCCGCCGTTGTACGCGTACTGCTCGGCGCTGTACTCGTGGTTCTGGTCGCAGGTCATCGCCTGCGAGGGGGACAGCCGCTTGGGCGCGTACTGGTTCGGGTTCCGCTTCAGCAGCCCGGAGTTGACCAGGTTGTCGGTGTCCTTGGGCGTCTTCGGGGAGGCGGTGAACTTCGTGCCGTCGGTGTTGGCCGCCTTCGGGTAGGTGCCGAAGTAGTGGTCGAAGGAGATGTTCTCGTCGAAGATGACCACCAGGTGCTTCACCGGGGTGGCGGTCCGCCCGCCGTGTTCGGCCTCCGCCGGGGCGGCCGCCGCGGGCATCGTCCCGCTCGCCGCCGCGAGTGCCGCGGCACCGGCCAGCGCCCCCCACCGTATCGCCCGGCGTCCGGCGCCGAACGGTCGCCTCAAGCCGACCATGCCATGTCCTCCCCATTTGCGTGAACCTCTGTCACGAGCGGCGATGCTGCTGTGTCCGTGCTGCCGCTCGGAAGTCTCAAGATGTCCTTCAGGTGAACACCGGATGAGAAACCGGGTGTGGACATGACACGAAAGCCTGGCCGCTCCTTGACCGGAACCCTGGCAGATCCCGGGACCGACGGTGGCACAACCGCGCGGCTCACGCCAGGAGGCCGCGGCCGAACCAGTCGGCGGTGTCCCGCACCCCGGGCAGGGCGAAGAAGTACCCGCCGCCGAACGGCTTGACGTAGTCGACCAGCGGCTCCCCCGCCAGGCGCTTCTGCACGGCGGCGAACTGCCGGTCCAGATCCTGCTGGTAGCAGCAGAAGAGCAGTCCCATGTCGAGGTTGCCGTTGCGGTCCATGCCGCGGTCGTAGTTGTAGGAGCGGCGCAGGATGCGCTGGTCGGCGGTGGCCGGGGTGCGGGGGTCGGCCAGCCGTATGTGGCTGTCCAGCGGGATCACGTCGCCCTTGGGGTCCTGGGCGTAGTTCGGCGTGTCGCCCTCGTGGGAGCCGTCCAGCGGCGCGCCGGTGTCGCGGCGGCGGCCGAACATCCGCTCCTGCTCGCCGATGGAGACGCGGTCCCAGAACTCCACGAGCATCCGGATCAGCCGTACCACCTGGTAGCTGCCGCCGGTCGCCCAGTCGGGCTCGCCGCCGCCGGAACCCACCCAGACCAGGCGGTCCATGGCACGGGCGTCGGTCGCGTCGGGGTTGGCGGTGCCGTCCATGAACCCCATGTGGTTGCGCGGGGTGCCGGAGGGGCGCGGAGCGCTGACGAAGCCGTCCATGCGCCAGCGCACCTGCATGGCGCCGCGGGTGTGGCGGGCGATGTCGCGCAGGGCGTGCAGCACGGTGTCGGGCGAGTCGGCGCACAGGTGCAGGCTCAGGTCGCCGTGGCACCAGTCGGGGTCGAGGTCGTCGTCGGGGAAGGACTCCATCGGCCGCAGCCGGCGCGGTCTGCGGGCGGCGAGGCCGAAGCGGTCGTCGAAGAGCGAGGAGCCGGCGCCCACCGTCACCGTCAGGGCGTCGGCGGGGACCTGGGGGCCGAGGGTACCGGAGTCCGTGGGCGGCGCGGTGATGCCCGCCGAGGGCGGGGTGCCGCCGGCCGTCAGGAAGCGCGCCCGGTCGGTGACCGCCTTGAGCAGGTCCTTCAGTCCGTCGCGGTTCTCGGCGGTGACGTCGAAGGCGGCCAGCACCGAGTGGCTCTGCGCGGGGGTGGTGATGCCGGACTGGTGGACGCCGTGGAAGGGGTGGCTGCGCGGGGGCGCGTCGGCGGCCTGGGCGCCGGTCAGGCCCGCGGCCGCGGCGC
>CAYNNX010000072.1:10873-22444 GCA_964398515.1 uncultured Streptantibioticus sp. | reverse complement strand
CGGCTGTTCCAAGATAGCGGGCGACCGGCGCCCGGCAAAGCACATCGACCAACTCGCCTTCGTTCCCATGAAACTGACGCTTCAACGGTTGGCACGGCAGCAGCACCCGGTTATCTTGGAACGACCATTTCGAGATGATCGGCGTCACACCTGCGAAGTCCCGCGGGACGCCCATCCCCCGAACCGGGAGGAGCACATCCGATGAGCCTCAACGCCGAACTGCGCGCCTTCTACCGGGTCCGCCGACAGCAGATCCCGCCGGAGGTGCGCCAGGCCATGGACCGGGCCGACCGGGAGCTCGCCGAATCCGGCCAGGCGCAGCGTGCCGCCGGTGCGGGCACGAAGGCCCCGCGTTTCAGGCTCCCCTCGGCGACCGGGCGGAGCGTGGCGCTGGACGACCTGCTGGCCGCCGGGCCGGTCGTCCTCACCTTCTACCGCGGCGCCTGGTGCCCCTACTGCAACATCGCCCTGCGCGCCCTGCAGCGCCACCACCACGACATCACCGCCCGGGGCGCCCGGCTGGCGGCCGTCTCCCCGCAGATCCCCGACGAGTCCTTGACTCTCGCCGAGAAGCAGGAGCTCACGTTCGACCTCCTCAGCGACATCGGGTCCGACACCGCCAGGCAGTACGGCCTCGCCTTCGACCTGCCCGACGACCTGGCCGCCGCGTACGACTCCCTGGGCCTGGAACTGCATCGCGTCAACGACGGGCACGCGCGCACGCTGCCCATCCCCGCAACCTTCGTGATCGACCGCGCGGGGGTCATCCGCTGGGCCTTCGTCGACGCCGACTACACCGCCCGTGCCGAACCCGCGGACGTCCTGGCCGCACTCGACGCCATCGGCGAAAGCGGCAGCAAGGGATGAGAGGGACCTCGACTAGCATCGGCCCATGAGCAGCGACCAGACCCACATCGCCTTCCTGCGCGCCGTCAACGTCGGCGGACGCAAGGTCGAGATGGCCCGGCTGCGCGAGGTCCTGGCCGGGCTGGGTCTCGGCTCGGTGCGCACCTACCTCGCCAGCGGCAACGCCTTCTTCACCAGCCCCGACACCGATCGCGCCAGGCTCGCCGAGCGTGTGGAGACCGGGCTGGCCGAGGCGTTCGGCTTCGCGATACCGGTGGTCCTGCGCACGGTTCCGGAGGTGGCGGCGGAGCTGGCGGCGGCGCCCTTCACGGGCCGGCAGCCCGCCGAGGACGAGCGCTTCTCCATGGTCTTCACCTCGGGATCGCTGACGGGCGGCGAGTTCCCGCTGCGCTCGCCCAAGGGCGACTGGGAGGTGCTGGGCGCCTTCCAGGGCACGGCGTTCGTGCTGTGGCGGCTGCTGGACGGGCGTCCCGGCGGCAACCCGATCCCGGTGCTCGAGAAGCGGTTCGGGGTGCAGGCCACCGGGCGCTTCTTCCACACCACCCACAAGATCCTGGCCGCCGCCGCGAAAGAGACCGCACCACGATCCTGACAAGCCGTCAGTTCGAGCGGATCCACCGTCCGGCCGCCGCGCGGTCGTGGGCCGCGACGACCTCGACGGCGTCCGGCAGTGCGTGCAACCGGTGCACGGTGGCGAACGCCGCGTCCCGGTCCGCGTCGACCAGCTCGCCGGGGAACGGCGCCTTCTCCCGCAGCAGTTCGATCTGGAGCCGGTGCCAGACCGCGTCCCCCGCCAGCAGCACCTGGCGGCCGCCGTCGACGGCCAGCAGGACGCCCACACTGCCGGGGGTGTGCCCGGGCAGGCCGACCAGCAGGACCGAGCCGTCACCGAACAGGTCGTGGCTGCGCTCGAAGGTCAGCACGGGCGGACCGTCGAGCTCGTAGACGTCGAACCGCCGGCCGCGCAGGGGGCCGCGGGCGCAGCCCAGGGGCGTGCTGTCCGGGCCGAGGCCGAGGACGAAGTCCCGTTCCACGGGCAGGGCACGCACCGGGACGGCGGCGGGCAGATCGAGGAGCCCGGAGACGTGGTCCCAGTGCAGATGGGTCGGGAGCACGAAATCGACGTCCCCCGTCGCCCGCCCGGCCCGCGCGAGGGCCTCGCCCAGGCTCGTCACGGGCCTGCCGGGGGCGACGACGGTACGCAGCACGGCAGGCAGTTCGGGCAGGACCCGGCGGTGCACGTCCCCGCAGAGCGAGGGGTCGACGAGGAAGCGTGCGTCGGGGTGTTCCACGAGGAAGGCCGTCATCCCGAGGGTGAGCCGCAGCGGGCGCCAGGCCCCTTCGGCGACCACGGCGGCGGGTGCCGTCTGCCGGGCCTGCGGCAGCGCGGTCAGCCGCACGGTCTTCCGGGCCGCGGGCCGGCCGGCGTCACGGATCCGCGCGAGCAGCCGCTCGTCGCGGCGACGCGGGCGCAGCAGCCGGCCCGGGGTGGCGGCGAGGGCGCCGCAGCAGGCGGCCAGGAGGTGCGGTGTCCGAGTGCGCGTCGCTGGATCGGCCATGCCGCGACTCTACTAGGCCGCCTCGGACACCCTCGGGCCACTCGATTGTACCTACTATTATGTACGGTAATCTTCGAAGCCCACCGGAGGACGGCACCGCCCATGTACGCCATGCAGTACGAGATCACCCTGCCCGCCGACTACGACATGCGGATCATCCGCAAGCGGGTGAAGGACTTCGGCCACCTCCTCGACGACCGGGCGGGCCTGGGCCTGAAGGCCTACGTCATCCGCGAGCGCGGGGTGGACGGCTCGCCGGTCAACCAGTACGCCCCCTTCTACCTGTGGAACGACACCGGCGCGATGGGCGAGTTCCTGGTGGGCGGTGGCGGATTCCAGGGCATCGTCCGCGACTTCGGCCGTCCCGCCGTCCACCACTGGACCGGCCTCGCGGCCGAGGCGGGACCGGCCCGAACCGCCGTACCGCGGGCTGCCTCCCGCCTGCTGGCACCGCTCCCCGCCGGGGACGAGCCGGCCGCGCTGGTCCACGACGCCCTCACCGAGTTGCGCGAGTACGCCCGCACCCCCGGTGTGCACACCGCCGCGCTCGCCCTGGACCCGCGCCACTGGCGGCTGATGCGCTTCACGCTGTGGGAACACGCGGTCCCGGCGACCGAGCGGGCCGCCGAGCGCTACGAGGTCCTGCACCTGTCCTCCCCCGGCCTGTCCGGCCTGCCCGACGGCCGCCACTGGTAGCCACGCCGCCGGCCGCGGCGATACGTTCGGCCGCATGGATCACACCGCGGAACACACCACGCGAAAGGCCGACGGCAGCGCGGGCGACGCCGACTACGCCACGATCGGCGGCGTGTACACCGACCACCGCACCCCCGATCCCCGCATCGCACAGCACATCGCCGCAGCCCTCGGCGACGCCCGTACGGTGCTGAACGTCGGCGCCGGCGCCGGCTCCTACGAGCCGGCCGACCGGACGGTCACCGCCGTCGAACCGTCGGCCTCCATGCGCGCACTGCGGCCGCCGCACCTCGCACCGGCGATCGACGCCGTGGCGGAGCGACTGCCGTTCGCCGACGACTCGTTCGACGCCGCCATGACCACCTTCAGCGTGCACCAGTGGAAGGACCTGCGCGCCGGGCTGGCCGAGGTGCGCCGGGTGACCCGCGGACCCGTGGTCGTCCTCACCTGCGACCCTGGACTGCTGCGCAGATGCTGGCTCAACGACTACGCGCCCGAGGTGATCGACACGGAGGCCCGCCGTTACCCCTCGGTCGGCGAGCTCGCCGAGGGGCTCGGCGGCGAGGTCCGCACGATGCCGGTGCCGATCCCCGCCGACTGCTCGGACCGCTTCAACGAGGCCTACTACGCGCGGCCCGAGGGCCTGCTGGACCCGGGCGCGCGACTGGCCTGCTCGGCCTGGAGCTTCGTCGGGCGCGAGGTGCACGAGCGCTTCACCGCCGCGCTCGGCCGCGACCTCGAGGACGGCACCTGGGACCGCCGCTTCGGCGCACTGCGTGAACAGCCCTTCTTCGAAGGCTCGTTGGTGCTGGTCGTCTCGGAGCCGACGGCAG
Organism: uncultured Streptantibioticus sp.; assembly: GCA_964398515.1. Taxonomy (GTDB): domain Bacteria; phylum Actinomycetota; class Actinomycetes; order Streptomycetales; family Streptomycetaceae; genus CAYNNX01. Next base: position 18,489 of record CAYNNX010000072.1, on the reverse strand, counting down.
GCTGAACGCACCTCGCGGCCGGCCCCCTCACATCGCCTCGTCGGCCCACTGGTCGAGCAGGTCCTCCTCCGTGGCCGCGACGGCCTCCCCTCCGTCCTGCAGCGACTGCTCGGCCCAGATGACCTTGCCGTGGTCGGTGTACCGGGTGCCCCAGCGTTCGGCGAGGTGGGCGACGAGGAACAGACCGCGGCCGCCCTCGTCCGTGGCCGACGCGTGGCGCAGGTGGGGTGCCGTGCTGCTGCCGTCCGACACCTCGCAGATCAGCGCGCGGTCGTGCAGCAGGCGCACGTGGATCGGGGGGCTGCCGTACCGGACCGCGTTGGTGACGAGTTCGCTGAGCACCAGTTCGGTGGGGAACTCCACGTGTACGAGGTCCCAGCGGCGCAGCTGACGGGCGACCTCGGCGCGGACCTGGGGGACGGCCTCGGGGGTGTGGGGGACGTCCCAGTCGGCGACCTGCTCGGAAGAGAGCAACCGGGTGCGCGCGACCAGCAGGGCGACGTCGTCGGTGGGGCGCGTGGGCAGCATGGTGTCCAGCACGGCCTGGCAGGCGAGTTCGGGATCCCGGCGCGGATGGGCCAGGGCGCGGCACAGCAGTTCCAGACTGGCGCCGATGTCGCGCACGCGGTCCTCGATGAGCCCGTTGGTGTAGAGGGCGAGTTGGGTCCCCTCGGCGAGGTGGAGTTCGGCGGTCTCGAAGGGCAGGCCGCCGATGCCCAGGGGCGGGCCGGCGGCGACCTCGGGGAGGTCGACCGTGCCGTCGGGGCGGACGAGAGCGGGCGGGGGGTGGCCGGCCCGGGCCAGTTCGCAGCGTCCGGAGGCGGGGTCGTAGATGGCGTACACGCAGGTGGCGCCGGCGATTCCGGCGATGCTCGCCCCCTCCGGGCCGCCGCCCGGCTCCTCCTGGTCGAGCTGGACGACGAGTTCGTCGAGGTGTCCGAGGAGTTCGCCCGGGGACTGGTCGAGGGCGGAGAAGTTGCGGACAGCGGTGCGCAGCCGGCCCATCGTGGCCGCGGCATGCAGCCCGTGGCCGACGACGTCGCCGACGACGAGCGCGACGCGTGCGCCCGGCATCGGGATGACGTCGAACCAGTCGCCGCCGACACCGGCCTCGGCGGGCAGATAGCGGTAGGCGACGTCGAGCGCGTCCTGCTCGGGCAGCCTGCGCGGAAGCAGACTGCGCTGCAGGGCCACGGCCGTGGCGTGTTCGCGTGTGTAGCGGCGGGCGTTGTCGATGGAGACCGCGGCGCGGGCGGCGAGTTCCTCGACGAACGCGAGGTCCTCCTCCTCGTAGGGCTCGCGGTCCCCGGCGCGCCAGAAGTCGGCCATCCCCAAGGTGACGCCCCGCGCCCGCAGCGGAACCGTGATGAGCGAGCGGATGCCCTGGTCGAGGATGCGCCGGGCCGCCTCGGGGGACTGGGCCTGCCAGCCGGTCTCGGCGCTCAGGTCGGCCACGAGCACGGCGCGACCGCTCGCCAGCGCGGCGGCCGAGGGGGTGCCCCGAAGCCAGGTCATCGACGCGCCCACCGGAGCGAACGGCGGATCGGCCCGGATGCCGCGGACGGCGGTCCGCCGCATGGCCTCGGTGCCGGCGGGCTCCTCACCTTCCACCACGCCGTCCGCCAGTTCGACGGTGCCGTAGTCGGCGAAGCGGGGGACGGTCACCTGCGCCAGCTCCTCGGCGGTGCGCACCACGTCGAGGGTGGTGCCGATCCGCACGCCGGCGTCGTACAGCAACTGCAGCCGTGTACGGGCCTCCGCGGCGCGGCCGGCCAGGGTGCTCAGCTCCGTGGTGTCCCGCAGCGTCGCGACGCTCCAGGCGGGGCCGCCGTCGCTGTCGGTGGGGCGCACGTTGACGGCGAGCAGGCGCTCCCCCACCGGGTGCACCTCGTCGGTGACGGGGTGTCCGCCGGCGAGCACCTCGGCGATGCGCGGTGGAAGGCCCAGGTCGTGGATGTCACGGCGCTCCGCGTCACGCGGTAGCTCCAGCAGCCGGCGCGCCTCGTCGTTGGCCAGTTGCAGGCGGCCGTCCCCGCTGATGACGAGGACGCCTTCCCGGACGGCATGGAGCACCGCGTCGTGGTGTTCGTACATGCGGGTCATCTCGGCCGGGCCGAGTCCGTGCGTGTGGCGTCGCAGCCTTCTGCTCTCCAGGACCGAGCCCGTGATCGCGAGCACGAGCGCCCCGGCCGCGGCGCCGTAGAGGACGGGGAGCTGGCGGGAGGCGGCGCGGTTGACGTCGGTCACCGTGATGCCCACCGCCACTCCCCCGACGACCTTGCCGCCGGGTGCGGTGACGGGCTGCACCGAGACCGCCGACAGGCCCTCGGCCGAGGCGAGCGTCTGCGTGGTGGGCCGGTCGAGCCGGCCGGGGCCGAGCACGTGTCTGCCGATCAGGGCCGGGTCGGGGTCGGTGTAGCGGATCCCGGTCGGAGAGAACGCGACGACGGCGTCGACACCGCTGTCCCTGCGGATCGCCTCGGCACCCGGCTGCAGCAGCGCGGTCGGGTTCGGCCCGGCCATCGCCTCCGCCACGCCCGGCGCCTGGGCGAACGTCACGGCGACGGCGGACGCCCGGTGCCGGGCCTCCTGCATCACGTCCTGCCGGGACGCCAGCAGGAGGGTCGCCAGCGCCGCGCCGATCAGCAGCACCACGATGACGATCTGCAGGATGAACACCTGCCCCGCCACACTGCGCACCCGCAGCAGCGCGCCCACCCGGCGCCGCACCGATCCGGGGGGTGACGGACGTCGGCCTCCGGCACTCCGGGCACCCGTCGCGGCCGGGCGCTCACGGCGGCGGTACAGGCGGCCGCCCGCACGAGACCCGACCGATCGCCGCAACCGACCGAATGGCGCCATACAGCCATGTTTCCACCGTGATCTACCGGCTGGCCAAAAATAGGCGCCCGGACGTACGTCGCGGTTGCCCGGTCAGCCCCCAGCAGGTTCAGCAGCTGCGCTAGGGGGCTCGGTGCAGATGCCGCCGGGCATCTACGGGGGAGTCCCGGGATCAGAGTCGCACTGATGTCGCAGGCCGGGCTGCGCATCGACGCCATCGAGCCGATCAACGCGTATCTGCACGCGTTCGACAGCACCGTGGCCGGCTGACACATTCTCCGGCGATCGCGATCGCGATGGCGATGGCGATGGCCATGCCGGGCGTCACGTCGGTCGCCTGGGCGGCGATGAGCGTCAACCGCGGTGCGCCCGGCGGTCGGTGAGGAGACTCATGTCGCACTCCGTGAGCAAGCGCTTGATGCCCGTCTCACCGGTCAGGTCCCCGTCCCTGCCCAAGTCGACCAGGCGGCTGAGCACGGCCGGGGCGCGCCGCCCGGCGATGCCGAGGACGACTGCGTGTTCCGGCTCGGGCGAGGGGCGCAGATCGACGACCCGGACGACGGTGTCGTCGCGCTGGAAGACGGTGCTTCCCACCAGCGGGGACGAGGGTCGGGCGGCCACGAGCTCGTCCTGGCGTGCCAGCCATCGCGCGACCGCGGCTCCGCAGCCGGGCCCGGCCGGGTAGATCAGCGCGCGTCGGCGCACCTGCCGGGGGTCCCCGGCGCTTCCGGGGTCCGCGGTCAGGTGGCGGACCGCGGGCAGGGCCGCGCGCATGAAGAAGCGGCCGGCCGAGTCCGGGTCGTCGAGGTCGCGGTCCTCCTCCAGATACGGGTTGAGCGCCTCCTCCACCGCCCGCACCGCCGGCTGGGCGGAGATGTGGCGCAGTGCCGCACCGAGGTCGCCGAAGACCTCGATCACGCGCACCACGCGGTTGCCGCGCATGAGAAGCGACGTGCGGTGCAGGCGGGTGGCGGCGTCCACCTTCGCGGCCGGGGTCGCGTAGCCGGCCAGGATCCGTGCGACCGCCTGCTCGCTCCCGGGCTTGACGGTGAACGTCAGCGCGTGCCGCACCAGGCCGCCGTCGGCCCTGCTCCGCCTGGCGCGACGGCCCAGCGAGGCGGCGGCCCGGGACCGTGCGCCGCGGGAAGGCGTGGAGCGGCTTTCGCGCACGATGCTGTAGCGCAGCGGCCGGGTGCCGCGGACACACGCGTGCATCGGCTCCACCATGCCCACACGTTCTTCGCTGTTCAGCCAGGTCAGGTAGGATTCGGCGCTCTCCCACTCACTGGTGATGAGCCACTGGCCGGGGTCGTCGCCCGACTGGCACAGCTGATGGCTGATGTGCCCGGGCACGGCGGCCACCCGTCTGCTGAACCGTTCGTAGGCCTGGAGAAAACGCTGCTGCGCACCGTCCCTGATGTCCAGCAGAAGCACCACCCGGAGCCTGGCGTCGCCGGCCCGGCAGCGCGGTGTGTCCGCGGTGGACGCCACAGTCATGCTGCACCTCTCCGTCGGGAGTCGTCCGCCGCACCGCGGGATGCGCGGGCGGCCGAGGCCCCCTACGATCCGTCCGTGGAGCGGCACACGGACCCCGGCATCCCCGGAGCGGGCCCGTAGTCGAGCGTGATGGCGTACCGCTGACGGCGCAACACGGTTAGGCCGTCCGGGTGGTTGCGGCGGATGAACGAACGGTGGTTCGTCCTGCCGTGCGGGCCCCGCGGCAGGAGGTGGCGGTCGGTGGCGCGGCGGTCGGGCGTTCCGCTGGAGGCCTACTGCGTCGGCACCGGTGAGGACGTCGATCTGGTGTCGGAGCCGGGTTCCGACCGGGCGGCGCTCCACGTACGGGGCCCGACGGCGCGGGTCCTGGTGCGCCCCGACGGATTTGCGGCCTGGCGGGTGCGCGGGGCCTGCGCACGGCCGCAGGCGAGGCCGGCCGAGGTGCTGGAAAGGATTCCGCGCGGCGCTTGAACCGGGGGAGGCGATCGTCCGTACCAGGGGACAGAGAGCGTCTCGCAGGGCGTCCGCCGCCGGGACGACGCCGCGGCGGATGCGCAAGCATCACCAGAGGGACCACCATGTGCATCCGGTCCAGCGCCGCACACCGCAACCGCAAGGTCGTGACCGTCCTCCCGGCACGTCCGCACAGGCCGGCGCAGGCCGACGCGGCGGTGGTCCACCGGTGCCTGCCCCACGGTCCGGCCGCCGCCCGACTGGCCCGGTACGAGGTGCGGCGGGCCCTGCGCTGCCTGCCGCCGGACGGGCTGCGCCACGACGTCGAGTTGGCCGTCTCCGAACTGGTCACCAACGCCGTCGAGCACGGCGCCGCGCCGGTCGCGCTGACGTTGCGCCGCGCCACGGGGGCGGCGGACGATCCGGTGATCGTCGTCGAGGTCCGCGACGGCGGGCAGACCGATCCGGCTGCCGTGGGCGAACCGTCCGGCGGTGAGCCGCTCGCGCCTCGCGGCCGTGGGCTCGGCATCGTCTCGGCGCTCTCGGCGCGCTGGGGCGTCGAGACCGGACGGGACCGCACCACCGTGTGGTGTGTGTTCCCGGTAGGCGGCGCGGACCGGTTCGTGGCGTAGCCGGATTACGCGGTTCGGCCGCAAAGAAGCCGGAACACCGCCGTTCCCAGTTACCCGTGTGTGCTCACCTCCGTTGTGCCTCTCGCCGTGGGCCGCACGGCGCCGTCGAGCGCCGGCGGCCGTCGTCGAGGGAAGGAACGAAACACACCGATGAACATCAACCGCACCGCCACCCGCACCGCGACCGCGGCGGCGGTGGCCATCGTGCTCGCCATGGGGGCGGTCCCCGGGACGGCCGCCGCGGGGCCGGCCCATCCGCCGCACCAGTCGCTCGGCGCCCTGGCCCAGGCCGAACGCGCCGGGGGCGGGTGGTACGGGGACGGCCTCACCCTCGACGCCGCCGACAACAACAGGGTCGACGCCTTCCTGGACCGGGCCGCGCAGGCCGAGCGGTCGATCAGCCCCCGGATCCGGGCCGCTGCCGCGCTCAGCGGCGCCGAGCTCGTCGGATTCGCCCAGCGGCTGAAGTCCCCGGACTCCCTCAAGCGCGAGGTCGCCACCGCCTTGAAGCAGTCCCCCGGCGAGACGGTCGGCCAGGCCCTGGCGAAGATCGACGACTCCGTGCACTACACCATGCAGTGGCGGGACGCCGACTACACCGCGGGGGTCGCCATCGCCTCGGCGACCCTGTCCGCGTGGGGCAACGACAGCGTCAGGTGGACCAACACCTGGGGACGCACGTCGGGCTTCAAGGGGATCGACTCGACCTGGAGCGCGCCGCGTTCGGGACAGCGCTTCGAGATCCGGTTCCTCACCCCGGCCGGCAGCAGGGCGCAGAAGGCGTCACACAGGCTCTGTACGGAGCAGCGGCTGCCCGGCACCTCGCGGGAGCGGGCGCGGGAGTTGCGGATGCGGCAGAACGCGGTGTTCGCCGCCGTGCCCGTTCCCGCGGGCGCCGAGGAGCTGACGGCCCCCGCACGGCGCATGCCGCTGCCCTTCGGCTGACCGGGCCGGGGGCAGGTGTGCCGCTGCCGGTCGCTAGCACTCCCCCAGGCCCAGCCGGATGGCGGTCTCGACGGGCGAGTAGGCCCCGTCCGCCCGCCGCAGTTCACACCGTGCCGCCGGATGCAACGGCGGTTGGGCCATGAAGCGGGGGCGTGATCCGTGGTGCGGCTGCGCCGCGTGGACGAGGAAGGGGTGGCACAGGTACACGTCCCCCGGGCCGCCCGTGGCGAGGGCGACCGGGCGGTGGGCACTGGCCGCGTCGATGTCCCCGGCGATCGCCAGGCCCGACGCTCCCTGCTCTCCGTAGGGCGCGAGGAGCGGTGGGATGTCCAGGTGGGAGCCGACGCGGATCCGGGTGGGCGCGTCGGCCTCGCCGACCTGTGTGAACAGGAAGAGCATCAGCAGGGAGCGGTCCCTGGAGCGGAGGTTGGTGTAGTACCAGTCGGCCCCTTCGGGCAGATAACTGCCCTCGATGTGCCAGCCCGCGTCGCCGGGTTCCTCCTCGTGCGGGAAGCGCAGCGGGAACGATCCCAGCGATGACCGCGGCACCCAGCGCCCCGGCCCGACCAGCCGGTCGAACGCGGCGTGCAGGACGGGGGTGTTGGCCGCCTGGACGAACGGCTCGTGGGCCATGTCGAAGACCAGGTGCACCGGTTTGGTCCACGTCGTCGCGTCGTCGGGGTCGCACCCGGTCTGCTCCCACAGCAGCTCGGCGCAGCGCCGGGCGGTCCGTTCGGGGAAGGCCCCTTCGATCTTGGCGAATCCGTCGGTGATGAACCGGTCAACCATCACGTCGTCCACGAGGGGACATCCTGGGCGCCGCCGGGGCCCGCCGTCATCCTGTTTTCCCCGGGCGGCAACGGCCCGATCAGTACGGCGTGCCGTTGGCGAAGTCGCGCATGACACCGCGGATGAAACGTTGGTGTGCGCCCCCGGAAGAGTCGGCGCACAGGCCGTGTCCCGGCCGCGCACTGCGGGCCGGGACACGGTTCACCGTTGCAGATGTGTGGCGACGTACGCGGTCAGCCGGTGAAGGCCGCCGTGCCGTTGGGCGTGCCGAGGCCGGTGGGGCCGTCGTACCCGGGGCCCGCGGTGCACAGGTAGCTGCCGTTGCACGAGCCGTTGGTGCCGGAGGTCACGTCGTTCAGCGCCGAGGTGTTGTTGTACGGGAACGACGCGGGGTTGCTGCCCGAGGACGGCGTTCCGGCTGCCGGATCGTTCGCAAGACGTGAGAGCATCGAGGCGTAA
>CAYNNX010000072.1:2896-10863 GCA_964398515.1 uncultured Streptantibioticus sp. | reverse complement strand
AGGACGGCGTTCCGGCGAGCGCGTAGACGCCGGCGATGATGGGGGCCGACGCGCTGGTGCCGCCGTAGACGTTCCAGCCGCTGGCCTGGTAGGTGTCGTACACGGCCACACCGGTGGCCGGGTCCGCGACGGCCGAGACGTCGGCGACGGTGCGGTTGGAGCAGTCGGAGTCGGACTGCCACGACGGCTTCGACTCGTACGCGGAGCAGCCGGAACCGGTGCCCGAACCGCCGGCGCTGGAGCCCCACACGCTCTCCGACCAGCCGCGGCTGCTGGAGTCGCGGGTAAGGGAGGTGCCGCCCACCGCCGTCACGTTGGGCGACGAGGCCGGGTACGACACGCCGTACCCCGAGTCGCCCGCGGAGGCGGTGATGACGACGCCGGGGTGGTTGAAGTACTGGCTGTCCGCCTGGCTGTCCGAGGAGTCCTCGCTGCCGCCATAGGAGTTGGAGACGTACCCGGCGCCGAGGCTGACGGCCTCGTTGACCGAGGTGCCCAGGTCGCTCATGCTCGCCGAGTTCGCCTCGACCAGGATGATGTGCGCGTTGGGGGCGATGGCCGAGACCATGTCGAGGTCGAGGGAGATCTCACCGGCCCAACCGGCGTCCGCGCTGGGGTAGTTGGTGCCGCCGTTCTGGTCCACCTTCTGGAAGCAGCCGTTGCCGGTGGTGCAGGCCGGCAGGCCGTACTGGGCCCGGTAGGTGGCCAGGTCCGCCTCGGCGTTGGGGTCGTCCTGGGCGTCCACGATGGCGATGGTCGCCCCGGCGCCGCCGTCGGCGGGCAGGCTGTAGGCGCTGAGCAGGTCCGACGGGCCGTAGCCGGACGGGGTGGCGTCGGGGGAGAGCGAGTGCTTCTGCATGATGTCGGTGCGTGCTATGGCGTGGCACGCCATCATGCCCCGCTTCTTCGGGTGCGAGCACAGGTGCCTGACGTGCGCGCCCTTGTGGGCCGCGGGCGCGTGCGCGGCGGCGCCGGCCGGTGCCGCGGTGGCCAGGCCCGCGGCGGCCATGGCGAGCGCGGAGACGGCTGCGGCGGTGACGGCCCGGCGGGTGCGGCGCTGTGTGGGGGTTGTGGATCTGGGCAATGAACGGCCTTTCAGGTGTGGGGGTCCCCGGACCGCGCGACCAGGCCTTCAGGGTGGCCGTCACACGGTCCTTCGCTGTCGGACCTCTTGCTCCGGGGATCCGCCCTCAGGGACGGGCGGCAGGCGCCACCAAGGGGTAATGGCGAGTCCATGACAACCCCTTGGCAAGATGCCACCCCGGGAAGTGGTGTCTATAGCGCCAGGAACGTACCGGAAGCTCGACGGCCCGACAAGGGCCGTACCCCGCCCGATCGGACTCGGGCCGCCGGGCCCCAAGGCACACCGGACACCCACGTGTGCGAGGCGTCACGCAGCGCTAACACACGTGAAACGAAGACGAGTTGGGCGGCGGCGTCGGCCGCAACGGCACGGCCCGCCCGTTCAGCGCGCAAGGCGGGGCTCGCCCACGACCGCGGTCCGGCGGTGGGCCACGAGAACGGCCTGGGGCAAGTCCCGTAGCGATTACGGGACTTCTGCCTCGATTGGCTCGGTAAGCGCTCTGACCGGGACGCCCGGCGTCAGACCGTGTCGAGGGCCTTCCTCAGCGCGGCGATCGCGAGTCGGCGCGCGGCGATCGTGCCCTGGCAGTTGCGCAGGCTGTCGAGCATGAGGAAGTCGTGGACGATGCCAAGGATGCGGACCGCGGTCACCTCGACACCGGCTTGCCGCAGCCGGCCCGCGTACGCCTCGCCTTCGTCGCGCAGCACGTCGGCCTCGTCGGTGACGACCAGGGCCGGCGGCAGCCCGCGCAGTTGCTCGATCGTTGCGCGCAGCGGGGAGGCGTAGGGCTCGTCGCGCTGGGCCGGGTCGGTGGTGTACTGGTCCCAGAACCACATCATGCCCTCGCGGGTGAGGTAGTGGCCCTCGGCGAACTGCCGGTAGGAGGCGGTGCCGAAGGAGGCGTCGGTCACCGGGTACAGCAACACCTGTGCCCGCAGCGGGACGCCGCCGCGCTCCTTGGCCATGAGGGCGAACACCGTGGCCATGTTGCCGCCGACGGAGTCGCCGCACACCGCCATGCGCGAGGCGTCGAGGCCGTGTTCCGCGCCGTGCTCGACGATCCAGCTTCCCACGGCGTAGTTCTGCTCGATCTGCGTGGGGTACTTCGCCTCGGGCGCCAGGTCGTATACGGGGAAGACGGCCGCGGCTCCCGCGCCGACCGAGAGTTCGCGCACCAGGCGGTCGTGGGTGGTCTCGTCGCCGAAGACCCAGCCGGCGCCGTGGATGTAGAACACCACGGGCAGCGTGCCGGTGGCGCCTTCGGGCCGGATGATGCGCACCCGGACCCGGCCGTACCGGCCGCTGTCGACCGTGACCCACTCCTCGTCCACCGGCGGTTTGGCGACACCCTCGCCCGACTGCAGACCGGTCAGGATGTCGCGGCCCTTCTCCGGCGGGACCTCGTAGATGCGCGGGTGCCCCGAGGTGGACTCCGCCAGTTCTCGGGCGGCGGGCTCCAGGACCGGCTCGGGCGGCGGGGGCAGGTCTGCCATGGCGATCCTCTTGTCGGCGGCCGGACGGCACACGACCGGCATCGGTGGCGGACGGAAGGGACGAAGGCGTCGGCTCCACCGCCATCGTGGGGCCTGCCACGGACCGCGCAACCCGGGCGGCCGGGCCGAACCGCGTCCGCGCCGCCGCTCCTCCCTGGCCGGAGCGCCCGCACCGCGCGGCAGGACGTCTGCTCCGTCCGGGGCCCGGCCGATCGGCGTTTGGGCCGCTCAGGTGGTGCGGGCGGCCGGCTCGGGCGCGTCCGCGCCGCGCGGACCGGTCCGGCACGGAAGGTGTTGCGCATGCGCGAGACTCATCACACGACACGACAGGATGTCTATCCGCGGAGCACACCATCGGAGACCCCGATCGGCTACGTCGTCGAACTCCCGCAGGGCCAGGGCTATGCCGGCTACTGGCACGGGCCCAACGGCGACGAGCTGGCGGTCACCGGCGTGTCCGCCACCATCGCCCAGGACGTCGTCCGGCGGGTCCACTGGACGCAGACGTCGGCACGTGCCGGACAGCGCCGACGCGACCGCTACCAGCAGCGCCGGCAGGAGGAGGCCGCGGAGGAGTGACCGGGACGGCACCGGCGGGGCTGCGCCGTCCCGGGGGTTTTCACGGAAGGGCCGGGACGACCGGCGGCACGCCGGGTAACGCGGTCACATGGCAGGCATCGAGCTGAAGAGCCCCGCATTCGACGACCACGCGCCGCTACCGCGCACCTACGCGAGGGACGGCGACAACGTCTCCCCGCCGCTGACGTGGTCGGGGGTGCCGGACGGCACGGCCGAACTCGTGCTGCTCTGCGAGGACCCGGACGCGCCCGGGGGTACGTTCCTGCACTGGCTGGTGACCGGGATCGACCCGGCGAGCCGCGGGGTGGAGGCCGGCCGGACTCCCCCGGGCGGCACGGCCCACGTCAACGACTTCGGCAACCGCGGCTGGGACGGCTCGCAACCACCTCCCGGCGATCGCCCGCACCGCTACTTCTTCCGCCTCTACGCCCTGCCGGAGAAGGTCTTGCTGCCGCAGAAGGCGACGGCGAGCGACGTGCACGCCGAGCTCGACGGGCGGCAGCTGGCCGACGGCACGATCGTCGCGACGTACCAGCGCTGAACCGACGTACCGCCCGCAAGGGCGTCACCGCCTGTTGTCGGGCGGGTCCTCGGGGAGTACGCGCAGCAAGCGGTCGACGAGCATGGTGAGCGCGATCGGCACGAAGGCCGCCCATGCCACGGTCCCGAGGACCCCGTGGTCGCTCCACGGCACCGCGGCCACCGCCGGCGCGCCCAGCACGCATTACACGACGGTCACCGGGATCAGGCGCCCCCGGACGCCGCCGTGCCGCAGCAGCGACCGCAGCCTCGGCCACACTTCCGCAGGAAGCCGCCGGCGCATCAGCCACCCCGTGACGCCCCACAGGGCCGCGATCGCCACCGCGCCGTACGCGCGTGTAGCCCACGGCGCCGGGAGTCCGGCGGAATCGCCGGACCTGAGAACACCCGCACCTGATCGGTCCCTCACGCCACACCGCACAGCCGCAGCACGGCCGTGGTCGCGGTGGCCGCCACGACGACCACGGGAAACGGCACACGGCACAGCGCCAGACCCGCGCCGACGGCGACACCGGCCGGCCGGGCCCAGCCGGCGAAGCCGTGCCCCTGGGTGAGCGCGGTCGTGGCCACCCGGGCGAGCAGCAGCACGGTCGCGGCGACGGACAGCAGCCGTTGCAGGCGGTCCGGGACGCGCAGCCGGTGGCGGAACGCCGCTCCGGTCACCCGGAACGCATAGGTCCCGGCGGCCAGCAGGGCGACGGCGAGCACGGGCATCAGCGGACCTCCCGGACGCGGTCGCCCTCGGGCGTGCGGGTGGCGGCCCGCAGGGTCGGCACGAGACCGGCGAGCGCGAGCAGCACCGGCGCACCGGCCGGCAGGAACGGCGTGGCCGCGACCGCGACGACGGCGCCGAGCAGGGCCGCGTGCCGGGTGCGGCGATCGGCGAGGGCGGGCAGGGTCAGGGCCAGCAGCACGGTCGGGAAGGCGGCGTCGAGCCCGAGGGCGCCGGTGTCGCCGACGGCTTTTCCGGCCAGGGCGCCGAGGGCGACGGACGCGTTCCAGGAGACGAATAGAGCCAGGCCGCACAGGCGGAAGACCGCGCGGCGCCGCCGTGGGTCTCCGTGGCGCAGCGCGAAGGCCACGGTCTCGTCGGTGACGGCGTGGGCGGCCGGCAGCCGGGCCCGCCACGTGTCGCCGAGCACGTCGGCGACGGCGAAACCGAAGGGCAGCAGCCGGGCGTTGAGCACCAGGCCGGTCACGACCGCGGCGATCGCGCTGCCGCCCGTGAGCACCACGCCCACCGCGGCGAACTGCGCACCGCCGGCGAAGACCACCAGGGACATGGCGATCGGCACCCACGGGTGCAGGCCGCCGGAGACGCTGACGGCGCCGAATGAGGCGCCCACGACCGCGTCGGCGAGACAGACCAGAGCGATGTCGCGGAGCGTGCCGCGATCTATCGTGTGCACTGTTCGCAGGAACGAACTCATGTCCAATACAGTGAACACAACGGCCGCGTTCGTCAATCCGAACGAAGTGACGTCTGGAGCGAACACCATGGGGAATGGTTCACCGGGACAGGGCGATAAGCCCTCCCTCGACCTGATCGCGCAGATCGCGGCATCGCTGCGCCGCGAGCGCAACCGCGCCGGCCTGTCCCTGACCGAACTGGCCAAGCGGGCCGGGATCGCCAAGTCGACCCTGTCCCAGCTGGAGTCGGGCGCCGGCAATCCGAGCGTGGAGACCCTCTGGGCGCTGGGCGTCGCCCTCGGCGTGCCGTTCAGCAGGCTGGTCGAGCCGCCGCGGGCGAGCGTGCGGGTGATCCGGACCGGGGAGGGCCCGGTCACCTACGCCGAGCAGGCCACGTATGCCGCCACGCTGCTCGCCTCCTGCCCGCCCGGCGCTCGGCGGGACATCTACCGCGTCGTCGTGCAGCCGGGCGAACCCCGGCTGTCCGAACCCCACATGCCGGGCACGACCGAACACGTGGTGCTCGGCACCGGCCGGGCACTCGTCGGCCCGGCCGACGGGCCGGTCGAACTCGGCCCGGGCGACTACGTCACCTATCCCGGAGACGCGTCCCACATCTTCACCGCACTCGCCCCGGACACCACCGCGGTGCTCGTCATGGAGCACATCTGAGTCGCGCGAGGGCGGGCCGTCGGCTGGGGACCGGCTCGCCGGACTCCCCCACGGCGAGCGCCCGCCCGGCCGGGCGACGCGAAGGGGCCCTGGTGCGCCCCTTCCACCAGGAGCACGGCGACGCGGAGTGCGCGTGGTCGCGGGCGAACGCCTGAGGGGATCGACGCGCCACCCCGCGCCGGAACGCCCGTCCGGCGCAGGGTGGCTGACGATGCGTCAGTCCTCCTGCTCCTCGCGGCCCTCCTTGTGGCCGCAGCCCTCGTGGCGCTCGTGCTTGCAGCGCTTGTGCTCGCGCTCGATGAAGACGAAGCGGCTGACGCGCTCGTGGCGGCGCTCGCCTTCGGCGTTGATGCACACGTTGCCGAAGGCCGGGCTCAACACGCCGCCGACGGTGTTTCCGCAGACGTTGATGGGGATGTCGATCGGGATCTGCAGGAGGTTGCCCGACAGGATGCCCCCTGAGCCGACAGTGGCGCCGCGGGCGACCGAGTCGGCACTGGCTCCGGCCGCGCTGCCGGCGACCAGTGCACACGCGGCGGCGGTGACGACCGCGGCCTTCTTGGCGAAGTGCATGTGTTCCTCCGTGACATGACGTTTCATTGACGTTGGCGTTCATACGCCTTTTTTCTGCCGTCATGCCACCATGCACCGCCGTCGCACCCCGGACGGCGCATCGCACACCCACCCGGACGGCCCTCGTCCGGTATGCGCAATCCCCCGGTCGGCGCAGCGCCGTTCCGGCCACCCCGTGAGCGTTCAGTGCCGGTGGGCCGGACGGCGGCCCGGAGGCTGCTGGGGTTCCGGGCGGCCGGTCGGGGGCGGCACGGCCCGGCTGAAGGGGTGCTTGGCCGAGATGGTCAGGGGCTCGCCGTAGTGGCGGATCTCCATCGGCGCGCCTTCGGTCAGCGTGTAGGTGGCCAGCGATCCGCTGATCTCCACCCGCAGGCGGCGGTCGCGCACCTGCACGGTGAAGGCGAGGCGGCTGAACCGCTCCGGAAGGCTGGGGGCGAAGTCCAGGGTGCCGCCGCGGTGCCGCATGCCCCCGAAGCCGGCCACCAGCGCGATCCAGGCGCCCGCCAGGGAGGCCATGTGGAGCCCGTCGCGGGTGTTGTTCTCCAGGTCCTCCAGGTCCATCAGGGCCGCCTCGCCCAGGTAGTCGTAGGCCAGGCGCAGATGGCCGACCTCGGCCGCCATGACCGCCTGGACACAGGCCGACAGGGAGGAGTCGCGGACGGTCAGCGCCTCGTAGTAGGCGAAGTTGCGGGCCTTCTCCTCCTCGCTGAAGGCGTCGCCGCGCAGGAACATCGCGAGTACGAGATCGGCCTGTTTGACGACCTGTTTGCGGTACAGGTCGAAGTACGGATAGTGCAGCATCAGCGGATAGTGCTCGGGGCGCGTCGAGGCGAAGTCCCACACCCGGTGCCCGGTGAAGCCCACCGACTGCTCGTGGACGCCGAGGACCTTGTTGTACGGGATCGTCATCGCCTCGGCCGCGTCGCGCCAGGCGGCCATCTCCTCGTCGTCCACGCCGAGGACCGCCGCCTGCTCGTTGTGGCGTTCGGAGACGTCGGCGGCGGCCCGCAGATTCGCCTGGGCCATCAGATTGGTGTACACGTTGTCGTCCGCGATGGCGCTGTACTCGTCGGGGCCGGTGACCCCGTCGATGTGGAAGCGGCCGTGCGCGTCGTGATGGCCGAGCGAGTGCCACAACCGTGCGGTCTCCACGAGCAGTTCGACCCCGGTCTCGCGTTCGAAGTCGTCGTCGCCGGTGACGGAGACGTAGCGCACGACGGCGTCGGCGATGTCGGCGTTGACGTGGAAGGCGGCGGTTCCGGCGGGCCAGTAGGCCGAACACTCCGAGCCGTCGATGGTCCGCCACGGGAACGCGGCGCCCTTCAGGCCGAGTTGGAGCGCACGGCCGCGGGCGGCGGGCAGCGTGGACTGCCGCCAGCGCAGCGCCTCGGCGACGGAGTCGGGCGAGGTGTAGGTGAGCAGCGGCAGCACGAACGTCTCGGTGTCCCAGAAGGAGTGGCCGTCGTATCCGGAGCCGGTCAGCCCCTTCGACGGGATCGCCCGCCGCTCGGCGCGCGCGCCCGCCTGGAGCACGTGGAAGAGGGCGAAGCGCACCGCCTGCTGGATCTCCGCGTCACCGTCGATCTCGACGTCGGAGCGGGCCCAGAAGTCGTCGA
>CAYNNX010000072.1:0-2886 GCA_964398515.1 uncultured Streptantibioticus sp. | reverse complement strand
GAGGTAGCCGCGCTGCTGGTCGGCGAGGCCCTGCCAGCCGGTGCTGCGGGCCCCGGCGAGCGCGGCGTCCACCTGGTCCCGTACGGCGGGCAGGGAGCGGGTGGCCGACCAGCCGTAGGAGACCAGCTTCTCCAGCCGCAGCGTCTGACCGCGGCTCAGGACGGAGGTAACCGTCAGCCGGCTGACGTCCGGGCCGGCCTCGCTGGAGGTGCGGGTGCCCTCGGGACCGTCGATCATGTGGTCCGCCGCAGCGGCGACCCGCAGCTTGCTGCGCCCGGTGCAGTGGACCAGCCGCAGCCGCATGCCCTCCGCGAAGGACTCCTCGGGCTCCAGCGGGGACTCCAGTGCCGCCGCGACCCGGGGATCGCCGTCCGCCGGGGGCATTTGCTCGTTGGCCACCAGTTCGGACTGGATCACCAGCCGCACCTCCCGGTCGACCGCCTCCACCTCGTAGGCGATGGCGGCCACGGCCCGCTGGGTGAAGGAGACCAGCCGGGTGGAGCGCACTCGCACGGTGCTGCCTGCGGGGGAGGTCCATTCGCAGGTGCGGTGCAGCACTCCACCGCGCAGGTCGAGCACGCGCTCGTGGGAGAGGAGGCGCCCGTACCGCAGGTCGAACGGCTCGTCGTCGACGAGCAGCCGGATGATCTTGCCGTTGGTCACGTTGATGACCGTCTGGCCGGATTCGGGGTAGCCGTAACCGGCCTCGGCGTAGGGCAGCGGGTGCAGTTCGTGCACCCCGTTGAGGTAGGAGCCGGGCAGGCCGTGCGGCTCTCCTTCGTCGAGGTTGCCGCGCCAGCCGACGTGGCCGTTGGACAGGGCGAAGACGGACTCGCTCTGCGCCAGGATGTCCAGGTCGAGCCCGCTCTCCCGCACGGCCCAGGGCTCGACCGCGAAGGCGGTGTGCGAGATCACGCCTGCTCCCCCTCCAGCAGCTCGGCGAGGTCGCGGACCACGGTGTCGGCGCCGTGTTCGCGCAGGGCGTCGGCCTGTCCGACGCGGTCGACGCCCACCACGTAGCCGAAGCCGCCGGCGCGGCCGGCGTCCATGCCCGCGAGCGCGTCTTCGAAGACGGCCGCTGCGGGCGCCTTCACACCGAGGTCGTGTGCGGCCTCCAGGAAGGTGTCGGGGTGGGGCTTGCCCGGCAGCCCCCGCTGTGCGGCGACGATGCCGTCGATGCGCACGTCGAAGCTGTCCTCCAGGCCGACGGAGGCCAGGATGTCGCGGCAGTTGGCGCTGGAGGAGACGACCGCGGTGCGCAGTCCGGCCTGCCGGACGGCCTCCAGGTAGCGGACGGATCCCGGGTACGCCTCGACGCCCTCCTGGCGGATCTTCTCCAGCAGCAGGACGTTCTTGCGGTTGCCCAGGCCGTGCACGGTCTCGCGGTCGGGCGGGTCGTCCTCTGCGCCCTCGGGCAGTTCGATGCCCCGGGAGGCGAGGAAGGTCCGCACGCCGTCGGCGCGCGGGCGCCCGTCGACGTACCGGTCGTAGTCGTCGACCGGGTCGAAGGGGCGGAACCCGGCACCGTAGCGGCGCCGCAGGAATGCGTCGAACGTCTCCTTCCACGCGGCCGCGTGCACCACCGCGGTCTTGGTGAGGACGCCGTCGAGGTCGAACAGGCAGACCCGGACGGCGTCCGGGAGGCCCACCGTCGTCATGCTCGTCATGCAGGGCGCCTCCCCGCAACGCGCGGGGGGCATTCCCGGCGGAGCCGATGAACCGCCGATCGGCGCACGGCGGTCGGGTGCGCGTGCCGGGAACGCCCTTGCGCGGGTGCCTCAGCCGGTGGCGATCGCCGGGTCGCTCGTGCTGGGCCGGCCGGTCTCGACGTGGCCGGCCAGGCGGCGCAGGAAGCCGCCGTCGTGGTCGCAGACGACCGACACGTCGTACCAGCCGTGAGCGGCGTGCGCGGGCACGACGTGCTCGACGCGTGCTCCGGGCCGCAGCCGGTGCGTGGCCGGGCGGTGGGCGCCGTATGCGTCGGTGATGGTGAGCTGGACGGTGGTCCGGCCCGGGTTGGTCAAGGTCAGCCGGACCTGGCAGCCGCTGCCGTCGTGGCGGGCGGTCACCTGGGGTTCCGCGCCGCCGGCGCGGCCGGTGAAGCGGCGTACGAAACCGGCCGGTCCGTGCACCGAGAAGTCGTAGGCGCCCTGGGCGTCCGACGCGATGGCCCAGTCGCCGGACAGAGTGTGCCGAGCGCCGACGGTGTAGCTCCACGGCCCGTCCGGGTGGCTCGCGGAGGTCACGTGGAAGTTGGCTCCGGCCGTGCCGTGGGCGGCGAAGTCGATCCGCAGGCGGCCGTCGGCGCCGACGCGGGCGTCGGCGGACAGGTCGTACGGCAGCGGCCTGGCGTGGCGCAGTCCGGGCTCCTGCTTGGGCATGGCCGGGTGCGCCGGGAGCTTGGGCACGTAGTCCGGGTGGCGGTTGTGGTCCGGCGGGGCGTAGCCGCCGGTGTCCGGGAGCGAGGGCACGGTGGCGTCGGTCCGCGCGAAGTCGAAGGCCGCGGTCAGGTCGCCGCAGACGGTCCGGCGCCAGGGGGAGATGTTCGGCTCGTGGACCCCGAAGCGGCGCTCGATGAACAGCACGATGGAGGTGTGGTCGAAGGTCTGGGAGCAGACCCAGCCGCCCTTGCTCCAGGGCGAGACGACCAGCATCGGCACCCGCTGGCCGAGCCCGTAGGGGCCGGGCACGCTCTGGTCGGAGCCGGTGGGCCGGAACAACTCGTTCGCCACGTCGGCCGTCGACTTGCCCTGCGCGGCGGAGGCGGGCGGGACGGGCGGCACGACGTGGTCGAAGAAGCCGTCGTTCTCGTCGTAGGTGATCAGCAGCGCGGTCTTGCTCCACACCTCGGGATCGGCCGTGAGCGCGTCCAGGGTCCGGGCGACG
>CAYNNX010000071.1:21761-22454 GCA_964398515.1 uncultured Streptantibioticus sp. | reverse complement strand
CAGCGAGGTGCGGGCGCGGGCGCGGTCGGCGTCGGTGACGGCCCGGGCCGCATTGGCGACCTGGCCGTCGAGCTCGGCCGCGCGGGCCCGTTCGGCGGCGGCGCGGGCGGCCAGGCGCCGGGCGAGCTCCCGGGTGCGGCGCTCGCTGTCGGCGTGGACGCCGCGGGCACGGTTGCGGGTCTCGGTGGCACCGGCGATGCGCTCGAGGTGGTCGAGGGAGCCGGCGGTGAAGTCGCGTTCCGCGGTCAGCTCGGCGCGCCGGCCGAGCTTGTTGGCGAACCCGTGGACGAGGTCCGCGAGCCCGTCGGTGTCCCGGGTGTCGGTGACGGCACGCAGCAGCAGGTCGGTGAAGTCGGAGTCCTTCTTCACGGCGAACAGGCCCGCCGCCTCGCCCTCGTCGGCGTTCATCTCCCGCTGGTAGCGGAAGAGTTCGGGGTCGAGGCCGAGGTCGCCGAGGTGCTCGTTCCAACGGTCGTGGATCTCCTCCCAGACCACGTCCAGATGCGGATAGGCCTTGCCCGCCTCCGTCAGCGCGTCGCGGAACCCCTTCATGGTGCGCCGCCGTCCCCGTGCGCCGGAGACGCCCTCGGCGGCCGGGCGTACCGAGGCGGCCTCGGCGACGGGCAGGGAGTCCAGCGACAGGCCGGGGCCGGGCCGGAAAGGCCCGCGGGCACCGGCTAGCCTCGGTACCGA
>CAYNNX010000071.1:19066-21751 GCA_964398515.1 uncultured Streptantibioticus sp. | reverse complement strand
TTGCGCGGGTCGGAGGAGACCTGGCGCCCGCGCCACTCGCTCACCTTGCCGACCACCACGAGCTCACCGGTGACCGTGTGCTGCCACTCCAGCGCGACGTGGCCGCAGTCGTCGGCCAGCAGGAACTTGCGCAGCACGCCGGAGCTGGCACCGCCCAGGGTGTTTCGGTGGCCGGGGAGCATGACCGAGAAGATCAGCTTGAGCAGAACGGACTTGCCGCCGCCGTTCTCCAGGAAGAGCACCCCCGCCGGGGCCGGGCGGCGCGGCGGCCCGGTCGGCTCGTCGGCGAAGAAGTCTCCCTGCGTGGGGGCGGGTTGCGGCACCGGATCGCCGACCCCGCGCAGGTCCAGCACGGTGTCGGCGTAGCGCGCACCGGCCGGCCCGATGGAGTAGAGGCGGATCCGGGACAGCTCGTACATGGCGGATTGGACTCTCGTTGTGGATGGGGGCGGTTCAGGAGGCGTGGAAGGGCAGGCCCGCGTCGGGGACGAGGTCGAGGCTGTCGCCGTCGTCCGGCCCGAGGAGGGAGGCCGTGCCGTCGGTGACCGGCACCACGCCCAGGTCGAGCAGTTCGGCCATGGCCGCGCTGCCCGCCAGGTCCCGCACCTGCAACTGGTAGCGGGCGGTGGTGCGGTAGGTGCCGCCGGCCTCGTCGCCGGTGCGCTGGAGGAAGCCGGAGTCCACCAGGAACGCCACCGCCTTGCCGACGATCCCGGTGGTCGAACCGGCCAGCCTTCGGGCGTCCTTGGTGGCGCCCGTCGCGCTGCGGCGCGCCCACACCCGCCAGGCGGCCTCCAGGCCCGGGGCACCGCTGGCCGGGTCGGTGTTCTCACCCTGCTCTTCGGCGCGTTCCGCGAGCCTGCGGCAGGCCTGGCGTACGAAGGCGTCGACGCCGTTGACCGTGATGCGGCCGATGTAGCCGTCGTCGGCGAGGTCGGCGGGGCGCGGGAAGGCCAGGGCGGCGACGGCCAGATGCGCGAGTCCGTGCAGGAAGCGGTCGGTGGAGTCGGAGGCGGCGCGGCGTGAGTAGTCGCCCATCCGGACGGCGAAGACGGAGTCCTCGGCGGCGGCCACGGCCATCCCCGCGCGGGGTGACACCTCCAGCACGACAAGCCCCAGCCCGGCGGCGACCGCGTCGGCGAGCCGGGCGAACGCCGGGTCCTCGCGGTGGCGGCGGATCAGCTCGGCGTACTCGGCGTCGCGGGAGGGCAGCAGTTTGGGCTGAAGGCCGAAGGAGACCAGCCGGGCCGCGTCCGCGGCGTCGGCCGGGGTCACCGATGCGCTGCCGCGCGCCGGTGCCGCCTCGTGCGCTTCACCGCGTGGCTCCTCGGGCGCCTGCTCGGGCGCCTCTTGGCGCGCCTCGCTCAGCGTGTCGAGGTCCTCGGCACGCTGAGCGACCGCGCGGTGTCCGCGGGTGTCGTGGTCCTCTTGGCGCGCGCGTGCGTCACCGTCGCCCGGGACCGCGGAGTCCCCGCCGCCCGACCCGTGCGGCTCCGCCGCAGCCCTCGCGCCCCCCTGCAGCCCGGCAGCCTCGCGTGCGTCGCTCACAGCATCGATCGGCTCGCTTCTCCGCCCACTCGGCGAAACCGCAGCCATCGCGCCCCCCTGCAGCCCGGCAGCCTCGCGTGCGTCGCTCACGGGTGATGCTCCTCGTTCTCCGCTGTCTCAACAGTGCGTTCGGCCGCCATTCCGGCGGCGTCGAGCAGGGCGGCGCCGACGATCAGGTCGGCGCCGCCGAACTCGGGGTCGTCGAGTTCGGTGCCGTCGTCGACGGCGAACAGCAGCCGCCGCTCGCCCTGCCGGTAGGCCGTGCCGACGGGCGGGCTCGCCGCGTGGACCGTCAGGAGGGCGACGAGGTAGGGCAGTTCGGGGTCGCGGCGGCGGGCCTCGGCGAGCAGGCCGGACAGCCGCCGGGGGGCGTCGTGCGGCAGGTCGAGCAGGTCGAGGGCGGCTTCGAGCTGCTCGTCGCTGAAGCGGCTGTCCTCGGGTGTGGCGACCAGGTCCGGCTCGGGCATCTCCGCGCCGAGGTGTTCCCGCTCCAGCGGGGGCGTGAGCAGCACGTCGACCAGGTCGCCGACGCGGACCGCGAGCGGGGTGCGCAGGCCGGTGCCGTGCGTGAAGAAGGCCTCGGTGACCCGGCTCGCCCGTTCCACGGGAAGGGGCAGCAGGGGCGCGAGGAGCTGTCCGTACACGTCGAGTCCGGCGCGGGCCGGGAGCGTGGCGAAGGCCTGGCGGTCCTGTTCGGCGCGGAAGAGCGGGCCGGCTTCCAGCAGGCGCGACTGGAGTTGGGTGTGGCGGCGGATGCAGTCCTTGACGATGTCGACGAGTTCGGCGGCGCGGCGCTTGTGCTCGGGGTCCTCGGCCTCGTCGCGGGCCTTGCGGATGTTGGTGAGGATGGCGTTCTCGTGCCGGTAGCGGTCGGCGACGTGGTCGAGCGCCTCGTTGATCATGTCGGGGACGGCGCGCAGCCAGTCGACCGCCCGTACGTCGCGGCGGGTGGCCTCCAGGGCGCGGCGCAGCGACTCGGCGTACTGGACGGTGCGGTAGCGGGCCTGTTCGGCGGCGAGCTGGGCGTCGGCGAGCCGCCCGCGGTTGATCAGGACCTCGAGCTTGACCTCGGCGGCGATCTGGGCGCTGGTGACGTCGGTGTCGAGGGCGCCCACGAGGACGTTGACCGCTTCGTCG